>CAMUHA010000059.1 GCA_947088515.1 uncultured bacterium
TACAGCAAACCTGGCTTTGGAAAAAACGGGTGTACAAGCTCCACCTATTGGACCATTGCATCCGCCTATAAAGGGGAGGCAGCTGGAAAACCGACTGATTCCTATATTTCCGGCACAGGAGCGGCTAACGATAAGGATAAAAGAAATCCGGCCACCATTTGGAGCGCAACAAACAAATATACAACGCCGGAGCAGTATCTTGAGACTATTTATAAAAATCTGACACAGGGCATTCCTATTGGAGCGAGGATGAAGTCAAAGTCAGGGGCGTCCGGCCATACGGTTTCCTGTATTGGCCTAAAAAATGGCGCAAGCATTGAAAGCTTTAAAAGTTCACTGGCAGCTCTTGATAAATCTGCGCCGGACTATCAAAAAAAATACGATGTGATTATCAAGGATTTCCAGAAGAATATTCTGATTTCGGATTCCGCAGACGGAAAAATTAAAACGCTGGACAGTTATCAGTTCAGTATAGGAAAGAGTCTTTGGTATCCTGACGGCGCGCCAGTTGTGAAATAATAACTATTTGTAAATCTGCCCGCGGCAGTCATTGAAATGACTATCGCGCCGGGAGCAGGCACGGTATTGCAGGCGGAAATTTGGAAGTCAAAAGTATAAGTTCCAGTCAGCACAGGCTGTAAAAATATAGGAACAATATAAAGGAGGAAAAAACAATGGCATTAATTCAGGTAACACCCGAAACATTAAGGAGCAAAGCATCAGACGTGCGTTCTTACAAATCCCAGCATGATGAGGTAATGGCGAAAGTGAAAAATCTTGTTTATGCGTTAAACGAGGTATGGAAAGGCGAGGCTCAGGATGCGTTTTTGACAAAATTTGAGAGTATGCAGCCCACTTTCACAAACTTTTCAGAGATGCTGGAGGGCTATGCGAAACTGATGGATACTGCTGCAAATGAACTGGAAACCACTGACCAGGTGCTTAAGTCTACCATGAATAATTTCGGCTAAGGGGCATAGGGCATGGAATATGCGTTAGTTACAGTAAGGGCGGAACAAATGCGCTGGCAGACGGATATGGAACTGCCGGCATGGATGAAAATCAGAGAACTGGTTGTAAAGATATTGGAAACCTTAAAAATGTTTGACGAGGAAAGATTTTTTCAGGTATCAGAAATTGGCCTGTATCATGGGCAAAAAAAATTACATATGGATGCTTCCCTTGCGGATTATCAAATCTGGGATGGAAGTATTATTGACATCAGGTATTAAAGCCAGAGGGGAGGGGCTGCTGCGTAAAAGTGGATAGCAGCCTTTTCTTATGGCATTTAATGAAAATAAGAAACTGCGAGGGATATATTTCATTCCATAATATTCGGAGGAAAAAAATTGCGTTTAAAGATAGAAGGCGCTGTGGTCACTCATGTGGGCAGGGTCCGTTCCAACAATGAGGATAATTACAATCTGTTTGGAAATTACCGTCATGATACAGAAATCAAACAAAAAATGGAAAATAAGACGGTTTGCCCAGAGAAGATGGCTGCCGCCGTATTTGACGGCATGGGCGGTGAGGAAGCAGGGGAAGTGGCTTCTCTGATGGCGGCTAAGGCGTTTATGCCATGCGAAATGGACGATATAAAAAATGGGATAGCGCGTCAGATGCGGGCTGTCAATGATGAAATTTGTGGGGAGATGAGAAGAAGGGGCGGAGTAAGAATGGGAACTACGGCCGTTGCCCTGTATCTGGATAAAGGAAAGGCGGTATGCTGTAATGTGGGAGACAGCCGTTGCTATTTGATGAGGGATGGGGCTTTGCGGCAGCTTTCCACAGACCACAGTGAAGCTGCCCGGATGATTGAGATGGGGGTCCTTTCACCAGAAAAGGCAAGGCAGAGCAAAAGCTGGCATAAGCTTACCCAGCATCTTGGCATTTTCCCGGAAGAATTTGTGATAGAACCTTATGTCAGTGAAGCTGTGGAATTATGTCCGGGAGACATTTTTATGCTTTGCAGCGATGGACTGACAGATATGGTCCTGGATGATGAAATAGCCAGAAGGCTTGGAGGCAGTCAGAGCGCACAGGAGATGGCAGGAGAACTGACCGATACAGCGCTTGCAGCCGGAGGCAGGGACAATGTCACTGTGATGGTTCTTAGGGTGAAAGAGGATGAGGAAGAAAAGGCAAATTCGTCTCTTCTGACCAAAATCTTTGGGGGCGCCGGTATCCTGTTGCTTTTATTTTCTATAGGCGTAACTGCTTTTTTTCTATACAATAAAGAGCCTGTGGAAAAGTGGAAGAAAGTCAGCTGCTTTGACTCCATTCCCACGGGAGAGGGAGCTGCCTTTATAAAGGGAATGCTTTTAAATGGTGAATAATCTGCAGGCAATGAGGGGGAGCCTGGAATCTGATACAAAAAAAGGAAAGGAGATAAAAATGGAACTATCTTATTATAAGTCCATGGAACCTTTTTGGGGAACATGGCGGATTAAAAAACTGATTGGAGAGGGAAGCTTTGGAAAGGTATTTGAGATTGAGCGGGAGGATTTTGGCAGAACCTACAAGGCGGCAATGAAAGTCATCACAATTCCCCAAAGCGAGAGCGAGTTTAAAAGCGTCCTTGCGGATGGAATGGATTTAAAAAGCGCTACCAGTTACTACAAAAGCTTTGTGGAGGAAGTGGTGGACGAATTTGCACTGATGGCCAATTTGAAAGGCAACAGCAATATTGTAAGTTATGAAGACCATACGGTAATAGAGCACAAAGATGGTGTGGGCTGGGATATTCTTATCCGCATGGAGCTTTTGACCCCTTTGTTGGATTATACCAGCACAGAACATCCCATGGAACGCAAGGACGTAATCAAGCTGGGGATTGATATATGTAAGGCGCTGGAATACTGCCAGAGGCAGAATATTATCCACAGGGATATCAAGCCGGAAAATATCTTTATTTCTCCTGTTGGGGATTATAAGCTGGGGGATTTTGGAATTGCCCGGACAGTGGAGAAGACCACCAGCGGTCTTTCACGGAAAGGAACCTACACCTATATGGCGCCGGAGGTTTATAAGGGAGAAACCTATGATGCTACAGTGGATATTTATTCCCTTGGCATTGTGCTCTACCGTCTGCTGAACAAAAGCCGCACGCCCTTTTTGCCGGAATTTCCGGCGCCTATTACCCACAGTGACAGGGAAAATTCCATTGCAAAAAGAGTGGGAGGAGAACCCCTTCCTCTGCCTGTGGAAGCAAAGGATGGACTGGGAGAAATTGTTTTAAAGGCCTGCGCTTATCTGCCAAAAGACCGCTATGAATCCCCGGAACAGATGCGCAGGGATTTGGAAGCGATTGCAGATATCCAAGGGCAGATACCCCAGGACATGACCATACGGGAAGGGACAGAGCCGGAACAGGGAACCATACGGAAGAACGTACGGATAGAAGAAGGCACAGCAGGAGAGAAACAGATGACGCAGACAGACGCCACTGTCTCTATGTTTGGGACCACAGCTGGAAATGAAACATGGGATTTGGGGAAAAATGAGCAAAAGAAGAAGTCAGATGAGGAAGAATGGCGTTGGTCGGAAACAGAAGGAGATGCCACCATCTCCCTGTTTGGAGATGCAACAGACAAAGAAAAGCCGGACAATAACGGCAATGATATGTCAGAAACCATAAAAGAACATACAAAGGTTAGCGACAAACAGGAAGCCATATCTGATGAAAAGAAACGCCCAAAAAATAAATTCCTGCTGATAGGGGGGATTGGGGCAGCGGTGGTCGTTATTGCTGCAGGAGCGTTGTTTTTGGGAAGCGGAAACGGAGCGGCGCCTGCTGTAAGTGAAGATTATTCCGATTGGACGCCTATATCTGAGGAGCAGGATAAAGAGCTGGCCGAAGAGATTGAAAATTCTGGAAACGAAGCGGGTCATGCAGAGGCGGAAACTGCCGGAGAGGAAGAGAAAACCGCAGATGCCCAAGAAGATGGAGGGCTTCTTGCAGATTCCCAGGTGGGGTATTTTAATGAGCTTATTTTTGGATGGTATGAGATGCAGGGCGGTGAGAGAGAAAATGTCCAGAATTTTCTTGCAGATATGCAGTTTGAATATAATGATTATTATGAAAAAGAATTGTCTATTCTGCCCATAGACTTTAAAGCAAATTCTGCAAACCAGGATTATTCAGGGGCAATTATGTCCTACTCAGGAGAAGAGTTTTACAGAAATACCAAAGAAAATCAGGGCAAACTGTTTGCAGATATGGCAGTCAGTAATTTAGGCTATGGGGATAAGGTGAAGGCGGAAGCGTTTTATGAAGAAAATTTAGCCGGGAAAATGGATAATATAGAATACACTCTTGTGGATAAAGAGGGGGGACTGTACGGCTACAGCGCATACTATACAGTCACAGACGGAAAACTGACTATTTATGAAACGGTGGTTAATGACAGCGGGGAGCTGGAGCTAAAAAGCGCAGAGTATGATATTTCACGTGAGAATTATACTTTCCAGTTATCCAGAAATGGACTTAATGTGACCATGATTCCAGATGAGTTCGGGGGCGACGAATTTGACGAGCCGTTCATTAAAGGATATGCAAGCAGTCCGGAGGATGTTTATCAGGGAATTTATTATATTGGAATCCCTGAAGTGCCGGGGGATAAAGCGGAGGTTTTCTTTTCTGATGGAAAAATCGCGAATAATGCGTCGGCAGAGTTTTCTGATGTAAATACGGTAACTGTAAGCTGGGAGAGCAAGCGGAAAACGGATGAAAACGGCGAAAGCACAGTGGATGAAGCAGGGTCGGTTACATTCAGGTATATTCCCAGTACAGAGGTAGGATTTATACTGATTGGCAGTGATGGCGTATACAAATACCAGAAGACCTATGACCAGTATTTTTATTTTGCCCTTGGAGAAAATCTGGATGCCATGTTGTCTGAAAGTGGAAGCATAGATTCTCTGGATGAAGCATCCCTCCAGCAGTTACTGGCAATCCGCGGTAACATGCAGACAAAACTGATTGAAGCATTTGATGCCCAGGGAATCAGCGTTACTGTGAACCAGGGAGCAATATCCCTAGATTCCAGTATTTTGTTTGGTTTTGATGATGCGGAGCTGTCAGATGAGGGAAAAGCCTATCTGGACGCATTTACACAGGCGTATGGCTCTGTTTTGAAGGAAGAAGAAGGGCATCTGGATTATATTGACCATATTCTGGTGGAGGGGTATACAGATTCTACCGGGGACGACAGCTATAACCTTGCGCTTTCGGAGAAGCGGGCACAGGCAGTGGCGGATTACTGTAGAAACAGTAACTATATGATGGTACTATATTTGGAAACCAGAGGCGGCGGAAGCTCCAATCTTATATATGATGAAAATGGAGAGGAAGACAGCGCGGCCTCCAGAAGAGTAGAATTTAAGATTGTTTATAAGGTCGGACAGAATTAAAATGACAGCAGGCAGCTGCAAAGTTTAAAGCTTCAGGGACATTTTGGCAATTCACTTGCAAGCTTATGAATTTGGCAGCTGCCTGTTAGATTGTGAAGGGATAAGTCTGGAAGTAAACTTTCAAATTCTTTATTAGTTAGAGTCGTAAGCACAGCTTACAGTATGCAGGAGGATAAAAATGGATTTTTCCTATTATAAAGCCATGGAGCCGTTTTGGGGAACATGGCGGATTAAAAAAATGATTGGGGAAGGCAGCTTCGGAAAGGTATTCGAAATTGAGCGGGAGGATTTTGGCAGAACCTACAAGGCAGCCATGAAAGTCATTACAATTCCCCAAAGCGAGAGCGAGTTTAAAAGCGTCCTTGCGGATGGTATGGATTTACAAAGCGCTACCAGTTACTACAAAAGCTTTGTGGAGGAAGTGGTGGACGAGTTTGCACTGATGGCCAGTTTAAAAGGCAACAGCAATATTGTAAGCTATGAAGACCATACGGTAATAGAGCACAAAGATGGTGTGGGCTGGGATATTCTTATCCGCATGGAGCTTTTGACCCCTTTGTTGGATTATACCAGCACAGAACATCCCATGGAACGCAAGGACGTAATCAAGCTGGGGATTGATATATGTAAGGCGCTGGAATACTGCCAGAGGCAGAATATTATCCACAGGGATATCAAGCCGGAAAATATCTTTATTTCTCCTGTTGGGGATTATAAGCTGGGGGATTTTGGAATTGCCCGGACAGTGGAAAAAACAACCAGCGGCCTTTCGCGGAAAGGAACCTATACTTATATGGCCCCTGAGGTTTATAAAGGTGAAACCTATGATGCTACAGTGGATATCTATTCCCTTGGTATTGTGCTGTACCGTCTGCTAAATAAAAACAGAACGCCCTTTCTGCCCCTGTTCCCGGAGCCTATTACCCACAGCGACAGGGAAAATTCCATTGTTAAAAGGGTTGGCGGAGAGCCCCTTCCTGTGCCGGAAGAAGCAGGAGATAAGCTGGGGAAAATTATTTTAAAGGCCTGTGCTTATGAGCCGAAAGACAGATACAGGAAACCGGAACAGATGCGTATGGATTTGGAAGCTGAGCTTTTGGCTGTGCCCGAAGAATCGTTTGATGGAGATGATAAAGCAGGAGAAACAGAAAGAAATAATATGTCCAAAGCTGCAGGAGATGGTGAGAGAACGGAAAGAACAGTGGGAGCAAGTGCAAAAGACAGCCATAGAACGGTAAAAACAGCCGGGGCATATGCAGAAGAAGACCGGACAGAAAGTGTATTTGGCACATACAAAGGAGAGAGTGAAAAAACAGAAGGGACCAGCGCATCTGCAAAAGACAGTCTCAAAACAGGGAGCTGTTCTGCCGCACCCATAGAAGGCAGTCAGAAAACAGAAGAGACGGCTGTAAAGACGGATATCCATAGTAAAGATATGGATGCAACAGTGTCCATATTTGATGATACCCTTGTCAGTGAAAAATCAGACTGGGATAATCCGGCTTCTGATATCAAAAGCCGGCAGGATGAAGAAAAAAAAGCAGAACAGGGAAAGAAAAGAAGAAAGGAGGGAAAAAGCCGGTTCTTTTTATAGGAATTGGAGCGGCAGCCCTTATCGCAGTGTTCTTTATTGCAATTTCTCTGGGAGGAGGCAGGAGTTATTCGCCAGAGGAAAATATGCAGACACAGACCTATGGTTCCAGTAAAACAGATACAGAGATAAGCGCCAAAGAAGAAGCAGAGGAAGCCGGGGAAAATAAAACAGGCAGTGAGATTACCTTATCCAATGCCACATTGTATGGAAATTACAGTACAGGATATATAGGCCTAAGTTCTGCAGACCCATTTTTGGAGGGGATGGAATATGAAATGATAAATGGAAAAGAGCTGTCCGTTCTTCCTATCCAGATGTACTGTTTCCCGGAAGGTTCCATATATGCAGGCAGTGATGAAAATTCTGCGTACAAGGCAATTTTGGGACCTGAGAAAAGCGCCTACTATTGTAGCAATATGGAACTTGGCCTTAACAAAGAAGAGTTATTCCGGTATGTTGCCACAAACTTATGCGGAAATGAAGTGGCGGAACAAGCCATAAGCTTTTATGAAGAGAACATTAAGGATAAGATGGACAGCGCCGAATTGTATTTTGCTGACAAACAAGGGCAGAGCGTCTGTGTGGATGGCTACTATAAAGTGGAAGGTTCCGTAATGGATTTTGGTTATCTTACTGTAGACGAATCGGGAAGTCTTGGACTGGAAACCATGCAGTTTGACATAAGCTTTTTGGGAAGAGATATGCAGATTTCCCGTAATGGAATCAGCGGGACGCTGCCTCCTTTTGACTTTAGTGATGGAGTGCAGCGTAAAGGCATCAGCGGTTATGCCAGCAGCCGGGAAGATACCTATATGGGGATTTCGGTTATATTTCTTTCCGGCGCCATGTCAGATTCAGCCCGCCAGTATATATCTATAGGGTACGAAGATGGATACAGCGCGGTAGACCCGGTTATAGAGCTTAGCGGAGAGAATACAGTTACCATAAGCTGGGAAAAGAAGGGGATACCTTCCGGGTTAAGTTATATACAGGCAAAAGAAGACCCTGTAACAATGACTTTCCAGTACCTTTCATGCGGTCCCATAGGTTTTGTGCTGATTGTGGATGGGGAAAGCTATTTTTACCAAAGTACAAGGGATGAGTATTATGAGCGCAGGCTTAAGGATTCCATGATGGATGTTGCGTATTCTGATTTAAAAGAAATGGAAGACCAGAGCCTTGAGGAAATGGTGCTGACCCAGGGAAAAATTATGGAGGATTTAAAAACAGCATTTAATGAAGCGGGCGTGTTAGTGGACATTGACGGACAGTCGGGTAAAATTACAATGAGAAACATTATTTTGTTCGGCTTTGATGACGCAGAGCTTTCAGAGGCAGGTAAGAAAGACCTGGACCAGTTCTTTGAAATATACCAGTCGGTAATCTTAAATGAAGACAGTGAATATTATGATTATATTGAAGGGATACTGCTGGAAGGACACACAGATTCTACCGGTGATTATGATTATAATAAGGAACTTTCACTGGAACGGGCCATTGCGGTGGATGACTATTGCTATGAAAAATATCCGGCGCTGTCAAATTATATTGACACAGAAGGATGTTCCAGCGACAATCTGGTTTATGACAAAATGGAAATGAAGACAGCGAGGCTTCCAGGAGAGTGGTCTTTAAAGTAATTTTGGATATGGATGCTTTTTAAATACTGCTAAAGGATTTCCATGTATGGAAAAGGTTTGCTGTTGCCTGCATTCCTTTTATGTAGTAGAATGTCTTTAGAGGGCATCAGGTGAGCAGCCTGGCGCCCTTTAAAAAATGCACGGGGCGTAATGCGGAAATTTACCGTCAATACAGCATGTGTCCCATGCAGCGGGCAGAGGAAGCGGCATTCCCTGCTTAGTTGACAGGAAAAGGAGGGCAATATGAATTTAACAACGTTCTGGCTGATTTTTTTTGTTGCCTGTATTGTTATTGAAATTATTACCATGGGGCTGACCACGATCTGGTTTGCCGGGGGTGCGCTGATTGCGGCTGTTAGCGCTGTTTTTGGGGCGCCGCTTTTGGTACAGATTGTGCTTTTAACGGCAGTTTCGCTGATACTGCTGTTTTCCACAAGACCCATTGCGGTAAAGTATTTCAACAAAGACAGGGTAAAAACCAACGTGGAAAGCCTTGTGGGAAAGCAGGCGATTGTTACCAGTGAAATTAATAACCTGCAGGGGATTGGGCAGGTGACGGTAGGAGGGCGCGAGTGGAGCGCGCGGACCATCAAAGAGGGAATTACCCTGCCGGCCGGCAGTGTGGTAATGATCCGCGCAATCAACGGTGTAAAGCTTATGGTGGAGGAAATGACACAATAGTTTTAGAGGGGATTCATCCCCGGAAGGAGAAAGTATATGGAAATTTTAATTCTTGTATTGTTTATTGTCATACTTATTTTGTTAGCATCCTGCGTAAAGATTGTGCCCCAGGCATATGCTTATGTGGTGGAGCGGCTGGGCGCTTATCAGGGTACATGGTCAGTGGGGCTTCACTTCAAGGTTCCCATTGTTGACAAAGTGGCAAAGAGAATCAATTTAAAGGAACAGGTAGTGGACTTTGCGCCTCAGCCTGTGATTACCAAAGATAACGTTACCATGAGAATAGATACAGTAGTGTTTTATCAGATTACAGACCCTAAAATGTTTGCTTATGGTGTGGAAAATCCGATTATGGCAATTGAAAATCTGACAGCTACCACACTCCGTAATATTATTGGTGATTTGGAGCTGGATCAGACGCTGACTTCCAGAGAAACCATCAACACCAAAATGCGGGCGTCTCTGGATGAAGCAACTGACCCCTGGGGAATTAAAGTAAACAGAGTGGAGCTTAAGAACATCATTCCTCCTGCTGAAATCCAAAATGCCATGGAAAGACAGATGAAGGCAGAACGTGAGCGGAGAGAATCTGTGACCCGTGCAGAAGGGGAAAAGAAAGCAAGCGTAACAGTTGCGGAAGGTAAAAAGGAAGCGGCAATTTTGGAGGCAGAGGCAGAGAAGCAGTCGGCTATTTTACGTGCAGAAGCCCAGAAAGAAAAAATGATCCGTGAGGCGGAAGGTGAAGCGGAAGCAATTCTTAAGGTGCAGCAGGCGACAGCGGACGGTATCCGTATGCTTCGTGAGGCCGGAGCAGATGAGTCTGTGCTCCGCTTAAAGAGTCTGGAAGCTTTTGAAAAGGCAGCAGACGGAAAAGCCACGAAGATTATTATTCCTTCTGAAATTCAGGGGATTGCAGGGCTTGCGGCTTCTCTTAAGGAAATGGTAAGCAATCAGTAAAGAACAAGGCATTACAGGCGGGTCCAGAGCTGTTAGAGTTTCTATGGGGGCAGTGTCATGGGCCTGCCTGTAATATGCGGAGGAATAAAGATGAACTTAAAAGGAAGAGATTTTTTAAAGCTGCTTGATTTTACACCGGAAGAAATTTTATATCTGGTGGATTTGGCGGCAGATTTAAAGGAAAAAAAGAAAAAAGGCATACTGACGAATGAAATACATAAGGGCAAAAATGTAGTTCTTATTTTTGAAAAGACCAGTACCAGAACCCGATGCTCTTTTGAAGTTGCTGCCCATGACCTGGGAATAGGGACAACCTATCTGGACCCGTCAGTTTCCCAGATTGGAAAAAAAGAAAGTATTGCAGATACAGCCAGAGTGCTTGGAAGTATGTATGAGGGAATAGAATACCGCGGCTTTGGACAGGAAATTGTGGAGGAGCTGGCCAAGTATGCACCAGTTCCAGTGTGGAATGGACTGACGAATGAATTTCACCCCACCCAGATGCTTGCAGATATACTGACCATTAAAGAAAAGCTTGGACGTATACAGGGAGTTAAGCTTACTTTTATGGGAGATGCACGATATAACATGGGAAATTCGCTGATGGTAGTTTGTGCAAAGCTGGGAATGCACTATACCGCCTGCACTTCCCGGAAATATTTCCCCCAAGAGAGCCTTGTGGAAGAGTGCAGGGAGATTGCAAGACAGATGGGCGGCACAATTACGTTGACAGAGGACGTAATGGAAGGGACAAAGGGAGCAGACGTTATATATACAGATGTGTGGGTTTCTATGGGCGAACCGGAGGCTGTCTGGGAAGAACGTATCAGAGAGCTGTCCTCCTATCAGGTTAACAGTAAGGTGATGGAAAATGCCGGGAAAGATGCGATTTTTATGCACTGCCTTCCAGCCTTTCATGACCTGAAAACAAAAACAGGAAAAGAGATGGGAGAAAAGTTTGGCATCACAGAGATGGAAGTAACCCACGAAGTGTTCGAATCTCCTGCATCTGTGGTATTTGAGGAAGCAGAGAACCGAATGCACACCATCAAAGCAGTGATAGCAGCCACCCTTTAAAAATTCTATTTGCATTTACTCCCGGAAGGGAATGATATGCGTGATAAAATTTCCCCAAACAGGGAATTAATTATTAAAGCGGGAGCGGAACTGGAAACAGCGAAAGCCCCCAGGAAGGCGCCTGGAGCATTTATGAACGCGGCAGCGTGAAGAAATTGCTCTAAGAGAAAGGCGCCGGGCGGGGCGGGAGCGGAACTGGAATAAGAATGGACAAAGATACCGGAAAAGAGCGGGCAGTGCTCTGTGGAGCAAACGCCTATGAAAAAAAATATTATTTTAATGAAAAGTTTTCCGGGATACCGGAAGCGATTAAAGAGGAGTTACACATAATCTGCGTTCTCTTTACTGAGGAAGTGGGAGGCATTTTTACCATTGAATTTGAAGCGGATGGCAGTGTATCCATGCGCACCGAGTGTTCGGAGGAAGATTATCTTTATGATGAAATCGGAAGCGGACTTTTAGTGAATGAGGTCCGCCGCAAAAGGCAGGAACTGTTTGAATCTTTAAGCTTGTATTACAGAGTATTTATTTTACATGAAAAAATAGAAAACTTATGAAATTTTCTGTGGTTTTCTAACAAATTTCTGTGGGCAGGAAACGGCGAAAGGTGGTTATATTGTGGCAGGTGGGGTGAAAAAACTGCAAATTGGAAATGTAGTTTTAGAAAACAATCTGATACTGGCTCCCATGGCAGGTGTAAGCGACCTGCCATTTCGTTTGCTCTGCAAAGAACAGGGAGCTGGGCTGGTATGTATGGAAATGATAAGCGCGAAAGCGATATACTTTCAAAATAAAAATACAGAAGAACTGATGCGGATTCATCCGGAAGAACAGCCGGTGTCCATGCAGCTTTTTGGTTCAGACCCGGATATTATCAGTGAGATGGCAAAGCGGATAGAGGAAAGGCCATTTTCCATACTGGATATTAATATGGGATGTCCGGTGCCAAAGGTGGTTAATAATGGGGAAGGCTCTGCTCTTATGAAAGACCCAAAGCTTGTGGAAGCAATCTTGTCCAAAACTGTAAAGGCTGTAAAAAAGCCTGTGACAGTCAAAATCAGAAAAGGCTTTAATGACAGCATGATAAATGCCGTGGAGATTGCGAAGATTGCAGAGGGATGTGGTGCGGCGGCAGTAGCGGTGCATGGCAGGACAAGGGAGGAGTATTATTCAGGAAAAGCAGATTTAAGCATTATTTCCAAAGTAAAGGAGGCAGTATCGATTCCTGTGATTGGAAACGGCGACGTGACGGATGGATTGTCTGCCCGAAAAATGCTGGAAGAGACAGGCTGCGACGGGATTATGGTGGGAAGGGCTGCAAGAGGAAATCCATGGATTTTCAGGGAAATTCTTTTTTATCTGGAGAATGGGGAACTCCTTTCAGAACGTGCTTTTAAAGAGGTACAGGAGACAATTTTGCGCCATGCGGCTATGGAACGGGAAATAAAAGGAGAGTACACGGCAGTCCGGGAAATGCGTAAACATATAGGATGGTATATGGCAGGGTATCCCAATTCATCGGCATTTAGAAGATGGATTAACAGCATAGAAAGCTTTGAGGAACTTACCCAGGCAGTAAAAGAATTTTTTCAATAAATTGTTCCTGCAGGTAACGGAAAAGGCCTTTATCTTCCTGCAAGTGAATGGAATAAGAAGACAGACGATTACATATGCTTTCTTATGGAAATGGAAACTTTTAAAATTTTTTATGCAGGAATTGACGCCAAAGGCTATCCCAAAGAAGGACAAAGACTGAAAAAGACCGGACTTCCCATCTTCAAAGTGACAAAAGAATTTCCCTACCTTTTAGGCCAAATGAGAAAGCAGGTGGGGAAAATGCAGGTATACTATACGATTCTGCCAGAGTACTGCGGGAAGACCTTTTTTTCTGGAAAACCAAAGAACTGGAAAAAGGAAACAGCGAAGGAACTGATTGAGGAGGCAAGACAAAAGGCAGCTATGAGATGGGAGTGCCGGGAAGAGATTTTTTCCCCGGAAATTGTACCGTTTGATTTCCGTATGCCCCTGGAGCTGATGGCTGTTTGCCTGTACCGTTACAGGCCCTTTGACCGGCTGTGTCTGTCCCTGCCAAAGGAAGGAGGGGAATCTAGTGTGGAGCAGGCGGTGAAGCTGCTGATGCCTTATCTGCCGAGAATGAGACAGGTGATGTATACAGGCGGCGAAAGCACAGAATCAAAGCTGCTGGAGGAATATCTTTATGAGGAATATGGTATTATGATGACTGGTATTGAAAAGATACCTTCGGATATGATATGGCTGGACTGGAGAGAAGAAGCCGGTGCGGTTTTTCCTTCGGGACGGAAATATATAAATCCGGCCAGAATGCTGAATTTTCTTGACACTGCGGTAAAAAATGGTTATAATACGGACGTTAATTCATAAGAACAATAAGACAGGGTCATATCTGATACCTGCCGCAACAGTTGTTTACCCTATGGTCTGCTGCATAGCAAATTACACTATTTGGGGAGACGGACATATAGGGAGAATTTTTTCATGCGCCAGTCCAAAAGGACAACAGGGATTGCGCGGCGCACAAAGCAACATAAAAGATGGAAGGCGATTAATAATGGAAGAAAAAAAGAACATACTCACCTATGAAGGTTTAAGAAAATATGAGGATGAGCTTCATGAACTCAAGGTGGTAAAAAGACAGGAAGTTGCGCAGAAAATCAAGGAAGCGAGAGAACAGGGAGACTTGTCGGAAAATGCTGAATACGATGCAGCCAAAGATGAGCAGCGTGACATTGAAGCAAGAATTGAAGAACTTGAAAAAATATTAAAGAATGCGGAAGTGGTAGTAGAAGATGAAGTTGACCTTGATAAAATCAACATTGGCTGCTGTGTAAAAATCCGCGACCTTGAATTTAATGAAGACCTGGAATACAAAATTGTGGGTTCTACAGAGGCAAACAGCCTAAAGGGTAAAATTTCCAACGAATCCCCTGTAGGAAAAGCGCTGATTGGGAGCAAATTAGGAGATGTGGTGGAAGTGGAAACCCAGGCTGGTGTGCTGAAATATCAGGTTCTTGAAATCCAGAGGTCCAATTAGATAGCAGAAACATTAAAACTACAAAGGCAAAGCCTTTAGAAGGAGAGTGCAAAGTGGCTAAGCAGCAGAATAATCAACCGCAGGGAAACGATGTGAAGCAGGAACAGGATATAAACCAGCTTTTAAAAATAAAGAGGGAAAAACTTTCTGCACTTCAGGAAGCTGGTAAGGACCCCTTCAAAATCACTAAATATGACGTAACAGCGCATAGCAGGGATATAAAAGAAAATTACGGACAGATGGAAGGAAAAACCGTATCCATTGCGGGACGTATCATGCAAAAACGTGTGATGGGAAAAGCCTCATTCTGCAATATTCAGGATTTAAAGGGAAACATCCAGTCATATGTGGCAAGGGACAGTATTGGCGAAGAGCCCTATGGGGATTTTAAAAAGTATGACGTAGGCGATATTGTGGGAATTACTGGCGAAGTGTTTAAAACAAAAACAGAGGAAATTTCCATTCACGCATCCAGTGTCACTTTGCTTACAAAGAGCCTGCAGATTCTGCCTGAAAAATATCATGGATTGACCAATACGGACATCCGTTACCGTCAGAGATATACGGACCTGATAATGAACGAGGAAGTGAAGGAAACCTTTGTAAAGAGGTCAAAGATTATTTCCGCAATCAGACGCTATCTGGATGACCAGGGATTTATGGAGGTGGAAACTCCTATGCTGGTATCTAACGCCGGCGGAGCTGCAGCAAGGCCTTTTGAGACTCACTTCAATGCACTGGACGAAGATGTGAAACTGCGTATTTCACTGGAATTATACCTTAAGAGACTGATTGTAGGCGGAATGGAACGCGTCTACGAAATTGGCCGTGTATTTAGAAATGAAGGATTAGATACCAGACATAATCCGGAATTTACGCTGATGGAGCTATATCAGGCTTATACCGACTACAATGGAATGATGGACCTGACTGAAAATATGTTCCGCTATGTGGCACAGGAAGTCTGCGGTACTACAACCGTTCCTTATGGTGGGCATATGATAGATTTGGGCAGACCATTTGAAAGAATTACCATGGTTGATGCTGTTAAGAAGTATACGGGCATTGATTTTGAGCAGATACCAGATACTGATGCTGCCAAAAAACTGGCAGATGAAAAAGAAGTTCATTACGAAGCCCGGCATACCAAAGGTGATATTCTGAATTTGTTTTTTGAAGAGTTTGTGGAGGAACATCTGGTACAGCCCGTTTTTGTCATGGACCATCCAGTTGAGATTTCGCCTCTTACAAAGAGAAAACCGGACAAGCCTGATTATGTGGAGCGGTTTGAGCTGTTTATTACTGGACGGGAAATGTGCAACGCTTATTCAGAATTAAATGACCCCATTGATCAGAGAGAACGATTTAAAGCGCAGGAAGAGCTGCTGGCACAAGGTGACGAGGAAGCAAATCATACCGATGAAGATTTCCTGAATGCACTGGAAATTGGAATGCCGCCTACAGGGGGAATTGGATATGGAATCGACAGATTAGTGATGCTGTTGACAGATTCGCCAGCGATACGGGATGTGCTTTTGTTCCCGACGATGAAAACGCTTGGCGGAAAAGACCAGTAAAATCAAGGGTTTGC
>CAMUHA010000060.1 GCA_947088515.1 uncultured bacterium
GAATGGGTTCTTCTGGCATAAAATCCTGCTACTGGAGTTCCTTCTTTATTTTCACCGATAGGGTATTGCGCTTTGTTCCTATAGTGAAACGGGTTTTCTGCTCCAAGAACCGGATTTGTAATTTTGTCAATCATATCCAGGGGGAAGCCGCCTATTCTGATTAAGTTATTTTTAATTTTAGATTCTTTATATAGCAGCTGTTGGTCGTAGCTCATGGCCTGTATCTGGCAGCCGCCGCACTGTTTGTGAAATTTGCATTTGGGTTCTACACGAAAAGGAGAGGGTACAAGCACTTTTTCAAGTTTTCCATAGGCATAATTTTTTTTGGCGCGTATAATGCGAAACTGGATGCTGTCCCCAATTAATGCATCTTTTATAAAAATTGGATATCCGTCGATTTTGCCAATGCCTTCTCCCTCCGATGTCATATCAATAATCTCGGCTTCCAATATTTGATTTTTCTCATATTTCATAATTTTCCCCTGTCTATTTGTTCTATTGTGACAACCGCCTGGCTCCACATTTTCCTTCCGAAGTATTACAGAAGGAAAATGCGGTGTGTGATTTATTTGGGTCAGTGAAAGGTATCTACACTATAGTCTCTGTAATGGAAACCAAACCACCGTCCGGGCATGTCTCCGGGAAAGCCGGGGGCGTCATAGGTGAGAAACTGCCCTTTATCATTTAACGCTTCGGGTGTATACCGGGCAGTATGGGAGAGCAGCTGTTCTTCCAGGCGTTTGCGGATATCCAAAAGTTCTGGGTCTTTAAAAAGATTGTGCTGCTCCATAGGGTCCTTTTCAATATCAAAAAGGAGTGTATGGTTTCCTGTTGCGGAGTAAACAAGTTTATAATTCTTTTCCATAATACAGAAGTTACGGTTTAGACTGTTTCCATAAAAGGTTCTAGCCAAAGGCATTGGTTCCAGCAGGTTGATGCCTAAGAGGGAAGGAGAGGGCTTTATTCCCGCCATGGATAAAATGGTGGGATAAATATCTACAAGGTCTGTAAGGGCTTGAACGGAAGTGTTATGGGCAAGATTACGTCCCTGGGGCGGCATAATTATGAGAGGAACATGGGCGCTGCCTTCAAAAAACAGGTTCTTTTGGGACATATGGTGATCCCCCAGCATTTCCCCATGGTCAGAGGTAAAAATAACCCAGGTATTTTCAAACAGGTTGTTTTCACGTAAAGCGCCGAATATTCTGCCCAGAGAGTAATCCACCTGGGTGATGCAGGCGTAGTAGGCACGACGGACGGCCTGTTTTTGTTGGGGCCCTAAAAGGTGCATATTGGTGTTTTCGTAGGCGCCTGCCAGAAAACCTTGGGGGGTATTATTTAAGTCTGCAGACCAGTCGCCAGTTACGGGAGGCGGCAGCAAAATGCCATCGTAAAGCTCCCAGAAGTCCCGGCAGGGGTCAAAAGGTGGGTGGGGCTTTGTAAAGCTGGTCCATAAAAAGAAAGGACGGGTTGTATCCCTTGTTTCCAGAAAATCAATGGTTTCATCAGCAATCCATGTGGTGATGCTGTCCTTGGTATCCACAGTAGAAATGGCAGGTTCCATTTCGCATTCACCGATACCATGCGCCTTTGGGCGGATGTTTCCATCCAGGCTGTCATAACGGCGCATATAATCCAGCGGAAGACGCATTTGTTCAAAGCCGTAATGTGCCCGTGCGGGCTGGAAGTGCATTTTCCCTTTTGCACATGTCTGGTATCCGGCATCTGTCAGGATTGCGGGCAGGGTGGACCGCTCTTTTGTACAGGTCTGCATAAATGCTTCATGAGTGGCATTGGTAGTGACGCCGCTCTCATAGCCTTGCTTTCCGGTCATAATGGTAGTGCGGGAAGGCACACAGATGGGGCAGGAGGCATAGCAATTTCTGTAGCTGATGCCCATAGCAGCCATGTAGTTTAGATGGGGGGTAAAAATGCTCTGGTTTCCCCAGGCATTGATAGTGTCAAAACGCTGCTGGTCTGTTGTAATCAATAAAATATTATCACGCATGGTAATTCCTCGCTTTGGTATTTTGATTTCAGTATATCAGCCTTTTCCACAGAGGTCTATCTTGAAAATACCAGATATAATATAAAAAACTGCATATATAAAAAACTTATATAAAACAATGCCTGAATTTGTAAATAAATGTAAAAATATATAAGAAATGCACAAAAGTAAAATAGAATATTATAAATATAAACTAATGTTTTTATACTTATATCTAAAGAAATATAGATATCGGTAGCAAAATAACTAAGCTATAATAAATATACAGAGCGTTTCAGATGATGGGGCGGAGAGAGGAGGAAATAATATGGCCAAAGAAAAAGGCAAAGGTAAGACCAAAAAAAGGCGTTGGAGCAGGGATGATACGGAACTGACTTTGTTGGCACTTCCTACTACCATATGGTATTTCCTGTTTTGCTTTATGCCAATGTTCGGCATTGTCATTGCATTCAAGGAATTTAAAATTAATGGTGGATTTTTAAAAAGCTTTCTGACCAGTCGGTGGGTTGGATTTGATAACTTTAAGTTTTTGTTTTCTACAAAAGATATATGGATGATTATTAAAAATACCCTGGCTTATAATTTTGTATTTATTATTTTGGGCATTGTGGTTCCTGTGGCAGCGGCTATTGCCATTGGGCAGCTACATTCCAAAAAGCTGATGAAAGTTTACCAGACAGCGATGTTTATGCCGTACTTTCTTTCCTGGGTAGTTGTTACCGCACTGGTTTGGGCATTTTTAAGTTTTGATAAAGGACTTGTCAATAATCTGCTGGAATCTCTGGGAATGGAACGGCAGCAGTGGTATATGAAACCGGAGATGTGGCCGCCTTTTCTGGTATTTATGAACCTGTGGAAGGGTGTTGGATATGGAATGGTGGTATACCTTGCGACCATTACAGGTATTGATAAGAGTTATTATGAAGCGGCAGGAATTGATGGGGCGACCGTATGGCAGCAAATCCGCTATATTACCCTTCCGCTTATGAAGACAGTAATAATTTTGATGTTCATTATGAGCGTTGGACGTATTTTTTATTCTGATTTTGGTTTGTTCTATCAGGTGCCAAGGGATTCCAACTCTTTGTACGATGTGGTTTATACGCTGGATGTCTATGTTTATAAGCAGCTTAAAACATCCACAACCGGTATGTCAGCAGCGGCTGCCTTTATTCAGTCGGTAGCTGGATGTATTACAATTCTGACAGCAAATGCGATTGTTAGAAAGTTCGACAAAGAAAGCGCAATGATTTAAGTGTGGAACTAAAAACCAGCAAGCCCGTACAGACGCCCGAAAGGGTATTTACGGAACAAAACAGGAGGAAATATGGATAATGTAAAACAGGTACGGAGAATAAAAAAAGACGAACCGGACGGCTTTGACCGTTTTAACCGGATTTCCAAGCCGGCAAATGTGATTTTAAATATTATATTTCTGCTGATGGCGTTAGCGTGTGTTATTCCAGTTCTGCTGGTGGTGGCAATTTCGTTTTCAGCTGAAAAATCTATAACAGAATATGGTTATCGGTTTATACCGAAAATTTTTTCACTGGAAGGATATACTTTCCTGCTCTCCCAGGGCAAAATGATTGTCCGTGCTCTTGGAGTATCACTTTTTGTAACCATCATAGGAACAGCGCTTGGGGTGCTGCTTACTACTTTGATGGGGTATGTGCTTTCAAGACCGGGATATAAATTGAATGGTTTTCTTACCATGGTAGTGTTTATTCCAATGGTATTTAATGGCGGTCTGGTGTCTACTTACTATGTAGTAAGTCAATTGTTGGAATTGAAGAATACGGTATGGGCGCTGATACTTCCGCTTAGTGTTTCGTCCTTTAATGTTGTTGTCTGCCGGACATTTTTTAAGACAACTGTGCCGGAGTCGCTGATTGAATCAGCGAAAATGGACGGCGCCAGCCAATTTACTATTTTTGCAAGAATCGTACTGCCAATTTCCCAGCCAGTGCTGGCAACCATAGGATTATTTCTTTGCTTTGCTTATTGGAATGACTGGTATCAGTCCATGCTTTATATCGAGGACTCCAAGTTGTATTCCTTGCAGGCATTGCTGAATACCATTCTGACCAATATACAAATGCTGGCCAAGAATGCGGCAACTGTAGGGTTGGGCGCTGCTGAAATGCTCGCTAAAATGCCTCAGGAAGCGGCACGTATGGCAATTGTTGTTATTATTGTTGCACCAATTGCATGCGCTTATCCATTTTTCCAGAAATATTTTATTTCTGGTCTTACGTTGGGGGCAGTAAAAGGATGATTGATGTCAGCGCATTATGAGAATGCTGACGGATTGCGGTATCAAGCTGGCCGTCTGCTGAATACGGGAGACGGCCGGAAGATATATAAAGGCAGCTGGAAATCTGGCTGCAATCTAAAAATAAGGAGGATTTATATGAAAAAGAAAAGTTTAAGCAAATTGCTTGCATTAGGAATGGCAGCTGTTATGACAGCAGGAATGCTGGCAGGCTGTGGCAATTCAGGCAGTGATAAGTCCGCATCAGGGGATGACGCATCAAAGCCTGCTGCTGACAGCGCAAGCACAGATGCCGCTGCTGATGGCGAAAATGCAGAAGCTTCTGATGCGTCTGAAGACAAAACGGAGGATGCGTCACAGGCAAGCGGAGAAGTGCCTACATTAATCTGGTGGACAGTAGGTGGTACACCGGCAGATGATTTTGATGAGGCGGTTGCACAGATTAGTGATTATACAGAAGAAAAAATCGGTGTAAGAATTGATGTTAAAATTGCTGGATGGAATGATTATGATTCCAAGATGAACACGATTGTCAATGCTGGGGAGTATTTTGACATTATGTTTACCAATAACACCAATTATAGCAAGTTTGTAAATTTAGGCGCATTCGAGAATATCAGCGATATGGTACAGAGCGTTACCCCAGAATTGTACAGCTTTGTTCCGGAAAAGCTGTGGAGTGGTGTCCAGATTCATGGAAATGTGTATGCAGTGCCTACTTATAAGGATTCTTCTCTGACACAGTTCTACTATTTTGATGACCAGTATGTACAGAAATATGGTGTGGATATGAGCACCGTAAAGGATATGGCATCCATTGACCCTATTGTACGCGCAATTAAAGAAGGGGAAGGAAAATCTTTCTATCCTTTAAAACTGAATCAGGGTGCATTGTGGAATGGATTCTTTAATGAATATGACGGATTAGCAAGTGGTATTCAGGCAATTGGTGTAAAAATTGACGATGCTGAACGTAAGGTAGTCTGCACACTGGAGCAGGAAGATATTCTTGCAAATCTGGAACTGCTGCATTCATGGTATTCAGACGGTATCATCAATCCTGATGCAAACGTAGTTTCAGAAGACAGCAAAGGCAATGCGTTTGGTAATGCACAGGGATGGCCGAGCGCTGTTGCACAGTGGCAGATTTTACAGGGTGTAGAAAAGTACGATGCAGTTAAGGTGTTTGGACCTTTGTACACCACAGAGACAATTCAGGGTTCTATGAATGCAATTTCTGTTAACTCCAATTATAAAGAAGAAGCATTAAAAGTACTTCAGCTGATGAATACAGATTCCAAATTCCGTGATATGTGTGCATATGGCGTGGAAGGAAATCATTTTGAGTATTTAGAAGATGGAACAGTTAAGAGACTTAGAGATGACTGGACATGGCCTGCTTACACACAGGGAACTTTCTTTGTTATGAGTAATCAGGAAGGGGCAGACCCTAATCAGTGGGACGAAGTAAAGAAACAGAATGAAGAAGCAGTAGCATCTACCTGTCTTGGATTTGCACTGGATGTAACCAATATCCAAAATGAAGTATCCAATGTAAATACTGTTTGGGATAAATATAAATATGATATGCTGACAGGAGCTTCTGATCCGGAAACAGCAGTGCCGAAGTGTGTGGAAGAGCTTAAAGCAGCTGGTCTGGATACAATTATAGCGGAAGCACAGAAACAGATTGACGAATTTTTCAAATAAAAAATAGGGCATTGAAAAACAGTCTGTTATAAAATCCCGGAAGATATAAGAAAAATGCTAAAAAACCCCGGACAGGAATTGTCCGGGGTTTTAAAATGCCTTTGAAGTGTTAATCCTTGCAACTGAAAATGTAAGCAGATATAATATGTTTAAGAGTCTGGATAATAGCAGGGAGGCGAGGATGAAAAGATTTCGCAGTATCTTTTTGGGATATCGGATTTACAGAATAAAGTTTTTAAAGATTGTTGGGTTTGTATTTCTGATAAGCGCCATTGTTTTTCTGGGTGTACTTGCTTTTTTAATGAATACCTGGACAAGTGATTTACGACAGCAGACACAGAACGCTTTTATGGAAAGAGAAAGAAAGATAAACGATATCCGGCTTTGGACGATGGATTATACAAACGGGCTATATGAAAATACAAAATTAATGGAGGATGCAGCGGCTCTTTTTTGTGCCAGGGGTCTGAATGAATATATTCAGAAAAGGAGAGAAAATAGTCTTGGCAGCAGTACGCAGATTGGCTATTTGCCAGCTAGTATTAAGAAAGTGCTTTTGGATAATCAAAATCTGATTACAGGTGTGACGCTTTGGTCAGATGAAGGACAGAAGGATATGTGGCTGGAATATGGTGATATCAGGCTTTGCTTTGACCAGGCAGAGTTGGAAGATTTGGCAACCAGGCGAGGGGATATTCTGGCAGCTTCATATTTTGTACGAAATCCAGGACATATGGACCAGACTCTTGGAGAGATTGGCTTTTGGGTAAAAAAGCGGGACATTTATGAAGAAGATGTGGTTCCTGCGAGCTGGGCGCTTTTAAATGCAGAAAAAGAAATTACACTAAGAAGCGGAGCCGGCAGAGAGGAGGAACGGCTGATAAGACAGCTTACTGTGGATGAGAGACAATCAGGCTGGTTTTGGGGAGAAAAAGGAGGGCCCGTATTCTTTGTCCGTCAGGATTCGGAAGAAAATGACTATTCTTTTTTAGTTATGAAGAATATGGGGGTAATTCTGGCTGATAATATATATATTGTTTCTGTGATGGTTGTGGCTTTTGTTCTTGTAGCTCTGGGGGTGCTGGCGTGTTATTTGGCAGGTTTTTGCTCAGATGCAGCTTTTTTGTCAATGATAATGGACATGCTTTCTTCCATGGAGAGTGGAAATTTTAGCCGGATGCAGGAACAGACACTGCCAGTGCGTCACAGGGAAAATGAATATGAGATGATTGCAACAGCCTTAAAAGACGTGGGAATGAAATTAAAAGGCTATATTGAGACAGAATATATATTGAAGCTGAAAGAGCAGGAAAGCCAGATGCGTGCCCTGCAACATCAGATCAATCCTCATTTTTTGTATAATACATTAGAGATGCTGCGCTCAAAAGCATTGGTGCATGAAGACCGGGATATGGCGGATGCCATTGCAATGCTGGGCGCATTGTACAGGGCAAGAATGCACAAAGCCGATGCAATTTCCCTTAAAGAAGAGTTTGCATTTTTGGAAATGTATTTAAAGATTATGGCACTACGTTTTGGTGATAATTTTGTGTATCAGATAGAGCTGGAAAAAGAGATTGGAAATATATCCACAATTAATTTCTGGCTGCAGCCTTTAGCAGAAAACTTTTTTGCACACGGGTTTGACCGTGAAAGCGAGTATAATCTTCTGATTGTGAATGGGTTTGCAAAGGAAGGCGGAGCGGAAATTGTAATGATTGATAATGGCTGCGGCGCAGATCCCTTAAAGCTTGCGGATATCCGGCGAAATATGCTTGAGGGAAATGATGAAGTGGAAGCGGATATTGGTCTTCGCAATGTGTATATGCGGCTGAACTACTTTTATGGAGATGGATTTTCGATGGAAGTGGAAAACAGCGTGGAGGGAGGTTTCCGGGTTACTGTTTTTATTCCAGCAGGCAGTGGGAGTAAGTGAAAGCAGGT
This sequence comes from uncultured bacterium, assembly GCA_947088515.1. GTDB lineage: Bacteria > Bacillota > Clostridia > Lachnospirales > Lachnospiraceae > Suilimivivens. The sequence goes on from CAMUHA010000060.1 coordinate 7,938, forward strand.
TTTTAAAGAGATTTCATATTCATGAGAGGGTAGAAAATGTATACATTGATGATTGTGGATGATGAACCGGCAGTGCTGGAGGGAATGAGCAGGCTGCTGGATTGGAAGGGGCTGGGATTTGACCAGGTCAGAATGGCGAAAAGTTTTTTTGAAGCAGTCTCCTATGTGGTGGACTGGAAGCCGGATATCTGTCTGGTAGATGTATGTATTGGAAATGAATATGGTTATGAATTAATTAACAGGCTAAAGGAAATGGGAATCAGGTCCAATTATATTATGATGAGCGGTTATGATGAGTTTGCGTATGCCTGTGAAGCGCTCCGCTGTGGAGCGCTGGATTATTTGCTAAAGCCTATTGATGGAGGAAAACTGTTAAAAAGAGTCCAACAGGTTATCGTTGAAAAACTCCATGGAACAGTGCAGGACGAGATACACAAGGAAGAGGACCCGATTTTAAAGCGGCCTTATGGAGAATTATCTCCGCTGGTGCGGAAAATAGTAATGATTGTGGGAGTGGAATATGGGAGGCGTATCTCATTAAAAAGTATTGCCGACCGTTTTAAAATGAATCCCACTTATTTAGGACAAATATTTATCAGAGAAACAAATATGAAATTTTCGGAGTATTTGATGGCGTACAGAATGAATGTGGCGCGCTGCCGGATTTTAAATACAGAGGATAAAATATCAGCGGTAGCAGAGGAAGTAGGATATTCTAATATGAATTATTTTTACCAGCATTTTCATAGCTGTTATGGAATTGCGCCCTTAAAAATGCGTATGGGAGAAACAGAGGAAGAATAAGGTCTAGGGGCGGAAACGGAACTATAAACAGTAGAAGCGGAACTATTAATAGGAGGAAAAAATGAGAGTAGTTATGTTTGACATTGATACGCTTCGTGCGGATCATATGGGGTGTTATGGATATGGCAGGAATACAACTCCTGTAATGGATGAGATTGCAAGGGAGGGAGTGCGGTTTGACAATTATTATTGTCCCAATGCGCCTTGCCTGCCATCAAGAGCGTCTTTAATCAGCGGCCAGTATGGTGTACATAACGGGATTTTAGGTCATGGCGGTACAGCGGCGGATTTAAGGCTTCAGGGAAGAGGCAGGAGCTTTACCGATGAATGTTCTGAGAATGGGTTGTTTATGCAGTTCCGGCGTGCCGGGTTACATACGGTTTCATTTTCTACTTTTGCGGAACGTCATTCGGCATGGTGGTTTAATGCAGGTTTTAATGAGTGTTTTAACGTGGGAAACAGGGGAGGCGAATCTGCAGAGATGGTAACGCCTCATGTGCTTGACTGGCTGGAACGCAATGGCAGAAAAGACAACTGGATGATACATGTACATTATTGGGACCCGCATACACCGTACCGTACGCCGGCGGATTATAAGAACTGCTTTGACGAAGACGATTTACCGGATGACTGGATTACAGAGGAAATCTTTGAAGAGCATTTGCGGCATATTGGTCCTCATGGCGCAAATGAAATTAATATGTGGAATGACGACACTTTTAAACAGTGGCCGAAGCATCCCGGAAAGCTTCAAAATCTTACAGAGGCAAAGCATTTTATCAACTTATATGATGATGGTGTACGTTATACAGATGACAACATTGGACAGGTCATCGGATGGTTGAAAGATAATAATTTGTATGATGAGGACCTTGCGGTTATCATCACAGCTGACCATGGTGAGGACCTGGGGGAATTTGGAGTATATGGAGAACATGGAATGGCGGATGAACCGGTCTGCCGTATTCCCATGATTATCCGGTGGCCAGGGATACAGAAGGGGGCTGTAGCAAAAGGCTTTCATGATAATGTTGACTTGCTGCCTACCATACAGGAACTTTTGGGGACGCCAATGGTTACTTGGGATGGATACCATTATGATGGTGTGTCTTATGCGCAGACATTGAAGGATGGAAAGGATTGTTCCAAGCCTTATGTGGTGCTTTCCCAGTGTGCCCATGTATGTCAGCGCAGCGTCCGGTTTGAAGACTATGTCTATATCCGTACAGTGCATGGAGGCTACCATCTATTGCCTGATGAAATGCTTTTCGATATTAAAAAAGACCCCCACCAGCTGCATGATTTGGCGAAGGACCATCCGGAACTGTGTGCGAAGGGGGCGAAAATGATTCTTGACTGGAATGATGAGATGATGAAAAGCTCCCGATACGATGCAGACCCAATGTGGACTGTTATGCGAGAAGGAGGGCCAGAGCATTGCAGGGGGCATTTGCAGTCCTATATAGAGCGGATTAAGGGAACGCCAAGGGAGTATGGAATTGCTTTGCTGAAAGAAAAATATGGGGAGTAGTATGAAAGAGGAATCCATTGCGGGTTCCTCTTTTTGCGGTAAATATGAAAATATAAATGTTAAGTGACGGCTTTCAGTTTGAAGGAATCCGGAGCGTTTGCCCAATATTTAATATGTCACTGGTAAGTCCGTTTAAGTTTCTGATTGCATCCACGGTAGTGTTGTACCGCTGGGCCAGCAGCCAGAGGGTATCTCCGGGCCGGACGGTGTATTCAATATAAGGCAGGGCCTGGGAGGTAGGGATTTTTAGTACTTGCCCAATACTTAGCATATCGCTGGTAAGTCCGTTCAGATTTTTGATTGCGTTTATAGTGGTGTTATACCTTTGGGCAATCAGCCACAGGCTGTCTCCAGGCTGAACTACATAGGTGGTGATACCGGGTTCTGGTTTGGGGGAAGGAACGTTCTGGCCAATTCCCTGATAAGTGTCATATAAGGCTTTCCATGTAAGTGGGCCTACAATACCATCGGCATTAAGTCCCATTGTTTGCTGGAATGCAATTACAGATTGTCTGGCGCCACTGCCAAAGATGCCATCCTGGGCAGGAGCAGGAATGCCAGGGTAAAATTCTGAAATTACATCCAAAAGGTATTGCAGGGTAATTACATCCTGTCCCCTGGAGCCCTGGCGCAGCACAGAATCTGGCGGAACCGTTCCGATTCCCAAGGAGGAGCCTTCACTGTCCAGCTCTGCCAGTCTGGTGACGGCAGTGTAGAGGCTTGATATTTTATACCAGGTAGATTTTCCTACGATGCCATCGGGAGCAAGGTTAAAGATGCTCTGGAATTTTGTTACGGCGGCTTTGGTGCTGTCCCAGAAAATACCTGGGTCATCGGTAATAACAGGAATAGCCGGGTAGTTTTGCCGTATCCGGTTTAGATAAGTTTGTATGGTCTGCACATCAAGCCCTGTGCTGCCTGTTTTAAGGGGGGCGCCTGGGTAAGAAGAGAGAACGCCTGTATAAATGTTTGTCTCTGCAATTTCTATATTTTTGGGGTAGTAAGTGCGAAGGATTTGCAGGGGGGAGAGGCCCTGATTTGCCAGCGTAACAGTACCCCATTGGGACATTCCGCGGCAGGTGGTAGTGGTTCCGTTGCAGAAAGAGGTAAAGTAAGGGGCGTTTTGTCCCTGTATGCGGACATACTGATTAAAAATTTCGTCAACAACTCTGCTGATGGATTCATAAATGGGACGTCCATATACAAAATACTGGTCATAGGAAGTGCTGTTGGTTATATCAAAACCATACCCCCGGCTTTTGTACAGCGAGACCAGTGGTTTTGGGTAAAAAGGCAGCAAAAGTCCAGGTTTTTATCAATTAAAATCTTCCGGGCATACTTTGAACTGAATATAAATATTTCCCTCTGTCACTGTAATTTTCTCAAGCAGAGAGGAGAGAAGCATTTTTTTGACTCTGATGTCTGCAAGGTGAAATTCTTTTTTCCAGTCTGGCGTCAGGGAAAAAGTCTTTTCTGCCTGGATGTATTGCTTTTCTTTCAAAAACAGCTGGTTTTTAAGCTGATTTGTCTGTTTATACAGCTGTTGTTTTTTGGCTTCCTTCTCCTTAATCATGGAGGATAGTTTATCTGCGCTGAAGCAATAGTTTTCCCGTATGGCGTCTGGAATTTTTTCTTCAAGAGTGTGAATGTCATTTTGTATTGATTGAAGTTTATTTTGAAGTTCCTTTAGTCTTTTTTCATTTTTTGCAGTCTGACTGCGTTTATATTCCAGCCATTCTTCGGTAAGATTAATGGGTTTTAAACCTGCTATGAAGTCTTCAACTGTTTCAAAGACAATGTTTTCCAGATAAGTTTGGGAGTAGCAGGAGCGTTGTGGACATTTTGAAGGGCAGAGATATCTGCCGGTATAGGCTGTTTTATTTTCGCCCGTTTTGGTTGTCCAGTGGTTGCAGTAGCTTCCGTTTTTTAAGTTTTTTCCACAATATCCGCAGCAGACAAGGCCCATAAGGGCAAGCTTGCCGCTGGCGCTGAAAGGTATATGATGCTGCATTTCATATTCTTTTGAAGCTTTTTCCCTTGAGGCGTTAATCTTTGCTTTTCTTGCTTCACGGATTTTTTGGGCTGCTTCCCAGGTGTGCTGCGGTACAATCACTAATTCCGGGAGCTGTTTATCAGAATAAATCCAGTTTTTTCTGTCCTGATGGATGTATCCGCCCTGATGGATTCTCCGGTTGAGCGCCAGATAACCCATATAAATTGGGTTGGTTAAGATGCTTCTTATAGTTCCGGATTTCCACTTATCAGTTGTAATAGAGGGAATTTTTTGCCTGTTTAGTTCTTTGGCTATTTTTTCATATCCCATACCATGATGGATGGCCAGATGGTAAATTGTCCTGACAACTTCTGCCTTTTCTTCTACAATCTCAAGCTTTTTCAGAAGTCTTCCATGACTGCTGATCATGCCGGAAGGAATCAGCTGGTAGCCAAAAGGCGCCCTGCCGCCTACAAACTTTCCCGATTTTACCAGCTCTTTTTGAGTATCTTTTACTCTCATACTCGTTTTTTTACTTTCCCCTTCATTCTGCCAGAAGCGGATATAGTTCAACAATTTGTCAATGTGTTCCTGGGTTTTTAACTGTCCGTCTTTAATAGTCCAGACCTCTATGCCAAGCTGGTTTAAGGCGGCTACATAAAAACTGTATTCCTCCTGTCTTCCAATCCGGTCTGACATATAGGTGAGGAGAACATCAAACTGGCGGTTTTTCGCGTCTGTTAAAATTCTTTGCAAGACTTCCCTTTGTTCCACTGTATTTTTATATGCAGATACTGCTTTTTCAATATATTCCTGGTCAAATACCCATTCAGGACGCCCGGCAATATATTGCATGGCCTCGGCTCTTTGGATGGGAATATCGTCATCATGGAGCTGCTGTTTGGAGGACACCCGCAGTAGGGTCCGTACTTTTTTATACAAGGATATTTCCCTCCATGCTTTCTGTGACAGAGGAGGGAAAACAGGAAGTTTTTTCCGGAACTGTTATGGAGGTGATTTTTGTAAGGTATATCTCTTTTAAACTGGTAATAAAGTTTCGGACTGCTTCCGGGTCGGACTGTTTGGGGAATGTGAGTGTGACTTGGGTTGATTTGTTTTTGCAAGTGAAAGAAAATGAAGTCTCATATTTTGGATTTGGATTCATGGAAGTATCCTTAGGATGTATAATTACTATATGCTTATGCAGCGCTGCTTTTTTCTATTCAATAGAAAACTATTGATTCCGGTACCATTCCGTGTAAACACGGTTTAGCGCAAAGGTGATAATTGCATAAATGTTGGCTCTTAGGGACGCATCTGGCCAGGTGGCGTAAATTTCACTGGAGGCAACATTTTTTACATAGTCAGGGAAGGAAACCTGCACATTGGGGGCAGATGAGTCTGGCTGCCCAAGGTGTACAGTGATTGGATTGGGAATGACAACCTGACGCAATACATAGGGCTCTGAAATAGTTCCGTCCTGACTGCGTATGCCGCTCATGGAAACAGCAGGCTTTCCAATATGAATTTCTGTCTGGATAGGGGTTCTTTGCATTTCCTGCATGGGGACGAGGGAAAGAGGCAGAATTGCTGTTTCGCCATCCAAAATGGGAATGTCTGTAATATAAAGAGTATTAAAGCCTGAAATTTGTGCAAGTACATTGTATCCTATATAGGGTATACCAGTAAAATACTGGTTTTGTGAAAAGCTCTTTTCCAGTGTTTCGAGGGGAAGCTTCCCGGTTTCCCCGTTTTCGTCGGTTGTCAATTCATAAATCGTGTTTTCCCGGTCATCCAGTATTTTGATTTTTACTCCGCTTAAGGGGACGGCATCATGAGCTGTCCGCGCCTGTATGATTATATAACCGATAGCCATAAATTTTGGTTCTCCTTTTTCCTATATAATTAAAATATGAAGAAATGTAAAGAACAGTTACTGGCATCAGATGGACATTGTATTTGGCCGGAAAAGATTTTATTTTTTCTTTTTTTATGGTATATTTTTTTAATAACATTTGATTTGATAAGCGGATTGGGAATCAAAGCAGGAGAGAGGAATGGGAGGCATAGAATGGACCGGAAAGCTATAGCAAGAGAAACGCTGGGAATCATGGAACGGGGATTTTATGAGTATAAAGGAAAACAGATTGACATAAAAGCAGATATGGAGGAATCGGTAAGACGGAGTATTCTAATTACACCGGAGCAGGGAAATGTAATTTTGGAAAAGTTTGACGGCATGCAGGGGGATATAAATCCGGGCGCATATTCAGGGGGAGAAAGGTCAGAGGGGCAATATACACAGGTGGAAAATATATCTACGGTGGATGCCATACGCCGTCTGTCTAAGGAGGGCAGGAAGAACATAGGTGTGCTGAATTTTGCCAGTGCAAAGAATCCAGGCGGCGGATTTATTAATGGGGCGATGGCGCAGGAAGAGAGTCTGGCGGCTTCCAGTACCCTTTATAGGACATTGATTTCCCATGAAACATATTATAGGGAAAACCGTGCCCAAAGCTCTATGATATACACAGATTATGGAATATACTCCCCGGATGTGGTGTTTTTCAGGGATGGACGGTTTGCGCTGACAGAAAATCCTGTAAAGGCTTCAGTTTTGACGCTTCCGGCGGTTAATATGGGGCAGGTAATGTTAAAAGGAGAAGATATAGAGACGGCAAAGCAGGCAATGAGGCGCAGAATGAAGCTTGCGCTGGCGATTTTTGCCAGTCAGGGAGCGGAGACGCTGGCGCTGGGAGCATATGGCTGTGGTGTATTTGGCAATGACCCCGAAATAATAGCGCTCTGGTGGAAGGAAATTCTGGAAGAGGGTATGAACAAATATTTTACATCTGTTTTTTATGCAGTATTAGACCATTCAAAAACGGGGAAATGTATTGCGGCTTTTGAGAAACAGCTGTGCAGCTGAAACAGGCAGATTGGTTAAAAAATCAGGAGGGATTTACATGAAACAGTATATTTTGGAATGTTGTGTGGACAGTGTGGAGTCGGCCCTTGCTGCGGCAAAAGGGGGAGCTGACCGCCTGGAGCTTTGTGCGTCACTGGTAATAGGAGGCACATCTCCAAGTCTTGCGCTATTTGAACAGATAAGAAAATACTGCAATACGCCGGTCCGGGTATTGCTGAGGCCTCGTTTTGGGGATTTTCTTTATACCAGCTATGAGTTTGAAGTTATAAAAAGAGAAGTGGAACTGTTTAGGAAAGCAGGCGCCAACGGGGTGGTGATTGGATGCCTTAGGGAGAATGGAAAGCTTCATATGGAATATATGAGAGAGCTGATAAAAACGGCAGGCGACATGAAGGTGACACTGCACCGGGCTTTTGATGTGTGTGCAGACCCCTTGGAAGCTTACAGGCAGGCAGGGGAGCTGGGGATAGATACCATTTTAACTTCGGGGCAGGAGGACAACTGCCTTAAGGGGATGCCGCTGATAAAGCAATTGTGC
>CAMUHA010000061.1 GCA_947088515.1 uncultured bacterium
TGACCGGACGGCTTCCTGCCGGTTTCTTTTTCACAGGTTTTCTTGGTTCTTCTGCCATATATAAATCTCTCCCTTTACTTCAACTATATATCTCCTGGGCCTTATCATCTGTGATTTCTCACAAGATACTATTTTCGCACAAAACCAGCGTTTAAGCAAGCCCCTTAATATTATTTTTATTTATCCTTAAGATTTGTAATTTCAGGGCATTATATACACTGCTTTTGTTAATACGCGTTTTTGTTTATAAATCCTTTAAATATCGTCATAAACATTATTTTAACATCCAGGCTCATGGTCCAGTTTTCTATATAAAACAAGTCATACTCAATCCTTTTTCGGATAGAAGTGTCTCCCCGGTAGCCATTAATCTGCGCCCATCCGGTAAGTCCTGGACGCACCTGGTGTTTAATCATATACCTTGGAATTTCTTCCTTAAACTTTTCCACAAACAAAGGACGCTCTGGTCTTGGTCCTACCAATGACATTTCTCCAACCAGTATGTTAAACAGCTGGGGAAGCTCGTCTAAGCTGGTGCATCTTAAGAATTTTCCAATCTTTGTAACCCTTGGGTCATCCTTTACCGTCCACGCCTTCTGCTCTGTGGTAGGTTTTTGTACCTCCATGGTACGGAATTTATACATTTTAAAGGTTTTGTTGTGAAGCCCCACTCTTTCCTGTTTAAAAATTACCGGTCCCCGGCTGGTAAGCCGCACTGCCAAAGCAGCCAGAAGCATAATCGGTGAAGATATTAAAATCCCAAGCAAGGCTCCAATAATATCCACAGCCCGTTTGGAAACCCAGTTTAATGTATTAGTAAGAGGCACATACCGGATGTTGATTACCGGAAGCCCCATCAAATCCTCTGTATAAGGATGGCTGGGCACCAGAGAATTGTAATCCGGAATAAATTTGGTATGAACGCCTGATTTTTCACATAAATCCACAATATACTCCAGATGGTCATAATCCTTAAGGGCAAGAGTAATCGCAATTTCATCCAGCTTGTTTTCTGGCAGAATGTATTTTATATTGGCAATCCTTCCCACCACTTTTACACCTTTATAAATTGTACCGCTGGGGACCCTGTCATCCAGAATGCCTCTGACCACATAGCCCCATTGGGGATTTGCATTAATTCTGGTAATATACTCTTCCGCTGCACGGGAGTAGCCGATTAACAAAATATATTTGAGATTGTATCCTTTTTTTCTGAAATAAAGCAGTGTATTCCTTATCAGCGTCCGGCATATAATGGTAAAGGCTATATTAATCACAAAAAAAGCGCCCATCATAAAACGTGAGAAATGTTCCTGCTTGACAAAATAAAGGAACACAATAAAAAGCGTAATGCCTACTGTGTTGGCTTTAATGATTCCCTCAAGCTCGTACTTACGCCTTGTGGCACGTTTGGGTGCATACATATTAAAAAAATAATACAGGATAATATATTCGGGTACAACAAAATAGAGGTAACTAAAATAGATCCTCGTATCAAGTGCACCCACACCAGGTTCCGTATCGGCAAATATGGTGCAGAACTTTATATACCATGCAAGCAAGTAGGAGATGGCAACAATAACAGCATCTACCAACAAGTGCAGTCTATTGAAATACTTTTGGTTGTCCTTAATCATATCCTGCTACCTTCTTGCAAATATTCTACAATATTATTCCAAAAAGTACAACTAAATTTCCTAAAACACCATAAAAATCATCTTCTTACAATGTTAATCCATAACTGTCCCTGTATCCAGAAATAATTTTTAAGATTTTTGAGGGAAAATCTCACCTTATTTTTCCGCCCGGCGGAAAAATATAGTTTTATTCCTCCCAGCAGGCCTTTAAAGTAAGCGTCGCCCATTCCTTTCAAGGTAAAAAAAAGCATTTTAACAAAATAACCTGCAAATAAAAATGGAAGATTTAACAAAATCTGGATAAAAGGCATATTTTTACAGATTAGATAAATGCTGTTCCTGGCAGAGAGCTTTACTTTAAAATCATTGTGCCTGGAACCGCTGACAGCGCTTCCGGCATGATATACCACTGCCTCTGGCACATATCTATTATGATACCCATAAATATTTGCCCGATACCCAATATCCACATCCTCCAGGTAGGCAAAATGATTTTCGTCAAAATAACCAATTTCTTCAAATACCTTTCGTCTGTAAATAGCTGCTCCTCCACAGGCAGAAAAAATGCGGCAGGAATTTTGGTAAGTATCTGCCGCCTTATCCTTTCCTCTGGCATATGCCCATCCAAGGGCACAGTAGAAATCTCCTGCTCCATCTAACTTATCCGGCTCACGAAGGTTCAACATTTTGGCGCCGGCAGAAAAGATTTTTTCATCTCCCTCTATCGCTTTTTCCATATAGCTGGTCATATGTGCATCCGATACTGTGTCATTATTAAGAAGAAGCACATATTCTGTGGAGGCCGCCTTTATTCCTGCATTGACAGCCTTGCAGAATCCTGTATTTTCGGTAAATGTAATCAGCTTTGCCTTGGGATATTTTTCCTCCACAAGCCTTACGCTTCCATCTGCGGAGCCATTATCAACTACAATAATTTCCGGAACCAAAGTTCCTTTATATAAGGAAGATAAACACTCATCCAGGTAATTTCTTCCATTATAATTGGGTATCACCACAGTGGTTTTTGCCATACATCCAATCCTCTTTTCCTCTATGTCATCTCATTTACCTGTCAATTTTTTCCGTCATAGCCGGGTCCCACACAATCCGCCAGCCCCGTTCCCGGATTTTTTCACAAAACCGGCTGCTTAAGTCTTTATAGTCCACATTTTCATTCAGACAATCCTGCCAGTCAAACCGCCCCGTTCCCGGATGAGGCAGGTAGGGAAGCCCTATCATTTCTTCCAGTATTGCCTCTGCTTCTCTGGACACTTTCATACACCGCACATCCACCATATCCGCTTCCTGCTGCAGGGACGCTCTGTGCATGTAACCGCTGTATTCCTTATGCAGCCCCTTATAAAGAGGAATCCCCTCCAAAGTATAAATTCCCCCGGCAACCTTTTTTTCCCTGTCGGTCAGCTTTCCTCCCACCACAGCCACATCCGGCCGGTTTAGCAAAAGGTCCGGCTGATAATCCACCCGGTAAAATCCCAGATGTCTTAAATGGACCACAGCCCCCTTCCATCCCCTGGCCCGCAGGAAGTCTTCCACTGCCCGCTTTCCGGCATCATAAGCATACTGTTTGCTTGCCGGATTTTCCGCTGTGGATTTTTCATGGCAACGCCAATGATAGAGCACCTTTGGAATATGGGCAATGGGCAGCTCCTTTTTAGTGTTTCTCTGTCTGTCCTTCCCCAGCATTACATTTATGCTTCGAAGCACAATGTCGTAATCCTGGGCGCCGTCACATACCGTTCGGAAGGCAAGCTCCTGCATCAGCTGACGCTTCATTACCATAAAATGACAGATATAATTATTAGATAAAATTAAATCAAGATTAAAATCCGGCTTTTTGTTTACCTCAAAATAATGCTCCTGGGAGCTGTCACACTTATCCTCATCAGAGTATAAAAGAAGCAGCTGGACATTTTCTTTTTCTGACTTTTCAATGCGGGAAGCCATTTCGTAAAGAGCATCTGGTGAAAGCACATCATCATGGTCAAGAAGTCCGGCATAGTCGCCGGTAGCATACATAAGCGCCTGATTGGTATTGGCGGAAATCCCGGTGTTTTGTTTGAGCCGCCGGTACATAATACGTTTGTCTTCATATTCCTTTACAATCTTTTCCACCTGGTTTGTCTTACTTGCATCCGCTAAAATCAGTTCAAAATTTCCATAGGTCTGGGACAGCACAGAATGAATCATGGCCCTTAAGTACTCTTCCTTTGTCTCATAAGCCGGTACAAGAATACTAAATTTGACGGAAAACCCTTCACTTTCTTTCCGCTGCCTGTCTAACTCGCATTTTGCAGGCGGTATATAAGAATAATCCTCTTCTTTTTCTGCTTCGATTCTCTCCTTCATGGCATAGTATGCCTGTCGTATCCCATTTTTTTTCAAGTACCGCAATGTTTTTTTCAGATTGCTTATTTTAACTATTTTCCCCATATTTAAGTACCTCTTATCTGCCGCCTGGAATTTGCGCCATAAATCCAAGAATCGTCCTGCCCAGGCAGGACGATTCAAATTTTATAGATTTATTTATGGATTACTATAAGCTTTAGAGATAAGCTTTAAGCGCTTCTGTCAGTTTTTCTACTCTTTCACCTGCATCTGCAATACTGGTTCCCTTAACGCCCATGTAAAATTTAATTTTAGGCTCCGTACCGGAAGGACGGGCACAGCACCAGGAATCATTAGTAAGATCAAAGTAAAGTACATTGGATTTAGGCAGACCTGTAGGCCCTTCCTCTCCTGTTGTCAGATTCTTTGTCACATTCCTGTCATAATCCCTGAATTCTTTTACTTCCAGCTCGCCAAAGTTTTTCGGAGGGTTGCTGCGCAGTTTGTCCATCATCTCCGCAATCTGCTTAGAGCCGTCAATTCCCTTCAAAGTGATGGCATACTGTGTTTCTTTAAAGTATCCGTATTTATCATAAAGATTCAACATCTGATCCCATACGGTAATTCCGTTCTTTTTGCACCATGCCGCCACTTCGCAAAGACACATAACCGCAACAACTGCGTCCTTATCCCTTGCATGTGTTCCTGCCAGACAACCATAGCTTTCCTCTAAGCCAAACACATAATTGTTGGAGCCGTTCTGTTCAAAAAGCTTAATCTGTTCCCCAATATATTTAAAGCCGGTCAGAACTTCAATAAATTTCACATTGTAGTCTTTCGCAATTGCAGCTGCCATATTCGTAGTAACGATGGTGGTAACAAGGGCAGGGTTTTCAGGCATCTTTCCTGTTGCCGTTCTTTCCCTTAAAATGTACTCTGCAATCAGCATACCGGACATATTTCCTGTAAAAGGAACATACTCTCCGGTTTTCCTATCCAGCGCATAAATACCAAGACGGTCTGCATCCGGGTCTGTTGCCAGAACAATATCCGCATTCTTTTCCTTTGCAAGAGCAAGGGCAAGAGTAAATGCCTTAGGATCCTCTGGATTCGGATAGTCCAGGGTAGTAAAATCAGGGTCAGGAAGCTCCTGTTCCGGCACCACATAAACATGTTTAAATCCAAGCTCCGAAAGAATTCTTCTTACCGGAACATTTCCTGTCCCATGGAAAGGAGAATAAACAATTTTGATATCGTCAGCCACTTCCTGAATAATTTCAGGATGGATAATCTGTTTCTTTAATTCCGCCATATAAGCGTCATCAATTTCTTTGCCGATTACCTGATAAAGTCCCGCTTCCATGGCTGCTGCTTTGTCCATGGTCTTTACTTCATGGTAATCTGTAACCTTCTTTACTTCATCAATGATTTCTTTATCTCTTGGTGCGGCAACCTGTGCGCCGTCTTCCCAATATGCCTTATAGCCGTTATATTCCGGAGGATTATGGCTTGCCGTAATAACAATACCTGAGATACATTTTAATGTGCGCAGTGCAAAGGAAAGCTCCGGTGTGGGGCGAAGAGCATCAAAAACATACGCCTTGATTCCGTTTGCTGCAAGGCAAAGAGCTGCCTCATCTGCAAATTCCGGGGACATCCTCCTGGAATCATAAGCAATGGCAACGCCTCTGTCCTTCCCGCCCTGGCTGATAATATAATTGGCAAGGCCCTGGGTTGCTTTTCTTACGGTATAAATATTCATGCGGTTGGTGCCGGCGCCGATTACTCCGCGGAGCCCGCCTGTACCAAACTCAAGCTCTTTATAAAAGCGTTCCTCTATTTCCTTCTCGTCTCCTGCTATATTCCGCAGTTCCTCCTTGGTTTTCTCGTCAAAATAGGCATCTTCCAGCCAGAAATCATATTGTTCCTTGTAGCTCATTTTTAACCCTCCTGATTCTTCAAAAATTTAAAATCCGATTTTCACCGCATTACCTATATTCTACCATAGTCTCCCTATATTTTCAAAGCAAAGTCGCTTCTGTCCAGTGAAAAATTGGGATTATAGTAAGGGTCGCCCATTTCCAGTGTTTTTTGCCACTTTTTCCGGAATTGTTCCGACTCCTGGTTGTAACGCCGGGCCTTTTCCCCATTGTCGTCCAATCCTCTGGATACAGATTCAAAATGATAAAGCTCCGCAAAAGGCGTAAAGACATTTAAGTATCCCATCTGCCGCAGCTTTAAACAAAAATCCACATCATTTAAAGAAACAGCAAAGGACTCCTCCAGTCCTCCTGCCTGCTCAAAAAGGGCCTTTTTCACCATCAGGCAGGCGCCAGTGACTGCCGACACATTCTGGGCATAACAAAGCCGCCCCATGTATCCCAGATTTTCCCTGTGTTGTTTATAATGGCTGTGTCCGGCTGTTCTGTGGGCCCCCAGCCCCAAAACCACCCCTGCATGCTGGATGGTTTTGTCGCCATAATAAAGCTTGGCCCCCACTGCCCCCACATCTTCTCTCTGCGCATACATTAACAGCTCTTCCATCCAGTTAACAGTAATTACCTGGGTATCATTGTTTAAAAGAAGCAGATACTCTCCTTTTGCGGAGGATACCCCCAGATTATTTATTGCCGAATAGTTAAAGGTCCCTTTATAAGTTACCACCTTCACCTTCTCTTCTTCGGAAAGCTCCTTATAATAATCAAAAGTTTCCTTTTCTGTGCTGTTGTTTTCCACCACAATTATCTCATAGTTTTCATAAGTGGATTTTTCAAAAATTGAGGAAATACAACGTCTTAAATCCGCCACATGATCCTTGTTCGCTATAACAATGGAAATCAGCGGACTTCCGGTAATCTGATATCTGATTTTAAAAATCGTTTCAAAAGCTCTTGTTGAGGTTATCTGGAAATGGTTAAATCCGTGACGCTTTAAATGGTCTGCCACAGCCCCCCTTGCAGCTTCCACTACATAAGGCTTTGCCTCCACACCGGAAGCAACGCTGCCCGGATGATTCCGCCAATAATATAGAAGCTTTGGAATATGAACCACCTTTTTAGCCCTGTCTGTGAGCCTTAAAATCATATCATGGTCCTGGCTGCCATCAAACTTAGGGCGGAACAGCTCCATTCCATCCAGAAGTTCCCTGGCAAACACACTGAAATGACAGATGTAATTATTGGCCCGGAGATTATCTATGGCATAATCCGGCTTAAAGTGCATGGTCAGCATTTTATTGATATCACCGCTTTTAAAAGTAGTTTCATCACAATAAAGATAATCTGCCCCCTGTTCATTGATTGCCTTTACGTATTCATACAAAACACAGGGGTGCAGAATGTCATCATGGTCAAACAGACCAATGTACTCTCCCCCTGCCATCTTCAGGCAATGGTTGGTATTGCCTGCAATCCCTTCATTCTTTTCCAGCTTCTGGTACCTGATAACAGGACCATAATCCTCCGGCGCCTCTCCTTTGTAATGGCCATCCTCTCTTAAATGGCGCTTCTCCTGTTCTTCTTTTGCCTTTTTTTGATATTCCTTAACGATTCTTTCTACATATCCATGGTCGCCGTCAGAACCGTCCCCTAAGCAAAGCTCCCAGTTTTCATAGGTCTGGTTCATCACTGACTCAATCATTTCCCGCAGGAAGTCTTCCGGTGTGTTATAAAGGGGAACAAGAATGCTGATTTTTACCATCCGCAGAAAACGGCTCTCTCTCTGGGCTTTTGCCTCCTGTATAGAAGGAAAGCTCTTTGTCCCGTAATTTGCCATGGCCAGCCGTTCAATTTTCTTGTATTTAATTTTGGACCAAACACCCTTTAGGTTCCCGCAGTTTTTTAGCCGGTCCTTCTGGCGGAGCACAAAGTGCATTCCCCTGCGTGCAGGTGCAGACATTTTCCAGACTGGGTTTGTTTTAATCCGGTTTAACTGAAAAGAAAGGTCATCGCATCTTGCTTCCAAATCTGCAATACGTCCTGCCAGGTCCGCATTCCGCAGATGCTCTTTTTCATATTCGGCACGGTAATTAGTCTCTCCCGCTTCCTTTCCTTCTATTTTATTCGTCATCCTCTCTCACCTCCAGCACCCAGTTACTCCAGTTCACCAGTTTTTGTCTGGAACATTTATCCTCCGCCAGCATACCAAACTGGTAAACTCCCAGAGGAATATCTTCCTTGTATATTCTTGCCGCAAACCCTGTCAGCTCCACATTTATCTGGTCTGCCAGATTGTTTTTGATATCCTGACGGTATCTGTCGTCCAAAGTAATGGACCATACCTGCCCGTTTTCCTTATTTTTAAGAAGCAAATATCTTTTATAGCATGCATTATCCGCTCCAATAACAAAGGCATAGCCCTGAAAATAAAAGCCCTTTTCAGAAGGAGACGCCATAGCCCTTACTTTTTCCGGCGCTGCCGCATATTTTCTTTTAAAAATATCCATGGCGCATTCCATGCCAACCACCAGACATTTATCCTCTCTTGCATGTTTTAACGCCTTCCTGCACAGAGTCACCTGCGAACAGGGCATATCAGGCGTTACCTGATAATGGAACAGAGGCGAATATTCTGATTCTAATATATCCGTGGTTAAATAAGGATGATAAAAAGGGTCCTTACCATATATATTATACTGACGCTGATAAAGTATTTCATTTTCCCTAATCAGACGAAGCTGCTTTTCCTCCGACTCCCCATCCTTTCCACGGCTTAGGGATTCGTGATGATACAATGTCACGTCATTACGCGCTATATTATAATACCCTAATCCATAAATGGTATAACATAAATCCACATCATTAAAAGCCACCGCAAGTCCTTCATAAAACCCGCCCGCCTCTTCAAATACGCTCCTTCTCATCATCAGACAGGCGCCGGTTGCCGCCAGCATATTGTGCACCCCTGTGTTCCTTCCAAAATAATGGACCTTTTTGTCACTTAAAAACTGAAGCTTATGGGCAGGTCCAATCCTTAAGTTAGTGATACCTGCATGTTGGATAATATCAGAATCCGGATACAAAAGTTTGGCTCCAACAGCTCCCACATAGGACAGCTCCGCTTTCTGCACCAAAAGCTCCATCCAGTCTGGCTGGATAATTTCCATATCATCATTTAAAAAAAGAAGAAGCACTCCCTTTGACTCCTGCGCCCCAAGATTACACATTTTTGAAAAATTAAAAGGCATGGGTCTGTACAGATATGTACATCCCATAAAAATGCTGCCATCATTACCAGCAGCATTTTCTCCTGCCGTCCATTTTAAGCTTTTTGCCTTTTCTTCTATTTTCTTCCTGTTTTCCTCCCTGCTCCCATTGTCCACAAGAATAATTTCAAAGGAAACGCTTGTACAGGTTTTCTGCATCAAAGAATCCAGACAACAGAATAAAGCTCCCGGATTGTCCTTGGAAGGAATAATTATGGAAAGAAGAGGCGCCCTTTCCGCCTTCCGTTGCAGCATCCCACTCCTGCGGCGCAGCTCCTGTTTTGCTTCTATGGGAAGATGGCATTCCTTAATCTGCTCATAGCCATCCGACCTGTTATGAAACAATACCTGTCTGATATGGAACACCGGATTTTGGTTCCCTTCATGGCCTTTGACAAAGCCGCCATTTCCAAGAAGCATTTCAAACAAAAGCTGATACAGCCACCTAAGGGCAGCATACGTTTCTCCCTTTGGCTGGTAAGGAGCTATCCGGCTATCTTTCATACCGCTTACATATGTCTCCTTCAGCGCAGACCTCCTTACTGCCACAAAAGCTCCAAAATAAAAGCAGGACATAAACCGGTCCGGGGACCAGTCTGGCTTAAACCATGGATTTTCCCGTTCCCCATCCCTTATGGTATCCTCATCTCCATAAATCAGAATATTTTTATCATTTTTTGCAAATTTTTCGTACAGCAGCGGATATGCAATCTCATTTATTTCCCCGTCATACATAAAAATCAGGATGATATCCGAATCATATTTATTCAAAATAACGTCCGCATTATTACAAAACAGATTTAGCCCTGTCAACAAAAATTTCATTTTCCCCTGATTATGACCATTTTTATCAACAACCTGCAAAATTCGACAGTCCGATATTCTTTCTGAATTTTTTCCTTCATTTGCCTTTATGCCCCTGTCATTTTCTTCCATTTTCAATTCATTTGTCAGATTTTTTTTGTTTTTCAGAACAATTGCATACGCATTACTTATTTCCTGTTCTTTTCCTCTTATCCACGAATCATAGGTAAGATTTTTAGCCACCGCCTTTTCTTCATATATTTTGTGCTGTTTGTCGATTAGTAATTGTTTTAATTTCCTTCTTAGAGATACCACTTATATTTCCTCACTCCGTAGATCGTTTTGGTCAATTCAAAACATTTTCTTTACTGCATCCATCACATCCTGCGCCATATCAGAAGGCACAAGGGTCAGCTCCATTTTAACAGACACTGTATTTTTATTTACCCTGGAAAGGTCAGATACATGGATAATTATATTCGGGTCCGGGGTATCAAACACATAACATCCCGCCTTCACAACCCGGCCATTGGTTTCAATATACTTTTTCTTTAGAGGAATTTCTGTCTTATTTAAAACCAGCTCCTTAATTTTAACCATGCAGGCACACTCTGCAGGGTCAATTCTCAGAGCTTCCACATTACCATCCATGGGAATTTCTGCAACAATACTGTTTTCATCTTTGTATATTTCATACATATAGAGGGAATCTCCCTCCCCGAAGCCATTTCCTCTGTCATAAAAAATCTGTATGCGCCTCTTCATTTTCCTCTGATAATCCTGTTCTATCAATATCTGGGGATTATAACACCTGTTACCGATTGAATCACGAATTTCTCCCATAGACTTTCGTTTTCCAGTGACCAGTCTCTGGAAACGTTTTTCTTTCTGTCGGTATTCCTCCGCCGTCTGCTGGCTGACGCCTATTTTATCCAATAGAAGGGTCAAATTCAGTTTATTCCTTTTTTCTTCCTCAAGTATGTAACAGTACACAGCTCTGAAAGCGATTTCTTTTGCCGGTACCTGCTTTTTCATCGTCCACTCATAATCAATCACTGTCCATTTATCACCATTTACCAGAATATTAGGAAACGTCAAGTCATAATTACTGACTCTCTTATCCTCCCCGTAGGAAATCAATTCATAATACCTGTCAAAAAGCTGGTAAAAACCTTCCATATCATCCCTGGAAAGACATTCATCCAAAAGAGTTTCCAGAGTAACCCCTTCTTCAAAAGAGAACTCTACATATTCCTTATCTTCAGACAAAATACATTCATTGACAGATAAGCCGCTGCCCTCATATCTTTCTTTAAGCAGCTCATAGGAGCGCTTCATTCCCCTTACGTGACCTGCCGCTTCTTCATTCAGGGGTATCTTTCTCACCCGTTTCCCCTCCGGCGTATCAATCACCTCTGTTTTAAGGGCATATTGGGGCGCTCTGTCATTGGAATATTTTACATAACTGACATCAGGCTGCTTTCCAATAACCGCCAGATAGGAATTAGAAAAAGTCGCAAACAAATCATCCTGCACAATGCTGTCAAAAACATACTTCTCATTGAAAAGAGTCATTCTGTCACGGTCAAAATTACACATGTTATTTGTCAGTTCTCCCGGCCCTGGCATTCTTCTGTCAGAATAAATGACTGTGGGAAATTTATAATCCGGGTAAGGATAGTAAAAGGAATATTCCTCCACACCACAGGCTCTGAATATCCTCTCCAGCCCTGTGCGGGTAAAGGTACGTGCGCTTCCGCCCTCCGGGTACCCTTCCAGCCCGGAAAAATAAGCGCCCAAATGGTCTTCCTTGCATCCTGCCCAATACTTTAGTCCTAATTTGTTTTCTATTGCAATAACAATACACCCGTTATTTTTTACATGCTTCAACATAATTTTCAGGAAATCTTCATAGGGCGTCTTTGTGTGGATATAGGACTGTCCATATTCAAACACGCCTATCATGCAGGCAAAATCAAAATCATCGGGAAGCGATGGTTCTATATCTCTGAAATTCCCCACATGAATTTTTATGTTGTTTTTGTCATGGTTTCTGTGAGCATTGATATGGCTTCTTTTCGCTGAAAGGTCCACACATGTAACGCTGCCTGCTTTTCTGGCAAGGGTTTCTGTAATCGCGCCGCACCCGGACCCGATTTCAAGAACCTTATCCCCTGGTTTAATTGGAAGCCATTCAACAATATTCCCCCGCAGGGAAGATAAATGGTATAAAACCGGCCAGCTCTTTTTATTTTCTATAATGGAAGGATATTCAACGTGAGCAGCTTCCTTTACTATTGATAGAAGTTCGTCCTCAATGGCGCCGTCACTGTACAAATCCCTGCCCGGATAGCAGGCATAGTCCAAATCTATATCTCCAATCCGCTCCGGCAGACGCGCCAGTACTTCCTCCTGTGTCAAATGAATCGGTTTTCTTATTAGTTCTTCTCCGCTCATAGAATTTTTTCCTTCCCCTTCCCTTCAGTAGCCGTCTAACACCTTGATTTTTGAATTGGCATCATAATAGCCAACCGTATCTTTATCAGAAATCACTGTCAGGTTCAACACATCATAAAGTCTGTGGTATACCTGAAAGTTTTCGTTTTCATATCCAGTCACCCCCAGGGAAAGCAGATACTCTCCTCCCTGCAAGTCAAGCTTCTGGGTAAAAACAATATGCTTTACATTTCCAGCCGTTACCGGCTCCAAAAATGCTTTCTCCACCATGGTGTTGGTTCCGGTGATTTCCACACCTTTGATGTTTTTAATGGTAAAGGCAAAAATCGGCGCCGGAATATCCTCCAGAAAATGTACAGACATATGTACACTGCACTCCTGTCCTTTAATAATAGCGCTGCTCTTACGGCCTTCCCCGTCCATTATAAAATATTCTTCTATCACAGCTGCCTTAGTGCCATATTCCAGCAAATCCGGGTTTGTAAGAACGCTTCCTTCCTGCCCTAAAGCCCCTTCCTGCTCTTTGACTTTTTCGCCTTCCTTGTTCTCTTTTGTACTTTCCGATTCCTCTGGAACCGGGTACTGTCCTACCAGAACCTGCTTGTAGGCGTCAATCATTTCCTTGGGGCTTCCCTCTCCCAGCTTAACCCCCTTATTAAGCAAAACCACCCTGTCGCAGTATTTGCTCACACTGCTTAAGTCGTGGCTTACAAAAAGGATGGTTTTCCCCATTTCCTTAAACTCTTCAAATTTATGGTAACACTTGGCCTGAAAAAAAACGTCTCCCACCGACAATGCTTCATCCACAATCAGTATTTCCGGTTCAATATTAATTGCCACTGCAAACGCAAGCCTCACAAACATACCGCTGGAATAAGTTTTTACCGGCTGATATACATAATCACCGATATCTGCAAAATTTAAAATTTCCTCAAGCCGCTCATCAATTTCCTTTTCCGAAAAACCAATCATGGTTCCGTTCAGGTACACATTTTCAATCCCATTATATTCCGGGTTAAATCCGGAACCCAGCTCTAAAAGAGCCGATATCCTTCCTTTCACCTTGACAGAACCGCTGGTAGGATTAAGAACACCTGTTATTATTTTTAAAATGGTAGATTTCCCTGAACCGTTTGTTCCTATAATCCCTACCGTTTCTCCCCGGTAAATGGTCATATCAACATTTCTTAAAGCATAATGTTCCTTATACCGCTTTTTACCGGAAAATCCCAGAGATTCCTTCAGCCTGTCAGAAGGCTTTTCGTAAAGCTTGTATATTTTTTCCAGTCCGCTTACCTGTATGGCAATTTTTTTATCTTCCATTACAATATCTCCTACCAGCTCTTTTTACAACACATCCGCAAAGTGAACCTTCAGTCTTTTAAATATCAATGACCCAATACAAAATAAAGTAACCGTAAAAATCCAAAAATACGTTGAAGAATAAAAGTGTTCAAAAAACCACTCATCCCCGTAAATTGCATTCCGGTATCCATTTACAATATAAACCAGCGGATTTAATTTAAAAAGAGTAATCAGGTTATCATCGTTTAGCATGGTAATATTCCAGAGGATAGGGGTAGCCCACATGCCTACCTGCAGGCCAATATTAATAATCTGTGCCAGGTCGCGGAAAAACACCACCACCGCACAGGTACAATAACTCATGGCAAGCACAAGAATAAACAGACAAAAGCTGTAATAAAATACCTGAAGCGTATAAATTGTGGGATAATAGCCATAAGCAACCGCAACCGCTAAAAGCACCACCACAAAGAACATATGAATAAAGGTGGCCGCAATCAGCTTGATAATAGGAAGAATGCTGATATTAAATACCACCTTTTTAACAAGGTAACTATACTCCAAAAGCGCATTAGTGCCGCTTGTAATTGCCTCTGAAAAATAAAACCACGGAACCAGCCCTGCCGTCAGGTGCAGCACATAAGGCACTTCCACACCGCTTGCCACCATCTGTGCTCTGGTCTGGAATACCCTGTCAAACACAACCCAGTACATCACAACTGTCACTACAGGCTGTACCAACGCCCACAAAAAACCCATATAAGAGCCTGCATATCGCTTTTTAAAGTCATTTTTGGCAAGTTTCCAAATCAGTCTCCTGCTTTGGAACAGTTCTCTTGGAATGATAAACATTCTGTCATAGTAAAGTCCAAAAATAATACAGGCCAGTAAAAGCAGGGAGCAGGCACAGAATTTTTTTAAGTTTTCCGTATACTGGTCAGGCGCAAGAGGATTGCTGTGGACTAACACCATAACTGCCACGATAAAGCAAATTCCATAAAAGATACTGATGCCTACAGGTTTTGGCAGCCACCTATAGGCGGACCGCTTCTTTGCTTTCCCTTTCCCTCTCATATCTCCTATCCGTTCTCTCTGCTTTTTGTGTATTCGCTGATGCTGCTCCAATTCTTATCCCGGTCTACCATCACAAATTCTGTCCCAGGCGCTGCGGGCCATTTGATTCCAATTTCCGGGTCATCGAACCGGATTCCTCCTTCATCGTTCGGATGATAAAAATCTGTACATTTATAGGCAAATTCCGCATAATCGGAAAGCACCAGATATCCATGGGCAAAGTTCTTTGGTATAAAAAACTGCTTTTTGTTTTCAGCCGAAAGTCTGACCCCATACCATTTTCCATATGTGGCAGAACCAGGTCTTAAATCCACTGCCACATCAAACACTTCCCCAACCAAAACTCTCACCAGCTTATCCTGAGGATAATGAATCTGGAAATGCAGACCCCGCAGCACATTTTTACCAGAAGAAGACTGATTATCCTGTACAAATACCTGGTCAATGCCTGCCGCTTTATAGTCATTATAATTATAAGTTTCCATAAAATAACCTCTATGGTCGCCAAAAATGGTAGGCGTAATAATCTTTAACCCTTCTATGTCACATGTCTCCACCGTTATCTTTCCCATAACCGCAACACTCTCCTTCTCTTATCATCGTATCTTTAATAGCAGACCTCTTACACAGAGTAATTATAAACCATCTGCCACATCTTTCATATACTGTCCATAATCCGTCTTCATCAAGGGCTCCGCTAATTTTAAAAGCTGCTGCCTGTCAATAAAGACTCTTTTATATGCAATTT
>CAMUHA010000062.1 GCA_947088515.1 uncultured bacterium
TGACAGGGATGAATGTGTTTAACCGTAAAAGCGGTGAGTTTGAATTGAGGAAAGGGCCGGTATTTACCAATATTCTTCTGGCAGATGAGATTAACAGGGCAACGCCCCGGACCCAGTCAGGGCTTTTGGAATGTATGGAAGAGAGGCAGGTAACAATTGATGGGGAAAGCATGAAACTTGGGAATCCTTTTTTTGTTATTGCAACCCAGAATCCAGTGGAAACGGCAGGAACCTTCCCTCTGCCGGAAGCGCAGCTGGACCGCTTTATGATGAAGCTGTCCCTTGGACTCCCAGGAAGAGAAGAAGAACTTTCGATTATGGACCGGTTTATGCGGGAAGACCCTTTTGAAGAACTTATGCCGGCAGTGGACCTGTCACAGCTTTTGGAGATGAAGGAAGTGGTAAAACATGTTTTTGTCCATCAGGAAATGGAAAAATATATGGTGGAGATTGTGGCGGCTACAAGAGAAAATGGACGGGTGGTTATGGGGGTAAGCCCAAGGGGAACCTTGGCGTTGCTGCGTGGAGTAAAGGCTTACGCTGCCCTGTTGGGAAGAAATTATTGTATTCCAGATGATGTAAAGCATCTGGCAGCGCCAGTGCTGGCACACCGGATAAAATTAAGCTATGGCTATCAGGGTGAGGTGGAGGCAAAAGCTTTGATTGAGCAAATTATAGAGGAAACGAAAGTGCCTTCAGAAAACTTTGGATAACAGGGGGCCTGCAAGGAGCAGGGGTATAGTATGTTAATTATTTTTGCGGCGCTACTGGGGGGAGGTATATTTCTTGCCCAGAGAATTTTATATGCCCGCTGGTGGGATAAAGGGGTCAGTGTGACCCTGCAATTTGAAAGAGAGATGGTGCGGGCAGGGGAATCAGTAAAACTTTCAGAGATTGTGGAAAATTATAAGAAACTGCCTTTGTCATCTTTAAAAGTTAAGTTCCAGTGTTCCCGTTACTTGGTTTTTGCAGACTGCCAGAATGGAATGGTTACGGATAGATATTATAGAAATGACCTTTTTACGATTATGCCTTACCAGCGGATTACCAGAACCCATCAGATTACCTGCCCCAGAAGAGGGTATTTTGGCATAGAGGGAATTGATTTGGTGGGAGCGGATTTGTTTTTTTCGGAGGAGCTGACTGCGGAAAGGGAGAGCAGCGCTTTCCTGTATGTGGCGCCAAAGATTCTTTCCAAACAGGGACTTGCACCAGCTTTCCGGAAAATAAACGGAGAGATTGCAGCGAAAAGATATGAATTGGAGGATGCGTTTACTTTAAGGGGAATCAGGGACTATGAGCCTTATGATGAAATGAAAAGGATTAACTGGAAGGCAACGGCAAAGACAAATGAACTGAAGGTAAATGAGCGGGATTATACAACAATAAGCAGTGTAAGAATATTCATGAATTTGAAAGATACCAGTATTCTGAAAAGTCAGGAGCTGGTGGAGATGAGTATTTGTATCTGTGCATCTCTTGTACAGGAATTTTTGTATCAGGGGATTGTGGTCAGTATCTTTGCAAATGGGACGGACTGTGTTACAGGAGAGAGCCTTTGCATGGAGGGGATGAATGGACCAGCTTGTCTGGACACGGTATATAAGGCATTAGCCAGGCTGGATTTAGAGTCACAAATGCCAGTTTTTGGTGATTGCCTGGGAAGAAAGCTGTTTGAAGAAAACTCTCTTTATACAGTTTTTATTTCTCATGACAGACATGAAGATTATATGGAGCTTATAAGAAGATATCAAAAGAGAGCGGGCGATGGATTTGCCATAATCTGTCCAGTGGAGGATGCTTCTGAAAATCGGCCTGTGACAGGGCTGGAAGATAAAATCATATATCTGTGTGAAGACAGAGGATAAGTTACCTGAAAAGGAAGGGTGTGAGCGTTCTATGAACCGGAAAATAGAAGCGGTAAAAAATGGCATTGCGGAAGTGATTAATTATCTGATTTTATTTGCTGTGGGAGTTATTATTCAGGCGGATTTTACAAAGGCAGGACCAGACTTTGCAGGGATTATCACAGCAGGACTTATTCCTTTGTTCTTCTGGCAGGTTAGGGAAAGATGTGGAAAATTCTGGCTGTTTCTGTTGCTGCATTTGCTGCCATGGGGAATTTTCCTGCTGCTTTATAAGGAAAACACTGCACAGAAAGTATGGCTGTTTCTGGCACTTATGCTGTTAACTGGGATGAGCTTTAGGAAAAAGCTGAAAGACAGTGATATGGGGACAGAGGCAATTCACCCGGTATTTGCTGCATGTGTGATCTGGGTTTTGTACCTGACAGACGGAAGGATGAGCGGCGGAAAATGGGGAGAGCTTTTGCTATATACTGGTACGGGATTTGCGGCGGGATATTTTCTGCGCTATTTTCTGCACAGGTTTCTCCGATATATGGATGTCAACAGCCGTACCACTGAAAATATTCCAGCTGGTCATGTATTTGGCAGTGCGGTAATGCTGGCTGGGGGGTTTACGGCTGGCGCTGCTGGGATAATGATTTTTGGAAGCAGCCGGGCGCTGACGGATTGCATTGGGGAAGCTATCTGGGGGCTGATTACCCGTTTTCTTACCTTTTTGGTTTCACTGCTTTTAAAAGAAACGCCAAAAGAGGAAGAATCTGTTTGGGGGGAGGGGGCGCCGGATGCTGGAGCGGGTTTCTATCCAGAGCCGGGGGAACCCTCTCTAATAGCGCAAATATTGGAAGCGATTGTGGAATTTGCTGTGATATTGGGGTTTCTTGCACTGGCCGCGCTGGCGATTGTTGCGCTCATAAGGCTGATTAGAGAGGTTTTTGGCAGGAGGCGGGAAAATCAGGAAAGGGAGGATGGACATAGCAGGGATTTAGTGGAAAAGCTTGAAAAAAGGAAAAAAAGGCAGAAGGATGAGGGAGAAACATTTTTGTCCCGTGTTGGGAAAGCCATGTCGCCGGAAGAGAGAATCCGGCGTATTTACCGGAAAACGCTGGAGAGAGAATTGGCTTTCCGGAAACATGAAAAAAAGATGAGGATTCCAGAGGGCGCCACACCCAGGGAATGCTGCCGGGAGCTGTTTCCGGAACATGGACAGTCGGCCTTTGCTTTTGCCTGCCTTTATGAAAAAGCCCGCTATGGCAACGGATTGTGCAGCGGAGAGGATGTGAAAAGGGCAAGAAAGCTGTCGGAAGAGTTTCACAGATAAGGAAAAGAAAGCATATGATAGCTGTAAAGAAGTAAGGAAGTTATCTCTATGTATGAACGAAAGGTATTGCCCTTTTATATGACATATCCGCTGCCTATGTATTATCAGGAAGAAGATTCGATTATCAGGGATTTGGAATACCTGCAGCAGATGTACCCGGCGCAGGCGAAGCGGTATCAGAAAATAATAAGCAGTATTCTTGATAAACTGGATTATGAAGGCAGTATGATTTATGATGAATACCCGGATAAGTGGCAGATTTACAAGCTGTCCAGGGATATATTGGACAGAATTAAAAGAGAAGAAGAAAAAAACAAAACGCAGGACGGGGATATACCGGAAAAGTGGGAATGGCTTGGAGATATGGTCCAAATTTTGTTGTTCTATGAGATTTATAAAAGAAGGCATAATATCAAAAGGGGCATACTGCGATTCTGATAAATTTTTAGTTGTGGTTTTGGGGGTAAATAAGTAAAATATAGTCATGACGTAAAGTTGTGGCTATATTTGTATGCGGAGAAATAGTGATGAAAAAGTTAAATGAGGAATTGTCCAACTTCTTGTCGGACAGGCTGTATCAGATAGTAATTAGCAGTCCCAGAAAAAAAGAGGGGGCTTTAAAAATAAAGATCCGTCCCGTTGTGGTAAAAGGAGAGATTTGCTTTCAGGAAACTACATTGAGGGGGAGTCAGGTTTTTCATAAAAATTATGATAAAGAAAGTATGATGTCTGTAATTCTTTCTTATATGGAGCAGGACTTTAAGCAGCTTGAGGGAGAGAGTATGGATGAAACGCTGCATGTGCTGGTAAGTAAAAAGGGAAATATGATGATAAAAAGAAAGAAAAGGAAAGAGACAGGGCAGGCCTTTCTGCCGGATATGTCCCACAACCGATTCAAAAACTATATTTTAAGGGAGGATGTGCCAGTTCCTTTTTTATTTGACCTTGGGGTACAGACGCAGGAGGGAAAGGTTATACGTTCCAAATATGATAAATTCAGGCAGATTAACCGTTTTTTGGAATTTGTGGAGGATATTTTGCCTACACTAAAAAGGGAAGAGCCAATTCATATTGTGGATTTTGGGTGCGGGAAATCATACCTGACTTTTGCCCTGTATTATTATTTACATGAACTTAAGGGGCTTGATGTGTGCATCAGCGGGCTGGATTTAAAGGCTGATGTTATTAAAAAGTGCAGCTATTTGGCAGAAAAATATGGATATGAAAATCTGCATTTTTATCAGGGAGATATCAGCGCCTTTGATAAAGCAGATAAAGTGGATATGGTGGTCACACTTCATGCCTGTGACACAGCAACAGACTTTGCAATAAAAAAGGCCATTGACTGGAGAGCAGAGGTGATTTTTACGGTACCCTGCTGTCAGCACGAGGTGAATGGGCAGATTGAAAGCCAGCTGCTTGCACCTGTTCTTAAGTACGGAATTTTAAAGGAAAGGATTTCCGCCCTTATTACAGATGGGATTCGTGCCGGACTGCTGGAGGAAGCCGGGTATGACACACAAGTGCTGGAATTTATTGATATGGAACATACGCCTAAGAATATACTGATAAGAGCAGTAAAAAGGCAGAAGAAGAGAAAGGAAAGCGGGGAGAATGAAATCCTGCGTATGACAAATGCTCTGGGGGTAAAAACCACTTTGCAGAAGCTTATATAAAAATTTAGAGCTGAAATTTTTGGCAGACAAATTTGTGCTGACTCCCCAATTTGCAGGTGTTGGCAGCATGGAGGATATTATGAAAAAAATGATAATAAAGGGAGTCATTGTGGCGGCTGTCTTCTTTTTGACGGTATTTGTTGTCAGCAGTATTATGAATCAGGGAAATACTGACTTGACAATAGAAATGGAAAAAGCCACATTTCCTGTGGTTGCCGTGAAATATGAGGGATTGCGTCTCAATGAAATGCATGGCTATAAGGAAGCCATGGAGGTTAGTCAGATCCGGGAAAGCATCACGCCTTTATCACCTGGGAGAAAGATTACTTTGGAAATCCAGCCTTATGGGAGCGTTGTTTCGGAAGTTGCCTATGAAGTGAGAAGCCTGGATGGAGGACGGCTGATTGAAAATACACAGGTGGAGGCATTTAAACCAACTAAGGAGGAGGTTTCGGTATCTTTTGGATTAAAGGACCTGATTGAGTCAAATAAGGAATATCTGCTGGTGGTTCTTCTTACACTGGAAGGAGGCAATCAAATAAGGTATTATACCAGAGTGGTCAGCACAGAGGATTACTTTGTGGATGATAAAATCAGATATGTTTGTGACTTTTCTGATAAAACCTTTGACAAGGAAGCGGCAAAAGAGCTTACTATATATATGGAATCAAATGAGCAGGGGGATAACACGACTTATGGAAGGGTGGATATACACAGCAGCTTTAAGCAAATGACCTGGGGGGATTTGGCGGTAAAGCGCGAAAGCGGGGCAGATATTACTATTAAGGAACTAGGGACACAAACAGGTAGCTTTCTTCTGGATTATTATGTGTCTTTACCTGAGGGAAAAGGAAAGAATTATTACAAGGTCAGGGAATTCTACCGTGTACGCCATACCGCAGACAGAATGTATCTTCTGGACTTTGAAAGAACCATGGACCAAATGTTTGACGCAACGGGAAATGTATATGCCAATAATAAGATTATGCTGGGCATTGTCAGTGAGGATGTGCCCCTAATGGAAAGCGATGGGGGAAACAATCTTGCATTTATCACGGGAAACCGTCTGTACAGTTATAACATTATGGATAACAAGATGGCCCTTTTGTTTAGTTTTTATGATAAGAACAATATGGATGAAAGAACTCTTTATGATGGGCATGAGATGAAAATTCTTCATGTGGATGAGGGAGGTAATGTTACATTTCTGGTTTATGGTTACATGAACAGAGGACGTCATGAAGGGGAAGTGGGAATAAGTGTATATTTTTATGATAATACAGTTAACACCTTAGAGGAGCTAATATATATTCCCTGCAGGGACTCACAGGAGCTATTAATTGAAGAGGTAGAGCAGCTATCATATATTAACAGGAACAGCATGTTTTATCTGAAATGGAAAGACCAGATTTATGGCATTAATGTTATGGACAGAACCTGTACGATAGTGGTGGAAAATCTGGCGGAAGGAAGCTGTAAGGTATCTGCAAGTAATAAGATGGCAGCATGGCAGAAAGAAGGGGAGTCGGGAAGAGGAAAAGAAATGGCGTTGATGAACCTGATTACCGGAAAGCAAAGAAGTATTCAGGCACAACCGGGAGAGGTAATTGCCCCCATTGGATTTATGGGGGAGGATATGATTTATGGTATTGCAAGGGAACAGGATATTGTGACAGACTATGCAGGAAAAACAATTTTTCCCATGTACTGTGTGAAGATTGAAAATGAGTCAGAAGGCGTTCTCATGGTGTACCAGCAGGATAATGTTTATGTCACGCAGGGGAGGGTTAGCGGAAACCAGATTATTCTATCCAGAGTGGAAAAAACAGAGGATGGCGCTTATGCCGAAATTCCGGATGACCAGATTATGAATGCGGAGACAGAGGCGGTAAACAGGAATACCATTGAGACTGCCATAACAGAAAAATATGAAAAACTTACACAGATTGCACTTAAAGGCACTATTGACGCATCTGCCATGATGCACCTGACCCCCAGAGAGGTGTTGTTTGAAGGGGCCAGGAGCGTAACTCTTCCAGATATGGAAGAACAGGAAAAGAGATATTATGTTTATGGAAAATACGGAATAGAAGGAACATATGTAAATGAAGGAAGCGCTGTAAGCCATGCGGATAGTATTTCAGGAGTAGTTACCAATGAACAGGGATATTATGTATGGCAAAAAGGCAACCGGAGCCTGTCCAATCAGATTATGGCCATACGGGGAGAGATGATGACAGAAGAGAGAAATTCACTTTTTGTCTGTCTGGATACGCTGCTTTCTTATGAAGGTGTGGTAAGAAATTCCAAATATATGCTGGAAAGGGGGGAGTCAGTTCTCTCTCTGTTAAGGGAAAGTCTCCCAGACGCGGAGGTTCTCGACTTAACAGGCTGTACCCTGGATTCCGTTCTCTATTATGTAAATCAGGATATTCCTGTGCTGGTAATGCTGCGGGAAGGAGGCGCAGTTTTGCTGGTGGGATTCAATGAAAAAAATACAGTTGTTATGAATCCGGAAACAGGGACTGTTTATAAGGTTGGTATGAATGATTCCAGAGAGTGGTTTGAAAAAAACGGTAATTGCTTTATAACATATATTAGAAATAGTGATTAAGGAGCAGTTTTGCGGTTTGCAACCAATAGTTGCCCCGCCTGAAACCAAAAATGGTGGCGCAACCAGAGTAAAAACAGTTATAATCAGAGTGTGGAAAGGAGTAAGATATGAATATTGAGATTGCAAACCGACTGGTTAATTTAAGGAAAAGCAACAATTTATCCCAAGAGGCTCTTGCATCAAAGCTTGGCATCAGCAGACAGGCAGTGAGTAAATGGGAGCGGGCAGAAGCCTCTCCTGATACGGATAATTTAATTCTACTAGCCCGTCTCTACAAGGTATCTTTGGATGAGCTTTTGAGAACAGAGGATGAAATTCCGCTGCCAGAAGAAAATGATAAAGCAGAAAATTTTGATGATATTGAAATAATCGCCCCAGAAGAAAACGGGACGGAGAAGGAAAGTGAAAACGGTAAACAGGAATATGGTAAAAGCGCTTCCTGTGGTGAAAAGGATGAATATGTGCAGGTGAGCCTTCGGGGTATCCATGTGAAAGATAAAGAAAGCGAAGTGCATGTGGGATGGGATGGTGTCTGGGTAGAAGAAAAGAAGGCCTGGGGAAAAAGGAAGGGCAGCAAAAATATCAAATACTATCCCATAGAGATAGTCATTCTGGTTGCTTATCTGATAATTGGATGTGGATTTGGCGCATGGCATCCTGGATGGCTTTTGTTCTTATTGATTCCCATATGGCACTCTCTGATAGCGGCAATTGCACGAAGGGACGCATCCTGTTTTGCCTATCCGGTTTTTGCAATATTAATTTATTTATATATTGGGTTGTTTTATTCTGCATGGCATCCAGGCTGGATTATTTTTCTTACAATACCACTTTATTATCCTTTTTCTTCCTATATTAACTCATTGATAGGAAATGGGGAAAATGATGAAAGCTATGGCGGACAAGAAGGGATGGGCAGGGATGATGGGGAAGAATAAAATTGTCATTGTGGCTGTCGCCGCAGTTGTATTGCTTATGATAGGAGGAATTAGTGTAATGAGTGTGAAAAAGGCATCAGAAGACGGACAGTTTGGGGGAGCGGTCAATTTTTCAATTGGAGGAAGGGCGGAACTTAGAAATACCATAGAAATTCCTCTGGATAAAGCAAAAAGCTTACAGATAACATATGGAAGTAAAAACATTAAAGTTTATCAGGCAAAGGATAATGTTATTCTTATCAAGGAATATCTGTACAGCAACAAGAAAGAAGCGCAGGCAGAGGCAGTTTATGGAGAAGATGGAA
This sequence comes from uncultured bacterium, assembly GCA_947088515.1. Classification (GTDB taxonomy): domain Bacteria; phylum Bacillota; class Clostridia; order Lachnospirales; family Lachnospiraceae; genus Suilimivivens. Next base: position 8,720 of record CAMUHA010000062.1, read on the forward strand.
AGGTATCTGTAACAGGAGGAAGCGCATGGAACTTGATTTTCTTTGGATTTGGCCTGGGGGGAGAGGAACGGATTGAAGTTTTTATTCCGGAAAAAGGGTTAAAGGAGCTTTCAATTGAAACCGGAAGCGGAAATATTACCTCTGAAGCAGGATATTATCAGGAGGACGGAACTCTTATGGTAAAAGCCGGAAGCGGAAACGTAAAATGGACAGGAGCCGATACCAGAAACATTTCTTTCCGTACCGGAAGCGGAAACCTGACGGTGGAGCAGATAAAAGGAACATCAGAGCTTCATGCCGGAAGCGGGAATATCAAAGTGGAGAAAATAGAAGGCGCAATACAGGCAGGCACTGGAAGCGGAGGGATTACGCTGGAGGAATTTGCGGGAAGCGGATGTATGAAAGCCGGAAGCGGCAATATAAAGGTGGAAGCGGTTCAGATAAGAGGAGATTTGGAGCTTGAAACAAACAGCGGAAACATAAAGCTGGAACTGCCAGAGAATCTTTCTGGGTGCCAGTTTAATATTAATGCGGGAAGCGGAAACATTCATACGGACTTTGATAAACAGCTTTCTTTTAATAAAAAAGGAAACAGCGCACAGGGAACCTTTGGAGAAGAGGCGTTATACCATATCCGGGCAAAAGCCGGAAGCGGAAATGTAAGAATTGAAAACTGAGAAACAGAAAGGAATACGATATGCAAAGCGCATCCATCGTATTCCTTTTTTGCTGTGGGCCTTGCGGCGCAGGTTTTAGTTATAATGGTAATTGGCAGAAAAAAGTCTTCCCTGGTATCTGCAAAGGGCGGATAAAAGAAACATTCCCAAAATACCGCAGGATATAATCTCCCCAATGCCTACAGTGATAAAGGACAGCCATAAGGGTCTTATGCCATAAGCAGATAAAAGTACAAATGGCACCACAAGGGTATTTGCAATTATTGGCGGGAGAGGGGCCATCCATTTAATTTTACGCAGTTTATAAGTAAAAATGGCTGCAATAAGTGTGGTCAGGCTGCCAAAAATAATGTCTGGAATGGCACAGCCTGTTAAAATATTGGACAAAAGACAGCCGATAAAAAGTCCCGGAATGGCCGCAGGGGTAAAATAAGGCATAATCGTAAGAGCCTCAGAGAAACGGACCTGGATTGCGTGGTTGGCAAGACCCAGTGCATTGGCAATGTAAGTGAGCGTTACATAAAGCGCAGCAATCATTGCAGCCTGAACCAGCAGCAGAACATTAATTGATACATTTTCCTTCTTATTCATTTTTATTCTCCTTTAGTTTTGTTTTTTGACCGCCCGGCGGACGGGTTGGTGAGGAAGGTCTCGAACTCACCCATGGAAAATTCATACGGACACAGACATTGCGCAAAAGTGGGATGCGTATGCTGTATGCAGATGGCGGAATGCTTTTTGGACATACGCCGGAAATCTTCCAAAAACTTATTATACCGGAAGGGGAAAGATTGTCAAGAGATACCATAAATTTAACACAGAAATTAATTTGTTACTATTCACGTAAATAATGAATAGTAGTATAATTATGTTGATAATTTAACGGAAAGGGAAAAGAATATGTACTATGACAATAAGGTCTGGGTTGGAAAATCCGGAGACGAAAATGTTTATATTTACCCAAGGATGGCAAATCGTCATGGAATGATTGCCGGGGCAACAGGAACAGGCAAGACAGTTACATTAAAAGTACTGGCAGAGTCCTTTAGCGACTGCGGTGTGCCTGTTTTTCTGGCAGATGTGAAAGGTGACCTGGCAGGCATGTGCAATAAAGGGGCGGAAAATGAAAGCGTCAAAAAAAGAGCAGAGGAAATGGGGATTTTGGAAGCTGGATTTAATTTTCGCAGTTATCCGGTTACGTTCTGGGATATTTATGGGGAAAAGGGCCTTCCACTTAGGGCAACCATATCCGAGATGGGGCCTTTATTACTTAGCAGGATTTTGGACTTGAATGAAACACAGACAGATATTCTCACCATTATTTTTAAAATTGCAGATAATGAAAGTCTTTTATTGCTGGACACAAAAGACCTACGCTCCATGATACAATATGTAAGCGAAAATGCAAAGGAATACAGTGCAAGATATGGAAACCTTCCAAAACAAAGCCTTGGAGCAATTTTACGTGCGCTGGCAGCATTGGAAGCAGAAGGCGGAGAGGAATTTTTTGGAGAACCAGCTCTTACGATTTCGGACTGGATGCGTACAGATTGTAATGGAAGGGGAGAAATACAGATATTGGATTGTCAGAAACTGATTGGAAATCCCACCATGTATTCTACCTTTTTGCTTTGGATGTTGTCAGAGCTTTTTGAAACACTTCCAGAGGCTGGAGACAGGGATAAACCCAAAATGGTATTTTTCTTTGACGAGGCTCATCTTTTGTTTGATACTGCTTCAAAAACACTGCTTGGCAAGATTGAACAGGTAGTAAAATTAATCCGTTCCAAGGGGGTGGGCATTTATTTTATTACCCAGAATCCTAAGGATATCCCGGATGGCGTTTTGGGGCAGCTTGGAAATAAAGTGCAGCATGCGCTTCATGCCTACACACCGGCAGAACAAAAGGGAGCAAAGGCCGCGGCCCAGTCGTTCCGGGAGAATCCTGATTTTGACACATATGATGAGCTTACCCGGCTGGGAATTGGAGAAGCGCTTATTTCAGCGCTGGATGAAGCAGGGGTGCCAACGATTGTAAAAAAATGCAGTATTTTACCGCCGCAAAGTCAGATGGGCGCATTGGAAGAAAGTGACAGAAACAGCCAGATAACAGGAAGCCTGCTTTACAGCAGATATGCGAAGATGGTGGACAGGGAATCTGCCTATGAAATATTAGAGAAAAAGGTCATGGCAGAGCAGGAAGAAGAGCGGAAAGCGGCAGAGGCTGCGGAAGCGGAAAAACTGCGTCAAAAAGAAGAGGCGGCAGCCCAAAAGCAGCGTCAGAGGGAAGAAGCGGCAGCGGAAAGACAGCGTCAGAGGGAAGAGGCAGCAGCAGAAAAGAGACGGCTGCGGGAAGAAGAGGCAGAGCGGAAAGCAGCAGAGAAAAAGGCGGCGGAAAAAGAAAAACAGATAAAGAAAGCGGTGGAACAGACCGCCAAGAGTGCAGCAGGCACTGTAGGGAGAGAGGTTGGGAATAGTATTGGAAAGTCCTTAGGGGGCAGCTTTGGAAAGAAAGTCGGCGGAAACATGGGGGCTTCTTTAGGAAGAGGAATTCTTAGCACACTCTTCCGGCTGTAAGCAGGCAGATAGCCCGCTTGGATAGAGAATAAAGGACCAGGAAAGAGATTTGTCATAACCCCTCAGAAGTTTTCATACACTGTAAAAAAGTGTTTTGAGGGGAATTCCTTTGAAAGATTATATCGAGGAACGAGCAATCGATATTGCCAATTATATTATTGACAACAATGCGACAGTGAGGCAGACGGCAAAGGCATTTGGAATTTCAAAGTCCACAGTCCATAAGGATGTGACGGAGCGACTGATGCAGGTGAATCCAGCGCTTGCAAAAGAAGCCAGAAAAGTGCTGGATGTAAATAAACAGGAGCGCCATATCAGGGGAGGATTGGCAACAAAAGAAAAATACCAACATTTGCATCATGATTAAATATAAAAACAAACTGGAAACAGACTGTTTGGGAAATTCCGGTATTATGCAAAACAGAGGTGTCTGACACGGCAGCCGGACACCTTTAGTATTGATGTATTTATTATTCGTGCTATAATGACAGGTGTAGAGCTATTTTGACCATACATTATGTTGAGGAATAAATATGTTATATACAAATAAAGACCTGAAAAAACTGATTATACCGCTGGTATTTGAGCAGCTCCTTGCCATTTTGGTGGGGATGGTGGATACTGTTATGATTGCAGGCGTGGGTGAAGCGGCGGTTTCAGGGGTTTCTCTGGTGGATACTATTAACATTCTCATTATAAATATTACAGCAGCATTAGCCACAGGCGGCGCTGTTGTTGCCGGGCATTTTCTGGGACAGAGGGACCAGGAAAATGCAAGCCGGTCGGCGTGGCAGCTTGTACTGTTTTCGATATGGCTTTCTGTTATTGTGACAATTATCTTTTTAGCCGCCTACAAACCAGTGTTGCGCATCACCTTTGGAAAGGTGGAACCGGCAGTTATGGAAAGTGCCGCTACCTATCTGGTTATTACGGCGCTTTCTATCTGTCCTCTTGCAATTTATAATTCCTGTGCGGCATTATTCCGGGCGATGAGCGATTCCAAAACCACTATGCTTATTGCAATTGTTATGAACCTGATTAACCTGACAGGAAATGCTGTTTTAATTTACGGTGCAAAGCTGGGAGTGGCTGGAGCGGCCATCGCGACTACTTTTTCAAGAATAGTGGCAGCCTTTATTATTATGGCGCTGATGTTTCATATGGACAGGCAGATTAACTTTAAGGGAAGACTTACCTGGAGACTGGATATTATACTGATTAAGAAAATACTTTATATTGGCATACCAAACAGCCTTGAAAATAGTCTGTTCCAGCTTGGAAAAATTCTGCTTTTAAGCCTTATTTCTACATTTGGCACTTATGCGATTGCGGCCAATGCTGTCTGTAATACCCTTGCAAGCTTTAATGTTTTGCCTGGACAGGCAATCAATATGGCTCTTTTGTCAGTGGCTTCTATGTGTATTGGAGCGGGCGATTTTAAGCAGGCAAGGTACTATACAAAAAAGCTCATGTGCATTTCTATAGGATGTACAGGGGCAATATCGGGTATTTTGTTTCTTTCAGCTCCATGGATTTTGAGAATTTACCAGCTGACCCCGCAGACTGAAAACCTGGCGGTTCAGGTTATGCGGTGGCATACGGTTCTGGCTGTGCTTCTCTGGATGCCTTCCTTTACCCTGCCTAACACACTGCGGGCAGCAGGGGATGTGGTGTGGACTATGGTTATAGCCATTGGGTCCATGTGGATTTTCAGAATTGGCTTTGCTTATTTGTTTAGCTATTATTTTAATGGCGGCCTTCTTGGAGTATGGATTGCAATGACAATTGACTGGGGCTTTCGGGGCCTTTGTTACGGAATACGGTACCATGGACATAAATGGGAGCGTTTTTGGGGAACAACTGGGTAAAAGAAATAAAGGCAGCGGGCAGGAGAGTCTTTTAATGGAAAGGAATGTCTGACTGACTTTTTATTTTCAAAAAGGTATCAAAAGGAACAGCGGCTTGTTTTGGACAAGACACTGATTAAAGATACAGGAGGAGCTAAATTATGGAAAAGGAAATGGTAATTGTACTTGATTTTGGAGGTCAGTACAATCAGCTGATTGCCCGGAGAGTCAGAGAGTGTAATGTTTATTGTGAAGTTCATTCTCATAGTATGAATCTGGAAAAATTAAAAGAATTAAACCCAAAAGGTATTATTTTTACAGGCGGTCCTAATAGTGTCTATCAAGAGGGAGCTCCAGGCTGTGCAAAGGAAATTTTCGAGATGGGGATTCCGATACTTGGCATCTGCTATGGGGCACAGCTGATGGCATATTTGCTTGGAGGAAGCGTAAAGACGGCTCCGGTCAGTGAATATGGAAAGACAGAAGCGGAAGTGGATAAAAGCGCAGTTCTTTTCTCAAATGTACAGGAAAAAACAATCTGTTGGATGAGCCATACGGACTATATAGAAAAGGAGCCAGAAGGCTTTAGAGTCACAGCCCATACACCGGTTTGCCCTGTAGCAGCTATGGAAAATGTGGAGAAGCAGCTGTATGCAGTACAATTTCATCCTGAAGTAATCCATACCCAGGAGGGAATGAAAATGCTGTCTGACTTTGTATATAATATCTGTAATTGTAAGGGAAACTGGCGTATGGATTCTTTTGTGGAAACATCCATCAGACAAATTCAGGAAAAGGTGGGGAGCGGCAAAGTTCTGTGCGCACTCTCAGGTGGTGTGGATTCTTCCGTGGCGGCTGTGCTTCTTGCAAAAGCGGTGGGAAAACAGCTTACCTGCGTTTTTGTAGACCATGGTCTTTTGAGGAAAAATGAAGGCGATGAGGTGGAGGCAGTTTTTGGTCCCAAAGGACTCTATGACTTAAATTTCGTGCGGGTCAATGCCCAGGAGCGGTTTTATGCAAAACTGGCAGGTGTGGAAGAGCCGGAAATGAAGAGAAGGATTATTGGAGAAGAGTTTATTCGGGTATTTGAAGAGGAAGCAAAAAAAATTGGCGCTGTTGATTTTCTGGTACAGGGTACGATTTACCCGGATGTAATTGAAAGCGGACTTGGCAAGAGTGCGGTGATTAAGTCTCACCATAATGTAGGCGGACTGCCTGATTGTGTGGATTTTAAGGAAATTATTGAACCGTTACGGCTGTTATTTAAGGATGAGGTGCGCAAAGCAGGGCTGGAGCTGGGGATTCCGGAACATTTGGTTTACAGACAGCCTTTTCCCGGCCCAGGGCTTGGGGTACGGATTATTGGCGAGGTTACGGCGCAAAAGGTTCGTATGGTACAGGAAGCAGATGCAATTTACAGGGAAGAAATTGTAAAGGCTGGGGCAGATAAGAATCTGGGACAGTATTTTGCGGCGCTTACTAATATGCGGAGCGTGGGAGTAATGGGAGACGAGAGGACTTATGATTATGCTGTTGTACTTCGGGCGGTGAATACTTCTGATTTTATGACGGCAGAGGCAGCACAGATTCCATGGGAAGCGCTGGGAACAGTGGCAGGCAGAATTGTAAATGAAGTGAAGGGAGTTAACAGAGTTTTGTATGACTGCACGGGAAAGCCGCCGGCGACAATAGAGTTCGAATAGTCGGAGCTAAGCCGCAAAGCCCGTAAACACTAGGGTTTGGCG
>CAMUHA010000063.1 GCA_947088515.1 uncultured bacterium
CCGACAAGCTCCCAAACAGAGGCAGCAAAAACAGGGCCAGTACATTATCAGCTGCCATTATAACCCCTGTCACCGTTTCTCCCAGATGGAAAGTCCCTTGTAGCATCAGCGGAATAATATTATCATACATCTGCCAAAAAGCGCTGATTGATAGAAATGCAAGTCCAATAAAAAACGTTCTCTTGTAATTCAGTCTCATGAATTTTCCTTTCTAATTCTTTATAATTTGTTATTAGGAACTGATTATTAATTTATTCTAACATTGAACACATGAATAAACCATCTTTTTCTTGCAAATTCCCTATTTTCCTGTAAAATAAGGAATTGTGAAGCAGATATTCAATGGTCTATTTTAAATTGAGAGGAGTATAGAAGAAATGATCAGTGCAAATAATGTAACATACCGGGTTGGCAAAAAAGCCTTATTTGAAGATGTCAATATCAAATTCACAGAGGGCAGCTGCTACGGTCTTATTGGCGCTAACGGCGCCGGCAAATCCACATTTTTAAAAATACTTTCCGGACAATTAGACACTACTAACGGAGAAATTATAATCACCCCCGGCCAACGCCTTTCTGTGTTGGAACAGGACCATTTTAAATATGACGCCTACCCTGTGTTGGATGTGGTTATTATGGGCAATGAGCGACTTTATCAAATTATGAAGGAAAAAGATGCCATCTATGCCAAAGAAGATTTTACAGATGAAGATGGGATACGTGCCAGTGAACTGGAAGGTGAATTTGCGGAAATGGACGGCTGGGAAGCGGAGTCAAACGCTTCTATGCTGCTTAATGGACTTGGCATTGATTCTTCCATCCATTATTCCGAAATGAAGAGTTTAAATGGTAATGAAAAGGTCAAAGTACTTCTTGCCAAGGCGCTTTTTGGAAACCCTGATATTCTTCTTCTTGATGAGCCTACCAACCACCTGGATTTAGATGCCATTGCTTGGCTGGAAGAGTTTCTTATCAACTTTGAAAATACTGTGATTGTAGTTTCCCACGACCGTTACTTCTTAAATAAAGTGTGCACTCACACTGCAGATATTGACTATGGCAAAATCCAGCTTTACGCTGGTAATTATGATTTCTGGTATGAATCCAGCCAGCTTCTTATCAGACAGATGAAAGAAGCCAATAAGAAAAAAGAAGAAAAAATTAAAGAACTGCAGGAATTTATCTCCCGTTTTTCTGCAAATGCCTCCAAATCCAAACAGGCAACTTCAAGAAAGCGTGCCCTGGAAAAAATTGAGCTGGATGAAATTAAACCTTCCAGCCGTAAATATCCTTACATTGATTTCCGCCCTGAGCGTGAAATTGGGAATGAAGTTTTAATGGTAGAAGGAATTTCCAAAACTATTAATGGCGAAAAAATCCTTGACAACATTTCATTTATTGTGGGACATGACGACAAAATAGCTTTTGTTGGCAGTAACGAACTGGCCAAAACTACTCTGTTCCAGATTTTGACAGGCGAGATGGAACCGGATGAAGGACAGTATAAATGGGGTGTTACCACATCTCAGGCATACTTTCCCAAAGACAACACTTCTGAATTTGACAATGATTATACCATAGTAGACTGGCTCACTGGTTATTCTCCTGTAAAGGACGTTACCTATGTTCGTGGTTTTCTTGGCCGTATGCTGTTTGCCGGAGAAGACGGCGTAAAAAAAGTACGGATTCTCTCTGGTGGCGAAAAAGTACGTTGTCTGTTATCCAAAATGATGATCAGCGGCGCCAATTGTCTGATTCTGGATGAGCCTACCAATCACCTTGATATGGAATCCATCACTGCACTTAATAATGGACTGATTAAGTTTCCCGGTGTGGCTCTCTTTTCCTGCCACGACCACCAGTTTGTGCAGACTACAGCCAACAGAATTATGGAAATCCTTCCTAACGGAAGTCTGATTGACAAAATCACCACTTACGATGAGTATCTGGCAAGTGACGAAATGGCAAGGAAACGCACCGTTTACACCAAACAGACAGAAGATGATGAGAACTGATATGAAAATTGTTGATTTACATGTACACTCCAATAAATCTGATGGCAGTTTTTCTCCCACAGAGCTGGTTAATTATGCAATAAAAAAAGGACTGTCTGCCTTTGCCCTGACAGACCATGATACAACAGATGGAATTGAAGAAGCTCTCCAGGCTGCAAAAGATAAAAACATTGAAGTCATCCCTGGCATTGAATTTTCCTCAGAATATAAGGGGCAGGACATTCATATTGTTGGCCTTTATATTGATTACAAAAGCGACTATTTCAGACGGCGTCTAATCAATTTTGTAAACGGCCGCACGATCCGCAACAAGGAAATGTGCCGCCGTCTTACAGAACATGGTATTCCTGTTACCTATGATGAGCTGACAGCAGAATTTCCAAATTGCGTCATCACCCGCTCTCATTATGCCAAATTTATGTTAAACCATAATTACATCAAAAGCCTCAAAGAGGCTTTTGACAAATACATCGGCGACCAATGCCCCTGTTTTGTTCCCCGTAAAAAAATAACTCCCATGCGTGCTGTGGAAATTATCCTAAAAGCAGGCGGGTTCCCTGTGCTTGCCCATCCCATGCTTTACCATATGAGCACAGCTAAACTGGAAGAGCTGGTTTCCCTTTTGAAAGACATGGGGCTGCAGGGACTGGAAGCCATTTATGGTTCTTATAGTCCATCCGATGAAAGGCAAATGCGGACTCTTGCTTCCAGATACGGGCTTTGTATTAGTGGCGGGTCCGATTTTCACGGCAGCGCCAAACCTGGCCTTGACCTTGCCACAGGATATGGGAAATTGTTTATCCCGGAAGAAGTTCTGGATAATATTAACAAAAGAAGAAACTGGATGAAATGCCATCCGGAACAGCTAAAATATACTAAAATTCTTTTTACGGACCTGGATGGCACCCTGCTAAACAGCCAAAAGCAGATAAGCGCCTATACCAGGGAGGTCTTAAATGCCTGGAGCAAAGCTGGTCATAAAATCGCTTTAAGTTCCGGCAGAGATATTAATAGTGTGATGGATGTAAAAAAAGAGCTGAATCTTCATCTTCCCGGCATGTACCTGATTGGCTATAATGGAGGGCAGATTTATGATTGTGACCAGAATAAAAGTATTTACAGAACAGCGCTTACGCTTTCCCAAGTCTCATATATTATGAATGCTGCGGAAAAATCCGACGTACATGTTCACACCTATTCTGACACTCATATTATATCCCCCAGAGATGATGAGGAGCTCCGCTATTATAAAAGAGTAATTAAAACCCCTGTTATTATTTCTGATGTAGCGGATGCTTTGACCGAAGGTTCCTGTAAATGTATTGCTATAGAGCTAAAAGATGCTGAAAAGCTGGAAAACTTCCGAAGCTCCCTTCTTCCTTGGGCTGCCCAGGAAGGAATTTCATTAGTCTATTCCAATCCATATTACTTGGAACTCTACCCTTCCGCTTCCGGGAAGGGAACTGCCATAATAAAGCTCTGTGAAATTTTAGGTATAAATCCTTATTTTTCAGTTGCCGCTGGTGATGCCCAAAACGACCTGTCCATGATAGAAGCTGCTGGTATGGGAATTGCCATGGCAAATGGATGTGAAGATGTAAAAATGGCAGCAACCACTATTACAACATATGATAATGACCACGATGGGCTTGCATATGTATTAAATGATTTAATTTAAATAAAAATCAAGCAGGAAAGAGCCGTCTTCCATTCACATCTCTGCATATTAAAACGGTGTAGTATCCAGATTTTTACCAGATACTACACCGTTTCATACAATTAACCCACCAGGACTCTATCCAGGGTTTTTAGTAAATTATTTATATCAATTGGCTTTGCTATATGTCCATTCATTCCACATTTTAAAGCTTCCTGCTTATCTTCTTCAAAGGCATTAGCTGTCATGGCAATAATGGGGATTGATGCCTGCTGTCTGTTTTCCAGCTTACGGATTTCCTTGGTTGCCTCATAACCGTTCATCACAGGCATCTGGACATCCATAAGAACAAGCCGGTAATATCCTTGTTCAGATTTTTTAAGCATCTCCACTGCAATCTTTCCATTTGACGCAATCTCTACGGTAAACCCTGCATCCTCTAAAATTGCTGTAGCAATTTCCTGATTCAGCTCTACATCTTCAGCCAGAAGAATTCGTCCTGTGTGACACTTTGCTGTCTCTTCATAATTTTTCTCTTCGCCTGCCCTGCCTGTCCTTATGACCTGGTTTAAACAGCTTCTAAGCTCTGACAAAAACAGTGGTTTGCTGCAAAAAGCTGAAACACCTGCCTCTCTTGCTTCTTCCTCAATATCAGACCAGTCATATGCTGTCAGCACAATTACGGGCACATTTCCCCCTGTTTCCTTTTGAATTCTTCGGGTGACTTCCACTCCGTTCATATCAGGCAGCAGCCAATCGATAATATATATCCGGTAGTCATCCCCACGTGTAATCGCCTGGTGGGTGCGCAGCACTGCTTCCTTCCCGGACAAAGTCCATTCTGCACGCATTCCAAGCTGGCCAAGCATATAAGACACACTATCACAAGTATTAAAGTCATCATCTACCACAAGAGCTCTGCAGTTTTGAAGCTCTGGTATTTTCTGCAATTCTTTTTTTCCTGTATACAGACGGAATGTAAAAGAAACTGTAAACTCTGTGCCCACACCTTGTTCACTTTTTACCTCAATTGTGCCGTTCATCATATCTACAATATTTTTTGTTATTGCCATTCCAAGGCCTGTTCCCTGAATCCCACCAATTGTAGAATTTTTTTCTCTTTCAAATGGTTCAAAAATGCGCATTACAAATTCTTTACTCATGCCAATGCCATTGTCTTTGATACAAAATTCGTAATTTACATAACCAGCCGGCGCACCAGTTTTTTCTGTAATCCGCATACTGACAGTCCCGCCAGCGCCTGTATACTTAACGGCATTACTAAGTAAATTCAAAAGTACCTGATTAAGTCTGAGTTTATCACAATAAATATCTTCATCCAGAACATCCACCGTATCAATCTGCAGTTCAAGCTGTTTTGCATTGACATCTGCTTGCAGAATATTTCGCAATCCATGCAGAATATCTGGCAGACTGCAGGGTTTTTCATCTAAATTTATCTTTCCGCTTTCAATGTGACTCATATCCAAAACGTCATTAATCAGACTAAGCAAATGATTTCCTGAAGATGTAATTTTTTTAAGATATTCTTCAACCTGTTCTTTATTTTCAATATGTGTTATGGCCAGATTCGTAAAACCTACTATTGCATTCATTGGTGTACGGATATCATGGGACATATTAGAAAGAAAGACGCTTTTTGCCTTGCTTGCTCTGTTTGCCTGTGAAAGAGCGTCTTCAAGCAGACTTTTTTGCTCCATTTCTTTACGGGTATCCTCATCTACGCTGCGAAGCCCCAAAACAATTCCATAATTTTCCTCCCCTGTTCCCGCACGCACCACCTTCATCTGGAAATATAATATTTTCCCGTTTCTCAAAGCGCGGTAATTTGTACAATACACTTTTTTTTCTGTAAGCTCTTTTTTTAATTTTTCTCTGGAAGATGCCTTTCGGAGCAACTCTTTGTCATCGTCATAAACAAACTCCTGAATGTATCGCTCCATAAATTCTTCCAACAACATTTTCTCATTAAAAATGCCTTCAAATTCCTGTTCATTATATTCACTGTTTCTAAGTGGAATTCCCACTCCCGTATCAAGGTCAAAAAAGCAGACCAGTTTATAGTCTATGCTAAGCGCCTGTATGAGCTCCATCTGACGTCTTTCATTCTTTTTTTCCTGCATCTTTTGGTCTGTGCAGTCCAAAAGAAACCGCTGAAAAAACAGCTGGTCATTTTCTCTTAAAAGCTTAATGTTGCCCATAACATGGAGCACTTCCCCATCCTTGTGCTTTACACGGTATTCTACACTTACGCTGTCGCCTTCTTCTTTCAGTAATTTTATGTTATCCCGAAGTTTTTCCTTATCTTCCTCCACCACAGAAGCCGCAATTAAATCAAATCCTTCCGCCTGCAGCTCATCTTGTGACTCATACCCAAGAATTTTAAGCGCTGCCCTGTTTATACTTAAAACTTTCATCCCATCAATTGTATGACGCATGACTCCGCAATCTATCGTAGTAAAGATCATCTCCAACGTACGGTTCTTTTTCATTATCTCCTGTTCATAAGCCCGTTCCTGGGTTACATCAATCGCTACACCCACTGTCCCCATGACACTTCCATCTAAATCATACAGCGGAGATTTATATGTAGTAAGTGTTCTCAAACCATCGCCAGTTTTTATTATTTCCTCAGATATAAAGGTTTTTTTCTTATTCATAACCTCCATCTCCGATTCCACACAGACTGGGTCATCCTCCTCTACATCCCAGATATAAGCATGGCCGCGCCCTTCTACCTGCTCTTTTGATTTATTAACTGTTCTGCAAAAGCTGTCGTTTACCTTTTCATGGATTCCTGTCTTATCCTTATACCAGACAAGATTGGGAATATGATTAATCGTTGCATCAAGATATTGACTGGTCTGCCAAAAATCCCTGCTCATCTTATATGCCTGCTGCCATCTTAAAAAACGAAACCGGATTTCCTCTTCAGACATGGGAAGCTTCCATATATCTTTAAATGCAGATATATTATCCTCCCAAAAACTCTTCTGATTTTCATCAGTAAGCAATATAACCTCCGCTGCTTGCCGCCTGTTTGCAGCAAGTACCCGCACTGATTCTTTTAAATCCGCATCTGGCAGATTAACAAATATCACATCTGCTAAAGCGGCCAGTGTCTCTTTTAGTTCATCACTTTCCAAAAACTCATGTTCAAAATGCTCAAATGCTGGCATATTCCTGATAATATCAAATGTTCTGCACTGGCGGCCCAACAGATAAAACTGAATACGGCAAAGGTACATTTTTGCTTCCTCCTGTACTTTACATACTATTGTTTCCCATAAGCAATGGGATGGTCATGGACACTCATAATGCTATTATTTTAGCAAGCGTATTATCCTATGTCAATATTGCAATTATTCAATTATCTATGACAGAGCGTTAACAGATATCTTTCATCTTAAAGCCTTTAATATATTTATCCTATCTAAATGACAAAATTCTACAGTGAAAGCTATATTTCGTCAAATAAATATTTTCAAAAGTAATAAAATGCTTTTTATATTATATTTTACTTCTATAAATAGTATTTAATTATTATTTTTTATATAAACTGTTTTATGAGGTGATAATATGGATGAAAAGTTTGTTAGAGACAGAATAACAGAATTAAGAATGTATGCAGATATTTCTGAATATCAGCTAAGTCTTGAACTTGGGCATAGCAAGTCATATATACAATCTATCAGTTCTGGCAGAACCTCTCCTTCCTTATCTGCCTTTTTTGAAATATGCGATTACTTTAATATTAGTCCAATGGAGTTTTTTGACAGCAGTGTGAAAACTCCAGACCACATCCACAATATTGTTGACAAGTTGAAACTTCTAACAGAAGATGACTTGGAATTTATTGATGAAGCGCTTTCCAGATACTTAAAAAGGATACGGCAGGAGTAAATGCAATGTTTTTCTGAAATTGTACGGATTGTAAAGAAGGGGAAGGTTATAGCAAACGGCAGAATTTTATGTCGTTTGCTATATTTTTTCATAGCATGTTTGGAAGCATATCAAAAAATCTTTTGCTCAATGTACAAGCATGTTTTCAATAAAAATCCCGTACCCCTTAGCAGGGTCCTGCACCAGAACATGTGTGACAGCGCCGATCAATTTATTGTCCTGTATAATAGGACTCCCGCTCATTCCCTGCACGATTCCTCCAGTTTCCATAAGTAATTCAGGGTCTGTTATCTGTAAGACAATTCCTCTGTTTATATTGTCATTTTCCAGATTAATATTTGTAATTTCCACATCATAAGAACGTGTTCCATTTCCCAGGGAGCAGATAATTTGCGCCGGGCCTTTTTTTATCTCCTGTTTAAGTCCCAATGGCAGATAATCGTGTTCCGCGTCTGCAATAGTATCTGGCGTGCATATTCCAAAAATTCCTCTGGAAGTGTTAGCTGTTATGTCTCCCATAATATTATTGTCATCATATTCTATAAATCCTGTCAGCTCTCCTGGGGAACCAGATGCTCCCTTTGTAATCCCAATAATTTCTGTATGGTAAAGAGTCCCCTTGGAAAGGGTCATCAGTGTACTGGTGTCAACATCATTAATTCCATGTCCCAATGCCCCAAAACATCCCTGCTCATCTATATAGGTCATAGTTCCAACGCCCTGTGCGTTATCCCTGACCCAGATTCCCATTTTATATTCTCCGTTTTGATTCAGCTCCGGCCGGGCCTTTACTTCAATCTGCATATCTCCTCTCTGTACCTTAAAGACCATCTCCTGACCATCACTGTGTGTTATTCTTTCAATCAATTCTTTTTTGGCAT
The DNA here is from genome assembly GCA_947088515.1 of uncultured bacterium. Classification (GTDB taxonomy): domain Bacteria; phylum Bacillota; class Clostridia; order Lachnospirales; family Lachnospiraceae; genus Suilimivivens. The sequence continues at coordinate 8,478 of CAMUHA010000063.1, forward strand.
TGATTTCCTCATCATTTATCTCTAATATATAATCCCCCACCTGAAAAACATATTTTCCCGGATTTACCTTTTGTCCATTTTCCCCTTCAAATTCTCCAGTTCCCACAACAAGCACTCCCTTTGTTTTTACATAAATACCAATAGGAATTCCTGCTGGTTTCAGCTGTAAATTCTGTATTACTTCAACACTGACTTCTTTAAGCGGTATTAATCCGAAAAGCTTCAACTGCAGTTTGTACTGGTCCACCTGACTGGCTTTCACCGTAACCGGCTTTCCCAAATTAATATGAATACTGCCTTTAGTATCAGCGCCTGTATTCGTACTTACCTCCACTGCCTCTTTATACAACTCTCCTGTTGCAGGCACTTTAAAATCCAATTCCTGATCCACCCCCGCTTTAATCATGATGGTGGATGGAACACTGACCCACATAAAATAGTAAACAGAAAGCAGTACACCAAGGATACCAAATGCCAGCATAGCATATAAAAATCTTTTATAAATCTGTATTCTGCCATGAGTTGGTTCACATAACCGTTCCAAGTTTCCACATCCTTTATTTTTAATCAGATATCTGATAGAAACTGCACGGCAGCTTACTATCAAAAAAGGACATACGGATGTATGTCCCTTTTAGTATGTGAAAAACTTTAAATTTTAATTTGTTAATTTTATTTTTTTCTTGCCAAATATTGTTAATATTTTATCTTTTTACCTTTTGGGCCGTTTCCTTCATCTCTTTTGCATTGCCAAGAACAGCTGGTGTCAATTCTCCACTTCCTAATAATCTCGCCATTTCTCTTAAAGCCTCTTCCTCTGACAATTCCCTAATATCTGTCACCGTTCTCTCATTTTTTACACCTTTTTCAATTAGGAAATGCTTCTCTGCCATGGACGCAATCTGGGCAAGATGTGTAATACAGATAATCTGATGGTTCTTTGAAAGCTTTCCCAGCTTTTCTGCAACCTTCCATGCAGTTTTTCCGCTGATTCCAGTATCAATTTCATCAAAAATAAGGGTATCTGTCTCATCCTTATCTGCAAAAACGGTTTTAAAAGCTAACATAATACGGGAAAGTTCACCTCCACTGGCAATCTGCCACATTGGCTTAATGGTTTCTCCTGGATTTGTGGAAATCAAGAACTCTATTTTATCATATCCATCTGGCGTAAATTCCTCTTTCTCTTCTGTCACAGAAATCATAAACTCCACATCCAGAAAGTTCAAATCTACCATTGCTGCTTTTAATTTTTTGGCAAGCGGCGCTGCTGCTTTCTTCCTAAGTACAGACAGCTTTTCACACAGCCCTAGTATTTCTTTCTTTTGGGCATCCAACTTCTTTTTCAGTTGTTCTCTGTATTCCTCAAAATTATTTAACTTGTCCAGTTCCTGCTGTTTTTCCTTCTGGCTGTTTAAAATATCCTCAATAGAGCTTCCATATTTATCTTTCAAGTGATTAAGTACATTCAGCCTCTCTTCCAGCAGCGCAAACTCTTCTTCATCAAATTCAAGGCTGTCTCTGTACTGTACCATAGAACGGTTAAAATCATTTAAAAGGTCATCAATATCTGTAAGCTGGGCAATCAAAGGTTCACTTTCTGCATCAAACTTACTTAAAGTCTTAAGCTCCCTCAATGCATGGTCTACAAAAAGGCCTGCGCTTCCTTCTGCCTCATAGCCGGTAAGACTATGTACAGCATAGACCACCTCTTTCATTTTCCTTGCATTAATAAGTCTCCGGTAATTTTTTTCCACCTGTTCATCCTGAGCAGGATTTAAGGCGGCCGCTTCTATTTCATTAATCTCAAATTCGAGAAGTTTTGCTTCCCTTTCTCTCATGGCCTCGTCTGACTGCTGTTCATCCAGCTCTTCCATCACTTTTCTGTAGCTGGATAGTATCTCTTTTATTTGCTGCTTCAACGCCTCCGCTTTTTCACCAATATAATCATCCAGCATCTTTCTGGACGCGGAAGGCTTTAATAGCGACTGATGCTCATGCTGTCCATACATATCCAAAAGGCAGCCTGCCAGATTTTTTAACTGACTTGCACTGACACTTTCCCCATTTACCCTGCAGATACTGCGTCCTGATGTAATTTTTCTTTGTAAAATAAGAGTATTATCCTCCTCCACAGCTAATTCCATCTCTCTTATCATGGCACACTGCCTCTCGTTTAGGGAAAACACTAACTCCACCAACGCATAGTCAGCGCCTGTGCGGATATAATCCTTCCCTGCTTTGGCCCCAAGCGCAAGATTAATAGAGCCAATAATTACTGATTTCCCTGCCCCAGTTTCACCAGTCAAAATATTCATTCCTGATGAAAAGGTTACCTCCTGTTCGTCAATCAGCGCCAGATTTTTAACATGTAAACTTTCAAGCATATGCTTCCTCCTCACGCCCTTCTCTCAAGCGCATAGTCGGTATTTATTCTTCCAATACGCTGCGGATTTTTCCAATAACAATTTCTGTATCTTCCACGGTCTTTACAGCCATCATAATTGTATCATCTCCTGCTATGGAGCCTACAATTTCCTTTAATTTCATGGCATCTACAGCCGCTGCAACGGCCATTGCCATTCCTGATACGGTTTTAATTACAAGTATATTCTGTGCCATATCCATTGACACAAATCCATCCCTAAGCACCCGTATGTATTTATCACTAAGATAATGGTCACTATGAATCAGTATAGTATACTTCTGCCGTCCATCCCCCATGGGAATTTTTGAAAGTTTCATCTCTCTGATATCCCTTGATACAGTTGCCTGGGTAACTGCATACCCGGCTTCCTTAAGTCTGTCTGCCAGCTCTTCCTGGGTTTCAATCTCATACTGCTCAACCAACTCTTTTATCTTCTGATGCCTGCTCTTTTTCATATCAATACTCCAAAAATTACACTCCTATCCGGTCAATCGCTCATTTTTCTGTGAAGCGCTTCCAGAAAACTTACCTGACTTAATTTGACAATCCCGGTAGTCTTATCAGACCTTTTTATTTCAATTCTTTCACCTGTTTGCAGAGCCACTTTATGACACCCGTCAAATATAGCTTCAACCTCCATCTGCCTGCCGTCCCTGTCACTTTCTATTTCCACTGTAATACCATCCTCCGGTGATAGTACAATACTCCGGTTCTGCATAGAATGCGGACAAATAGGTGAAAGTAAAATTACTTCCGCTTTGGGTTCCACAATAGGACCTCCTGCTGACAGATTATATCCTGTAGACCCTGTAGGAGTGGAAGCTATCATTCCGTCTGCATGATACCGGTGAAGGAACTGCCCATTCACATATATACTAAAGTTAATTATCTGCAGGGAACCTTTTCTTGTTATTACAATATCGTTTAGCGCTCTCGCTTCATCCTTAACTCTGTCTTTTGTATAACATTTTCCCAAAAGCATCATACGCTTTTCTATCTCGTAACTGCCATGAATCAGTTTTTCAAGGGCATCCTCTATTCCTGTTTTATTTACTTCTGTCAAAAAACCCAGCGTTCCCATATTGATGCCAAGAAAGGGAATATCTCTGCCTGCAAGGTCAATTGCTGCCTGAAGCAGGGTTCCATCCCCTCCCAGTACAAGAATACAGTCCACTTCGCCACTCTGGGCTTTATAAGTATATCCTTCCCTGCCTGGTTTTTGTGTTCCAATATCCACAATACAGGTTTTTCCCCTGTTTTTCAGATATTCTTCAATAAAATGGGCAGTTCCCAGATTTGCATCCTTTCTTGGATTTGTTATCACATAAAAATGCTCCATATTAATCCTCTATTCCAGAGCGCCAAATACAGGCGCCAAAGTCAAATGTCAGATTGAGTCCTGCTTCTATATTATTTATCGTATCCCTTTACTGTTATTTCAACTCCTTATGGGCTTCTAAAATAACTTCACTAATCATTCTGGAAATTTCAGGCAGCCAGGAATATCCGCTTTTATCCCTCACAATTTCTGCCAGTCTCCCTTCTGCCTCCGCCTCTGTAATCCCACCAGTTGCTTCCATCTTTTCCCTGTCCTTACGCAAATGAAGCAGATACTCAATATTTCCTTCTGGCCCTTTGATAGGAGAAAAATCCAGATGAAGAATAGAAAAGCCTATGTAGTCCGCATAATCCATAATCTTTCTGATTACATCTTCATGGATTTGGGGTTCTCTAACCACACCCTTTTTTCCCACCTTCTCTCTTCCGGCTTCAAACTGGGGCTTAATCAGACACACAATCTCTCCCGCATCTTTTAAAAGCATTCTGGCAGGCAATAGAATTTTAGTAAGAGATATAAATGAAACATCAACAGATGCAAAATCCAGCTCTTCTTCAATGTGTTCTGGTTTCATAAAACGGAAATTTGTTTTTTCCATACAGACAACTCTCTTATCATTTCTTAACTTCCAGTCAAGCTGTCCGTGTCCTACATCCACTGAATATACTTTACCTGCACCGTTTTGCAGCATGCAATCTGTAAATCCGCCTGTAGATGCGCCAATATCCATACATACGGCTCCCTTTAACGCTAAAGAAAATCCGGCAGCAGCCTTTTCTAATTTTAGTCCCCCCCGGCTTACATATTTCAGCGAGTTGCCTTTCACTGAAATATGTACTTTTTCCGGGTCAAAAGAAGCCCCTGACTTATCTTCCCTTTGACCATCCACAAATACATTGCCAGCCATAATAATGGCCTTCGCCTTTTCTCTGGAAGATGCAAATCCTTCCCTTACAACCAAAACATCCAGCCGCTCCTTCATTACAAGTTTCCCATTTCCTTTTTTATTCTCTCTGCAATCGTCCAGGCATCTATTCCCAGTTCACGCTTAAGTTCTTCAACATTGCCATGCTCCACATATTCATCCGGAATTGCAATCTGCAAATAACCTGCCTTTCCTTCAAACTGTGCCATTGCATCCCTGACCTTTTCTCCATATCCTCCACTGGCAACATTTTCTTCCATGGAAACTACAAGTTCATGATTTTCAGATGCCCATTTCACTGCCATAACATCAATTGGCTTTACAAATCTTGCATTGATAACACTGCACTTATACCCTGCTTCGTTTAGTATTGCCTTCACTTCTATGGCAGTTTTCACCATACTGCCTGCAGCAAGCAGACAAACCCCTCCTTCTGCATAAAGAAGCTCAGCCTTTCCCACTTCAATAGGCGCCCGGAACTCCTTCAGTCCATCATAAGCCTCCCCTCTGGGATAACGGACAGCTATGGGCTGTTCCAGAGAAACAGAAAATTTCATCATATCAGAAAGCTCCCATTTATTTTTCGGAGCCATAATATATATTCCAGGAATAGAAGATAAAAAAGACAGGTCAAAGATGCCCTGATGGGTTTCTCCATCACTTCCTACAAGACCAGCCCTGTCAATGGCAAACACTACGGGAAGCTTTTGAAGACACACATCATGCAGAATCTGGTCATAGGCACGCTGCAGAAAAGAAGAATAGATAGCCACCACCGGTTTTAATCCTCCTGCCGCCAGGCCAGCAGCAAAAGTAACGGCATGTTCTTCCGCAATTCCAACGTCAAAGAAGCGGTTCGGATACATATTCCTGAATCGCTTTAATCCGGTTCCATCCGGCATGGCAGCCGTAATTGCAACCACCTTTTCATCCCTTGCTCCCAATTTCGTCATAACAGTAGAAAAAATATCTGTATAACTGGCTGTATTTCTTGGCTTGGTAGGAAGTCCGCTTTCAATATCAAAAGGTTCCGCTCCATGAAATCTGGCCGGATGGCGTTCTGCTGGCAGAAAACCTTTTCCCTTTTGGGTTATTACATGGACAAGCACTGCGTTTCTAGCTCTCTTTGCCTCCTGAAAAACCCGTATCATAGCTGGAATATTATGACCATCAACAGGCCCCAGATAAGTAATTCCCATATCTTCAAAAAACATTCCCGGAACCACCAGCTGTTTGAAACTGCTTTTGGCCTTGCGGATTCCTTCCACCACTTTATTTCCTCTGGGAATATCCTTCAATGTGTTGTATATACCTTCCTTGATATCCAGATAAGTTTCTGCCGTACGAATATTGTTCAAATATTTGGAAACACCGCCTACATTTTCTGAAATTGACATATTATTGTCATTTAACACAATAATAAAATTTGTTTCAAGCCGTGCTGCATTATTCAACGCTTCATAAGCCATCCCCCCTGTCAGGGAGCCGTCTCCAATCACTGAAACCACCGTATGGGCGCCTCCTTGAATGTCTCTTGCTTTTACCAGACCCAAACCTGCTGAAATGGATGTGGAGCTGTGTCCTGTATCAAAACAGTCGCATTCACTTTCTTTTCGTTTGGGAAAACCGCTCATGCCCCCAAGTTTCCGCAGATTTTCAAACCCATCTCTCCTTCCCGTAAGAAGTTTGTGGGTATAGGATTGATGTCCCACATCCCATATCAATTTATCTTCTGGGAGATTTAATACCAGATGCAAAGCCATAGTCAGCTCCACAGCGCCTAAATTAGACCCAAGATGCCCTCCTGTATGAGATATTTTTTCAATCAGAAAATCCCGTATTTCCTGTGCAAGATCCTGGTAGTCTGATGAGTCCACATTCTTGATATCATTGACACCCTTTATATTATCAAGCAGCATTTTATCACCCTTCTTTTCTTCTGTCCTATGGCAGTTTTATTTTTCTCTGGTAATCAGCATCTTAACCAATTCTTCCAGAAATTCATTCCGTTCTTTAAAAGAACCAAGAATCTGAAGCGCTTCTTCTGATAACTCTTTTACCTTCCTTTCAGCAGCTTCCAATCCATACATTGTCACATAAGTCAGTTTATGATTTTTTTCATCACTTCCAACAGGCTTTCCTAAAATCTCTTTTGTACTTGTCACATCCAGTATATCGTCCTGAATTTGAAAAGCTATTCCTATATTATAAGCTGCCTTTTCCATTAACGCAACGGAATCCTCATCTGCCGCTGCCAGAACAGCTCCTATCATCAT
>CAMUHA010000064.1 GCA_947088515.1 uncultured bacterium
GCGCTATCTGTGTTTTTTTATTGTAAGGGTCCATGGGTCATAAAGAAATCATAGAATCTTCGTAGGGCGTTAATGGTGTAGTTTTGCCGGTGCAGCCTTTGGTATGCGGGAGATAAGACTGAAAATTGAAATTTTCAATCTGGAGATTTGCGCAATGCACAAAGTCTTTGGGCTTTGGAAAGGAGCATGGTTATAAAAATGAATTTGTTACGGTCACTTATTTATAAAATCAGTATTAATGATATATTTGAATTATTATCTTTTATTGGGCTGGGGATTTTTGTTATAAGGCTTTTTATTCTGCATAAGGCGCCTGTGCCATCTAGCGCTTTTAAGACAGTGCCAGAGGAACTTTTTAAAAAGTGTGTTGCGCTTCTTAAAAAGAAGGAAAAGCGAAATTATGGTGTTTATGAGGCTCCTGAGGAAATTATGCTCCGGCTTAAGATGAACTTATGTGATGAGGTGATTTTAAAGCAGCTTTTGTGCAGTATTTGTAACCATATGGGAATTAATGGGGACTTTATTAACCTTACGGTGGAAAATGGGCCAATGGTGGACCGGGCAGGGGAAATATCTACGAACCTTGCGTCTACGAATATCCGGCTGATTGTCAGACCTTACTACACACCAGATGCAGTTATAGCGGTGTTATCCCACGAAGTGATTCATCTTCACATGTATTATGAGGGGATACATTTGAAAGATTCATGGGAAAATGAAATTCTTACAGATACAGCAGCGGTGTATTGCGGATTTGGAGAATATATTTACAGAGGTTATGCTGTTATGAGAGGGGAATTTGCATTTTCCTATCAGAAGGTTGGCTATATCCGTCAGGAGGATGTCCGGGTGATCCAAAAGCTAATGGAAGATGAAACTGTATGAAATAAATTGCTGCATATATCTTAAGAAAAGAAATGCTTAAAATTATAAGGAATAAAATTTATAAAAAATAACAAGTATATGGATAGGAAAGGTAGAGTGAAGTATGAGAATTGGAATGGGATATGATGTACACAGACTGACAGAAGGAAGAAAGCTGATTATAGGCGGAGTGGATATTCCTTATGAAAAAGGATTGCTTGGTCATTCGGATGCGGATGTGCTTCTTCATGCCATTATGGATGCGCTTCTTGGGGCGGCAGCCCTTGGGGACATTGGAAAGCATTTTCCAGACACAGACCCGGCATATAAAGGAATTTCTTCCATCAAGCTTTTGGAACATGTGGGGAATCTGCTGGAAGAAAATTTATTCCTGATAGAAAATATTGATGCAACAATTATTGCTCAGGCTCCTAAAATGCGTCCTTTTATTGATATGATGAGAGAAAACATTGCAAATGCTCTGGGAATTACAACAGGGCAGGTTAATGTGAAAGCGACAACCGAAGAGGGGCTGGGATTTACAGGAACCGGGGAAGGGATATCTGCCCAGGCAGTCTGCCTGCTGACAAGTCCAATAAACCTTGGCAGTGAGGATGTGACAAGCCGGAGCTGTGGAAAATGTGACGGCTGTGGGAAGGCAGACTAACTGTCTGCCTGTATAAAATTTATCTGGTTGATTATCAGAGGCCATATGTCTTTTAAAAAAGCTTTCCTATCAGATATTGGTAAATTTCCTGATTTTTTGTATGCCAGTTATCACAGATGGCAGCTGCAGTTTCTTCTAAAGGAACGGACAAGGTAATGTCCACAAGGGTAATTCCCTTGTCTTTTGCTACCAGACGGGCCTCATATTCCCCGGAAGAAACTTTGGTGTAATCTGCCCAGACGGAGGTTTCATCCCGCAGCTGAAATTCATTTTCTCTTAAAAAGGCGTCAATATCTTCCCGGAGGCCGAAATTAATTTGGTTTTGAAAAAATTTCAGCGTTTCCCGGCCTTCCGGGGTGATGCTAAGCTGTGTGCGGTTGCGGATTGGGCAGGCGGTAACAAATCCATCCTCTGCAAGCTCATTCATTGCCTGCTGGATGGTCAGAAAGCTGTTTGTAAATTCTTTTTCCAGCATAAAATCACTGATTTGAGTTTTAGTCAGGGGAAAATCCACCCGGCTTAATATGTAAAGTATAATCAGTTTATAAAGGGTCAGAAAATCCTGCATCATTTTTATCCTTTCCCGGTTTGGTCTATAGAATATTAGAGCGTGTTTCACAAAGCCCATCAACAGTAATTTTTCCGTCATTATAATATCTGCCTTGGTAAGAGCCTTGTTCTTTCATTTGCTTATGTATTGAATTAAGAACATGCCGCTTGTGGGCGCTCCAAAGGGGAGCAAGAAGCAAGGGCCTGGGAGCATCTCCGGTTATGCGGTGGATTACCATATCCGGGCGGAGATGCTCAAGGCAGGAGATTAAAGCTTCCAGATAGAGAGAAAGGGTCTGGAAAGAGCCATAAAAATCCGGGTCCTGCCTCCAGTACTGTTCAAGGTCTGTATCCTTAAGGATATGCAGCAGCTGCAGTTTTGCGCCCCAGACGGGTTTGTGATTTAAATAATTAATTGTTTGGAGCATATCAGTAAGGCTCTCTCCCGGAAGTCCTAAAATTAAATGTACCACAACTAAAACGCCGGCAGAGTAAAGCTTATCCAGCGCCATATCAAAGCAGGACAAAGGATAGCCCCGCCGTATAAAGGAGGCAGAATGCTCATGTATGCTTTGAAGTCCCAATTCCACCCAGATAAATTTAGGGGAATATTCCTCTTTTAACCTGGCAAGAAGCTTTATCACAGGGTCAGGCAGGCAGTCTGGCCTCGTGGCAATGGAAATGCCTGCACAGTCAGTCCGTGAAAGGGCCAGCCGGTATATTTTTTCAAGATAGGCTACAGGACCATAAGTATTGGTATAAGCCTGAAAATAAATAATATATCTTTGTCCGGTTTTTTTGCCGGAAAGGAATGAGATGCTGTTTTGATAAGCTTCCTCAAAAATCTGTTCCGCTTCGCATGGGGAAGAGGCAGAAATGTCAGAAAAAGAGGATGCAAAATCACCACTGCCTCCTTTGCTGCAGAAAATACATCCTTTTGTGCCAAGAGAGCCATCTCTGTTTGGACATGTAAAACCAGCATTTAACGCTATTTTGTACAACTTTTCACCATAGCTATTTTTACAGTAGGCATCCAGGGAATAATAGGGCTTGCCATGCCAGTAATCCGGACTTGTCATTTGAGTTACCGGATATGGGATTTTACGGCTTGTGCCACAAGCTCTGCTACTTTAGGATTAAAAGCCTCCGGCAAGATATTATCTTCCCCCAGCTCATCACAAGGAACCAGTGAAGCAATGGCATTTGCAGCGGCAAGCTTCATATCTTCAGTGATTTGGGAAGCCCGTCCCTCAAGAGCTCCCTTAAAAATACCAGGAAAAGCAACCACATTGTTGACTTGATTGGGAAAATCACTGCGGCCTGTTCCAACAATTCTTGCGCCGGCGGCTTTGGCTATATCGGGCATAATTTCCGGTACCGGGTTTGCCATGGCAAAGAGAATTGCATCCCTGTTCATGGAAGAAACCATTTCGGCAGTGACAATATCAGGGGCGGAGACACCTACAAAAATATCGGCGTCTTTCAGGGCATCAGCAAGGGTTCCGGTCATTCCCTCCTTGTTGGTAATCTCAGCCATTTTTTGTTGCATCCAGTTAAGTCCGGTGGTTTCTTTTGATATAATCCCTACTTTGTCGCACATAAGAATATTGGAAAAACCATAGGTAAGCAGAAGTTTTGTGATGGCGACTCCGGCGCTTCCGGCTCCGTTAACCACTACCTTACAGTTTTCCTTTTCTTTACCGACAACTTTTAACGCGTTAATAATTCCGGCAAGAACCACAATAGCGGTACCATGCTGGTCGTCATGAAAAACTGGAATGTCCAATATCTCTTTGAGACGTTCTTCAATTTCAAAACAACGGGGAGCGCTTATATCCTCCAAATTGATGCCGCCAAAACCGGGAGCAAGAAAGGTGATAGTGCGGATAATTTCTTCTGTGTCTTGTGTATCAAGGCAGATGGGAACTGCATTAACGCCGCCAAATTCTTTAAAAAGGACTGCTTTTCCTTCCATAACGGGCATTGCGGCATAGGGGCCGATATTGCCAAGGCCCAGTACCGCGCTTCCGTCAGAGATGACGGCAACTGTGTTGGCTTTTATGGTGTATTTATAGGCAGCTTCCTTATCCTTTGCAATTACCCGGCAGGGTTCTGCAACACCTGGCGTATAGGCAAGGGACAAATCTCCTCTGGATTTGACAGGAGCTTTGGATATAGTTTCAAGCTTTCCATTCCACTGTTCATGGAGCAATAACGCTTTTTCATTCGTGGTCATGATAATCCTCCATTTGTTTAAATTCTTCTTTCCTATCATATAATATTTCTGCATCCTTCGCAAGGCGTAAAGAAATGTTGGAAACTTTATTTGCAGAAATATAGAATTAGTATTTACACAATAGAAACTATATGTTAGTATAAGTAGTAATGAAAACCAGATACTATAGTTATGAGTAAATATATGAAGTGGTTTTGGAGGATACTATGAGTTATAAAATTATTGCGGACAGTTGTTGTGAATTTCCCAAGGATTATGAAAAGGACCCCAGATATGAGAGAATAGCGCTGGGGCTGGAAGTGGAAGATGAGCTGATTATAGATGATGAAACCTTTGACCAGGCTCAGTTTCTGGAAAAGGTAGCGGCCTCACCCAAGTGTCCTAAATCTTTTTGTCCTTCTCCGGATAAATTTAAGGAGGCATATCAGACAGAGGCAGAAAATATTTTTGTGTTTACTTTATCCTCCAAGTTAAGTGGCAGCTACAACAGCGCTGAAATAGGAAGAAAGATGTATCAGGAGGAGTTTGGAGATAAAAATATTTTTGTCTGTGACTCTCATTCTGCCAGTTGCGGAGAGACACAGTTGGCATTTAAGGCAGTCCAGTGGTCCGAAGAGGGACTAGCCTTTGAAGAAATTTGCCAGCGACTGATGGCGTACAGAGATAATATGCACACATATTTTGTGCTGGATAATCTGGAAACTCTCCGTAAAAACGGACGTTTGTCTGGTGTAAAAGCCCTGGTGGCATCTACCTTAAGCATTAAGCCGGTTATGGGAGCTGATTCAGGTGAGATTATCCAGTTAGGCCAGGCGGTAGGAATAAAAAAAGCGCTTGCCAAAATGGCGGAATTTGTTGCAAAGGAAGCAGTCGGACCTGAAGAAAAAACACTTATGATTACACATTGCAACTGCCCGGAGCGGGCGGAGAATATCCGGGAGATGATACTTTCACGGATTAAGGTAAAAGATGTGCTTATCATGGATACCAAAGGTGTCAGCAGCATGTATGCCAATGACGGCGGTGTGATTGTTACTCTATAATAATAAAAACCATCCTTTGCATTTTTCGAAGTATTTCAAGGCAATCTTTGAAAGCTGTAAAGGACGGTTTTGTACTATATGCTATAAAACTGAAATGTTAATTGGCGCGTGAAAGAAAGCGGCAGCAAGGGCAACCTGGATAAGCAGGACCAGTGGTATGCCATAAGTAAATTTACGGTGCAGGGTTTTGTGGTGGAAAAAATACATTCCAATAAGAGAGCCTGCGCTTCCCCCAATAATTGCAATGATAAAAAGGGTTGCTTCCGGGATACGGAAGGCCCTTTTTTTCGCTTTATATTTATCAATTCCCATCAGAGCAAATCCGGTTAAGTTGATGCCTGAAATATAAAATAGTAAAAGTGTGATTACATCCATAAAATGACTGCCTTTCCTTAATAAAAAGACAGGGAGCTGTATGTTCCCTGTCTCCTGTGAGTTTATTCCAGTTCACCGTTTTCCTGCATCTTTAAAGCGCGGACTTTGGTGGAAAGACCAAACAGATTAATAAAACCTTCTGCGTCATGATGGTCATACAAATCACCAGTGGTAAAAGAAGCAATGCTTTCGTTATACAGTGAGTAAGGGGAAGTAGTGCCTGCTTTAATGATATTTCCCTTGTACAGCTTGAATTTTACTTCTCCGGTTACATATTGCTGGGTGGATGTGATGAAAGCCTGCACAGCTTCTCTAAGGGGAGTAAACCATTTGCCTTCATATACAATCTGGGAGAGTCTGTTACCCATATCTTTTTTCACTGCATAGGTGTCACGGTCCAGGATTAATTCTTCCAGCTGCTGGTGGGCTTCATAAAGGATGGTTCCGCCTGGGGTCTCATATACCCCTCTGGATTTCATGCCTACAACCCGGTTTTCCACAATATCTACAATGCCAATGCCATGCTTTCCGCCCAAAATATTTAATTCACGGATGATATCAGAAACCTTCATTTTCTGGCCGTTGACAGAAACAGGAATACCGGACTCAAAGGTCATGGTGACATATTCACCTTCTTCCGGCGCCTTTTCAGGGGTAACGCCAAGTACCAGAAGATGGTTAAAGTCAGGTTCATTTGCGGGGTCTTCCAGTTCTAACCCTTCATGACTGATATGCCATAAATTGCGGTCCCGACTGTAACTGGAATCTGCTGAAAAAGGAAGGTCAATGCCATGGGCCTTGCAGTAAGCAATTTCAGACTCACGGGAATCCATTGTCCATTTATCATTTCTCCAGGCTGCAATAATTTTTAAATCAGGCGCTAATGCTTTGATACCCAGTTCAAAACGGATCTGGTCATTTCCTTTTCCGGTTGCTCCGTGGCAGATAGCGGCTGCTTTTTCCTTACGTGCAATTTCAACCAGTTTTTTTGCGATAAGAGGTCTTGCCATGGAAGTGCCCAAAAGATATTTATTTTCATATACGGCATGTGCCTGTACACAGGGAATAATATATTCATCACAGAATTCATCTGTCACATCTAATATGTATAATTTTTCGGCGCCGCAGAATTTTGCCCGCTCTTCAAGGCCATCCAGTTCCTCTCCCTGTCCGCAGTCAATACATACGCAGATAACTTCATAATCAAAATTTTCCTTCAGCCAGGGAATGATGGCTGTGGTATCCAGTCCGCCTGAATAGGCCAAAACGACTTTTTCTTTCATAATTTTAGTGCCTCCTGTTTTTATGATGTACTCCTGAAATTTTCCAAAATTCCAAAAACCAGCCATGTTTCTTTTGGGCGGGTCTTCAATAGGTTTCCAGAGCAGAGTTTCTTTTCCCTGACAATATACAACACTTCCATTTAAAATGCAAGACTTCTTTTGCATAAATAAAGAAACAATTTATAATAATTTCAACTAAAAATAAATCATAGTTGAATAAAATACAAATAAGATGTATAATTATACAATTGTAAAAAACAAGCGGGATTTTGGGGAAATTTTTTGGGAGGTTTTTAGACTTTACACGGTTATAAGTGATTTATGGTTGAGATTTTTGCAGGGAAAGAGTATGATGGAAAAGTGTTGCAGGCAAAGTCTGTAATATGAGGAGGTATAATTATGAAGACAAAAATTTTTATTGATGGAAGTGAAGGAACCACAGGGCTTAGGATTCATGAGCGGTTTGTGGGGAGAGAGGATATAGAGCTGCTTCCCATTGCGCCAGAAAAACGCAAAGATGAAGAAGAGAGGAAGCGGCTGATTAACCAGTCGGATATCACATTTCTGTGTCTTCCGGACGAGGCGGCAAGGCAGTCGGTTGGTCTTGTCCAAAATGAAAATGTGAAAATTATAGACACTTCAACAGCACACAGGACAATGGAAGAATGGGTATATGGTTTCCCGGAATTATCAGAAGGGCACAGGGAAAAAATTAAAGCGGGCAGCAGGATAGCGGTGCCGGGATGTTATGCTACAGGCTTTATCAGTATTGTTTATCCGTTAATATCAGGCGGTATTTTGCCAGACGATTATCCGGTGTCCGCCTTTGCCCTGTCTGGTTATAGCGGTGCAGGCAAAAAAACGATTGCTGTTTATGAGGCAAAGGAGAGGGAGAAAGAGCTGGATGCGCCAAGGGAGTATGCTCTTTTACAGAATCATAAGCATTTAAAAGAGATGCAGAAAATTACAAGACTTAAAAGAACGCCGCTGTTTTCTCCCATTATATGTGATTATTACAGTGGGATGCTTTTAACAATTCCGCTTTATACAGACATGCTTTTGGGGGGGAAGAAGCCGGAAGAAATCCATGAATTTTTAAGTGAATATTATCTTTCACAAAAGTTTGTGAAGGTAAAGCCTTTTGGCAGCGAGACAGAAAGCAATGGTTTCCTTGCAGGAAACGCCCTTGCCGGGTGGGATGGCCTGGAAATTTATGTGACAGGAAATGAGGAGAGGGTATTAGTAAATGCCCGGTTTGACAATCTTGGAAAAGGCGCTTCCGGGGCCGCTATCCAGTGCATGAATATTCTGCTGGGCTGCGAGGAAGAGAGAGGGCTTAACTTATGAATCTGCTGATACAGGACCCTGCCTTGTATGAAGATGTTCCTCAGGGAGAGGGAAGGCTTTGCAGGGAAATGAAGGTGTATGACCTTTTGAGGGAACTTCATATTCCTTTTAAGAGAATGGACCATAAACCTATGGCAACGCTAGACGCCTGCCGGGGTGTGGATGAAATTCTGGGAATACATATGTGTAAGAATTTATTTTTGTGTAATACCCAGAAAACCCGGTTTTACCTGCTGCTGATGCCAGGAGAGAAGAAGTTTAGAACAAGAGAGCTGTCAGCGCAGATAAATAGTGCAAGACTTTCTTTTGCGCCAGAGGAATTTATGGAAGAATACCTGAACATTTTGCCAGGGGCCGTAAGCATTATGGGGCTGATGAACGACAAGGAGCATCATGTAAAGCTTTTAATTGATGAGGACATACTGAAAGAAGAATTTATAGGATGCCATCCTTGTGTAAATACTGCAAGCCTGCGGCTTAAGACAAAGGATGTGCTGGAAAAATTCCTGCCCTATACGGGACATGATTACCAGATAGTACAGCTTACCGCATAAGACGGCAGATAAATATGTCATTTGATATAATTGATGAAAGAAAGGCGTGGAATAATGACAGTAAGAACAATGACTATAGATGATTATCAGGGGGTATATGCTTTGTGGATGAGCATTAAAGGCTTTGCCATGCGCAGCCTGGACGATTCAAAAGAGGGAGTGGAACGGTTTTTGAAAAGAAACCCTGGTATCAGTGTGGTAGCGCTGGAGGATGAGAAGATTGTGGGGAGTATTCTTGGGGGGCATGATGGAAGAAGAGGATGTCTTTATCATGTATGTGTTCATGAGGATTACCGGATGAGAGGGATTGGAAAAAGTATGGTGGTCCATTGTATGAAGGCGTTGGAAAAGGAGTGTATCAGTAAAGTTTCCCTGATTGCATTTACCCAAAATGACATAGGAAATGCCTTTTGGAAAGAAATTGGCTGGACAAAAAGAGAAGATTTAAATTACTATGACTTTGTGTTAAACCATAACAATATTGTAAAATTTAACCAATAAATTTCGCAAAAGCACAGGAGGGGCTGTCTGCGGGACTGGATATGGAGGAAAATATGAGAGAGATAACAGGTGGTGTAACAGCAGCAAAAGGATTTGAGGCAGCAGGCACAGAGGCAGCCATTAAATATCATAACAGAAAAGACATGGCCATGATTTACAGCAAAAGGCCTTGTGTATTGGCAGGAACCTTTACCAGTAATGTGGTAAAGGCAGCTCCGGTTTTGTGGGACAAAAAAGTGGTGGAAGAGTCTCCTTACGGGCAGGCAATAATCATAAATGCAGGGATTGCCAATGCAGGTACAGGAAAAGAAGGATATGAATACTGTTTAAGGACAGCCATAAAAACTTCCGAATGTCTGAATATACCAAAGGAGGCGGTGCTTGTGGCTTCCACAGGAGTAATTGGAATGCAGCTGCCCATAGACAGGATTGAGGCTGGAGTTTTAAAGCTTTCAGAAGAAAAATCGGATGCTCTTGAGGCGGGAACAGAAGCGGCAGCAGCGATTATGACTACAGACACCCGTTTAAAACAGGCGGCAGCAGAGATTACAGTGGGAGGCGTAACAGTAACCCTTGGCGGTATGAGCAAAGGCTCTGGTATGATTCACCCGAATATGTGCACAATGCTTGCCTTTGTAACCACTGATGCGGTGATATCCAAAGAGCTTTTGACAAAAGCGGTTAAAGAGGATGTAACAGATACTTATAATATGATTTCTGTAGACGGAGACACTTCAACCAATGATACATTGCTTGTAATGGCAAACGGTATGGCCCAAAACCCGGAAATCAAAGAGGGAACGCCAGAATATGAGGCGTTTAAAGAGGCTCTCCATTATGTCAATGAAACTCTTGCCAAAATGATGGCAGGTGACGGAGAAGGGGCAACGGCTCTTTATGAGGCAAAGGTAATCGGGGCAGCCACAAAGGAAGATGCACAAAAATTAAGCAAGTCCATGGTAGGCTCCAGCCTCTGCAAGGCAGCAATTTACGGACATGATGCCAATTGGGGCAGGTTTTTGTGTGCCCTTGGATATGCAGGAGTAGACTTTGACCCGGAAAAGACAGAGCTTTTCTTTGAAAGCAGGGCGGGCAAAATACAGGTTTATAAAGCGGGAATGACAGCGCCTTACAGTGAAGAGGAAGCAGGCAGAATTTTGTCAGAGCCGGAAGTAACAGTTCTGGCAGACATGCACATGGGGAATGAGACGGCTACAGCATGGGGATGTGATTTAACCTATGATTATGTAAAAATTAACGCAGATTACAGAAGCTGATTACAAGACGCATAATAATGGAAATGTAACATAAAAACAATGGATGCCTGTACGAGCTCCATTGCCGCAAATGGTATCTGGGTGCAGGCGCAGAATAAAAACAGGAGCCGGATATGGATAAAGATATGCAGGAAGTTTTAAAAAAGGCGGAGGTTTTAATTGAAGCTCTTCCTTATATACAGAAATTTAACCGTAAAATTATTGTTGTAAAGTATGGCGGTTCTGCCATGAGCAATGAAGAACTGCAAAAGAATGTGATTAAGGATGTTACATTGCTTAAACTGGTAGGCTTTAAGCCGATTATTGTCCATGGCGGTGGCAAGGAAATCAGCCGCTGGGTGGGAAAAGTAGGAAAGGAAGCGCAGTTTATAAACGGTCTCCGCGTAACAGATGATGAAACCATGGAGATTGCGGAGATGGTGCTTGGCCGGGTAAATAAAAGACTGGTGACTATGGTGCAGGAGCTGGGGGTCAAGGCAGTTGGAATTTGTGGAAAAGACGGCGGATTGATTGGCGTTGAAAAGAAATACGCCGATGGGCAGGATATAGGTTATGTGGGGGAAATTACTAATATCAATCCTAAAATTCTTTATGACCTTCTGGAAAAGGATTTTCTGCCTATTGTGGCTCCAATTGGACTGGACGAAAACTTTATAACCTATAATATTAATGCAGATGATGCCGCCTGTGCGATTGCAAAGGCGGTCGGTGCAGACAAGCTGGTGTTTCTTACGGACATCGAAGGCCTTTATAAGGATATTAACGACAAAAGCTCTTTTATACCAAGAATTACAGTTTCTGGTGCAGACGCGCTGATTGGGGAGGGAATGATTGGGGGAGGAATGCTGCCTAAGCTTGCCGGATGTACGTCTGCTGTAAAAAATGGTGTCAATAAGGTGCATATTCTGGATGGAAGAATTCCTCATTGCCTGCTTTTGGAAATTTTTACAAATGAAGGGGTTGGAACCATGATTTTGCGGGATGAGGATAAAACGTTTTACGAATGAAACAGGCAGATGAGAGGTAGATGAAAATGGACAACATGACGCAATATATCAAGGACGCAGAAAAATCGCTGCTGCACACCTATAACCGTTATCAGGTGGTTTTGGATAAAGGGGATGGGATGTATTTGTATGATATAAATGGAAAAAAGTACCTGGATTTTTGTGCGGGAATTGCTGTGTTTGCTTTGGGCTATAATAATAAAAAATACAATGATGCCTTAAAAAGCCAGATTGACAAGTTGATTCACACTTCCAATTATTATTATAATGTGCCGGCAATTACTGCTGCCCAAAAGTTGAAAAAAGTATCCGGAATGGACCGTGTATTTTTTACCAACAGTGGAGCGGAGGCTGTGGAAGGCGCTGTAAAGGCGGCGCGGAAGTACGCATATCTGAAAGACGGCAAAGCAGACCATGAGATTATTGCCATGGAGCATTCCTTCCATGGACGTACTATGGGCGCTTTGTCTGTGACAGGAAATCCAAAGTACAGGGAAGCCTTCGGCCCTATGATTGGCAATATCCGGTTCGCAAAAATGAACGATTTTGAAAGTATCCTTGCAAACGTTACAGATAAAACCTGTGCTATTTTGTTTGAGACAGTGCAGGGTGAGGGCGGTATTTTCCCGGCGGAAGAGAATTTTTTAAAGCAGGTGAAGGCTCTTTGCGAGGAAAGGGACATTCTTTTAATTCTGGATGAAATCCAGTGTGGAATGGGAAGGTGCGGCACAATGTTTGCATGGCAGAGCTTTGGTGTGAAACCGGATATTATGACATCTGCAAAGGCTCTTGGATGTGGTGTGCCGGTGGGAGCTTTCCTGCTTACGGAAAAGGTGGGACAAAATTCCTTATCTAGCGGCGACCATGGCACAACCTATGGAGGAAATCCTTTAGCGGCGGCGGCTATAAATATAGTACTTGATTTATTTGAAGAGAACCATATAATAGATAATGTAAAAGAAGCAGGAGCTTATCTTGAAAGTGCGCTGGATAAGCTGACTGCAGAATATGATTGTATTGATACCAGACGGGGAATGGGACTGATGCAGGGATTGGCGCTGAATGTGCCGGTGGGAGATATCATTACCAGCGCGCTTGATAAGGGACTGATATTGATTAATGCAGGACCTGACATTATACGTTTCGTGCCGCCCCTTATTGTTACGAAAGCACATATAGATGAAATGCTGTCCATTTTAAAAAA
Organism: uncultured bacterium; assembly: GCA_947088515.1. Taxonomy (GTDB): domain Bacteria; phylum Bacillota; class Clostridia; order Lachnospirales; family Lachnospiraceae; genus Suilimivivens. The sequence goes on from CAMUHA010000064.1 coordinate 12,908, forward strand.
CTGTCTGGATGAAACTGTCTGAAAAAATTATCCTGGTGTATACTTTTAACAAATACCCTGGATAATGTTCTAATAGAAATGGAGTAAACAATGGGTCTGAAAAAGAGACTGATAGCAGTGGGCGTCACAGCTTTGGCGGCGGCGCTTATCTTTGGTGTTGCAAAAGCGGGATGGGAAGTAAGCGGAAGGCAGGAGGAGACAATATTTTCTGGAGGAAAGGAAAGAGTTTATCTGTGGTATACAGATGAGGCCTTAACTTCTTATCTGGGCGGTGCGGCAATGAAATATAATGAAAGCCATGAGGTGCGGGTGGTTCCGGTGCTTGAATCAGGACTGGAATACCTGGAAAATATCAATCATGCTTCATTGGAAGGCAGCGGACCGGACCTGTATATTTTAAGCCACGATATGCTTGAAAAAGCGTATCTGGCAGGGCTTGCAGACGAGGTGGCGCCGCCAGAGGGCGTGAGTGTGGCGGATGACTATATAGGGACAGGCCTGCAGGCAGCCAGCTATAAAGATAAGTTATTTGGTTATCCTTTTTATTTTGAAACAAGTGCGTTACTTTATAATAAAACCTATATGGAGGATATGGCGCAAAAGCAGCTGGAGGCGGAGGCCGATTTAGCAGAAGGGGAGGCAGCCCAGCAGCAGGCGGATGAAGCGGCGGCGGCAGGTATTTTGCAGGAGGGAATGGAAAATACCTGGGTGGAGAGCACAGATGGGAATTTATTTACCCAGGAGCAGATTGAGGCAAAGGCTAAGGAACTGCTTCCTGCCACCATTGAGGATATCAGGAACTTTGCTGATAGCTATGATGCGCCAGAGCAGGTGGAAGGCGTCTTTAAATGGGACGTTACGGATATTTTTTATAATTATTTTTTTGTGGGAAATGCCATTGATATGGGCGGAGAAGGTGGATGGGATACCGGACGGATTGACATTTATAATCAGGATGCCATTAAAAATATGAAGGTATATCAGGAACTGAGCCAGTTTTTTTCCATAGACACCGGAGAAATTAATTACGATTTGGTTTTGGATGAGTTTATGGCCGGTAAAATGGTGTTTACCATAGCCACCACAGATGCGGTGCTTAAGCTGGAGCATGCAAAAGATGATGGATTGTTTGCTTATGATTATGATATTGCTCCCACACCGGATATTGATGGGGAGAAAAAAAGCAGGTCACTTTCCATGACCAGCTGCGCTGTAATAAATAATTATTCAGAAAACAAAGAAGCGGCAAATGATTTTGCGCATTTCCTGACAGCGGAGTACAATGATATACTTTTCGCAAGAAGTGGAAAGGCTTCGGCAGCAAAGAATGTGGATTATGGTTATGAAGCGCTTGGCAGCTTTGCGGACGAATATGAACAATCCATTTCAATGCCCAAAATGATTGAAACCAGCAATTTCTGGGTAAAACTGGAAGTGGTTTTTTCACAGATATGGAATGGAGCGGACCCTAATGAAAAGCTGAAAACATTGTCTGAACAGATGATGGAACAGATAACCGGCGCCGCTTATGAAGAAGAATATCTGGAAGTCAAAGAAGAGGAAGAAAAAACTGAATACGAGGATGAATAAATTTCCAGTTATATGGAGAAGATAAACCTATAAACCCGCCGCAGGCCGGAAGACGCTAGATGTAATATAATAAGCCTCTTTCCTGTCTGCGGGAAAGTACAGGGCGGGAACAGCCTTGCAGGATGGAGACTTAGCTTTCTGTCAGCAGGACCGGGAAAAGGTATTAAGGAGGTTCTTCATATGATTGGATTTTTTATTGCGCTTATTTCAGGAGCGCTGATGAGTATTCAGGGGGTATTTAACACACAAGTTACAAAAGCCTCTACCATTTGGGTGGCAAATGCTTTCGTTCAGTTTACAGCTCTGCTGGTTTGTCTTGGCGCATGGCTTATTACTGACCGTTCATCTTTTGGCGTTCTAACAAAAGTGGAGCCTAAATATATGCTGCTTGGTGGTGCAATTGGCGCGTTTATTACGTATACTGTAATCAAAAGTATGGACCTGTTGGGACCTGCAAAAGCAGTGATGCTGATTGTGGTGGCGCAGCTGCTTGTGGCATATGTGATAGAGCTTTTTGGATGGTTTGGAGTGGACAAACAGCCTTTTGAATGGAAAAAGGTTATTGGTATGCTGGCTGCAATTGCAGGTATTGTTATCTTTAAATGGGAATAAAATTAATAAACTTTGGCTTGTCAAGTGTCTGAATTTACTTTACAATAAAATGGTATCGTTATAAGGGGCTTTTCTGTT
>CAMUHA010000065.1 GCA_947088515.1 uncultured bacterium
TAATTATATTTTGTTAGAGTGTTTAGTAAGCTGGTGGCTGTATCATGACTGGAAAGTAAAGAGTGAAAACGAAACTGGTAATCAACCGATATTTGTGCATAACAGGAGATGAAAAGCGGATGCGGATTATAAAAGAAGCAGAGGAGCGGAAAAATGAGATATTGGATGTAGCAGAACGATTGTTTGGCACAAAAGGGTTTGACAATACCAGTACAAATGATATTCTAGATGAAATAGGGATAGCAAGGGGAACCTTATACTACCATTTTAAATCAAAGGAAGACATTCTGGATGCAATGATTGGACGCATCATTGGACGGATGGAACGGATATTGGATGAAACTGCAGGTCGAAAAGAGGTGCCGGTATTACAAAGACTTACGATGATGATGCTTGCGCTTAATGCAGACAGCAGCAATTTTAGTCATGAAATTTTGGAGCAGGTGCATAAGCCGCAGAATGCGCTTATGCACCAGAAAATGCAGAAAAGCCTGTTGGCCGGAGTTACGCCTTACATTGCAGAATTAATCCGGGAAGGCACAGATGAGGGAATCTGTCAGACAGACTGCCCGGAAGAAGTGGCAGAAATGACGTTTTTATATGTAAATACGATATTTGATGACCTTATGGAGTACACAGAAGAAGAAAAGCTAAGAAAGATAGAGGCATTTATCTATAATCTGGAAAGGCTTTTACAGATGGAACGGGGCAGTATGCAGGAGACGGTTATTTCTATTTTTCAGAGGAATGCAGGTAATTGTAAATCATAAGAATTAAAAAGGCGGCGCATATTTCTATGTCTGTATAGATAATTAAAGGCTGGAAATGCTTGTGTCATGGGGAGACAAAAAGATGATTATAAGTTTTAATGGAATAGAAGAAACAAAGATGTCAGGATTTAAAGGGGGCAGAGGAGAGTTTGCAGTACGTATGCACTCTGATGATTTAGGGAAGATTATGTATGGCAGTCTGAAACCGGGAGCGTCTATTGGATTTCATAAGCATGAGACAAGCAGTGAAATTATTTATATCCTAAGCGGCAGGGCGGATTTCCTGTATGATGGGGGAACGGAAGAAGTAAATGCAGGCGGGTGCCATTATTGTCCGAAGGGACACAGCCATTCAATGTTAAATAACAGTGAGGAAGATTTGGTATTTTTTGCGGTTGTGCCAGAGCAGTAAGGACAAGGTCAAATTACATTTAGAAAGGGTAAATTGAAAAATGTTGTTTAGTTCCATGATTTTTATCTGGTATTCCTGCCCATAGTGATAATTGTCAATTTTTTGCTGTCCATTATTCCATTCCGGGCGGAAGGAATGCGAATAAAAGCTAAAAATATTTTTCTGCTTATCGCCAGTCTCTGCTTTTATGCCTGGGGAGGAGGATACTGTCTGCTTATTATGCTGTCTTCCATTTTAGTGAACTATTTGGGCGGCCTTGTTATTGGAAATGAGGAGCGCGGCAGGAGCAGAAAACTGAAACTGACAGCTGTAATTGCCATAAATCTTGGTATTTTGGTGGTGTTTAAGTATTTTAACATGCTTGTTGCTGTGGTGGAAACTTTTATGGATGCTGATGGAGATGTGGTTTATCTGCTTCATCATGTGCTTTCCATGGAAGGAACCGGAAAGCTGGGATTTCCGCAGATTGTCCTTCCCATCGGAATATCCTTTTTCACCTTCCAGGCAATGTCATATGTGATTGATGTATATATGAAAAAAACAGCTATCCAGAAAAATTTGTATGATTTTGCTCTGTACGTGTCTTTCTTTCCCCAGCTTGTTGCAGGGCCGATTGTTAAGTACAGCGATATTGACAGGCAGCTGCAGGAGAGGAAGGAAACAGTTTCTTTGTTTGTCAGCGGGCAGAAGCGTTTCTGCTACGGGCTTGGAAAGAAGGTTCTGCTTGCCAATACCTTTGCGGAGCCGGCAGATAGTATCTGGGCGCTGGATGTATCAGGTATGGGATGCGGTGTGGCATGGCTGGGGATTGCAGCCTATACCCTTCAGATTTATTTTGACTTTTCGGGGTATTCAGATATGGCTATAGGAATAGGACGAATGCTGGGGTTCCGGTTCCGGGAAAATTTTAACTACCCATATACATCCCTTTCTGTACAGGAATTCTGGCGCAGGTGGCATATATCCCTGTCAGGCTGGTTTAAGGAATATGTATATATTCCTTTGGGAGGAAGCAGAGAGGGAACATTAAAAACCTGCCGAAACCTGTTCCTTGTGTTTTTGCTTACAGGAATCTGGCATGGGGCGAACTTTACGTTTCTTCTCTGGGGACTGTTCTATGGTGTACTGTTGATAGCAGAGAGACTTTTTCTGGGAAAAATTTTGGAGAAAAATCCCATTAAAATTCTGAACTGGCTATACTGTACCCTGTGTGTGATGACAGGCTGGGTGCTTTTCCGTTCTGACACAGTGTATCAGGCGGCCGGGTATCTGGGACAGATGTTCGGGGGAGAAGCCGGAAATTATATGGTGGTGTCTTTTCTGTCAATGAAGGTTGTTCTTGCCTTTGCCACCGGAATACTGTGTGCGGGGTTTGTGCAAAGACTGACAAAAGGAATATACGAAAAAATAAGGATGCGGCTGCCAGTTATGGCCTGTGACTTGTGCGTGCAGGCGGTGGTGTTGGCGCTATCCATCCTGTTGATGGTAAGCGGAACCTATAATCCGTTTATTTACTTTCAATTTTAAGGAGATTATTCTTTATGCAGGAGTTAAAAAAGGAAGAAGGGGCGTGGAAGGGAAGCAGGGGCTTTGCCATATTTTCCATTATAGTCTTTATGACAGCGCTGGTATTGCCAACGGTTGTATGGCTGGTAATGGGAGCGGCATGGCCGGCAGAAAGGGAAGGAGTGGACTTCCAGCTGGACGAAAACCGGAATATGGCGCCCTTCCCGGAAACCTTTGGTCCGACATATGGACAGGAGCTGGAAGCGTATTATAATGACAGGCTGCCTTTCCGCTCGGCGATTATACTTGCACAGAGAAACCTGACTATGTGGATGGAAAAGCCATATGACGATCTGTTAGGTCCCTGTCTGGTAAAGCTTTTTTATGATGACTTTAAAAGACCGGAGCCTGGTGGAAGGACAGACAAAGAAAATGAGGAAAACGCCATAAAAGCAGACGCTTCCTCTGTATTGCCGGAAGGTGTACAAAATTCCAGCGCTCATGAAAATGATGGGGATAAGAATAGCGGTGGAAGTGATGAGGCATCAGAGCCTTTGGACGGCTATTTTCCTCCAAAGGTGCACAATAAATCTACAATAGAAGGACGGGAAAAATGGCTGTTTTTTGCACTGGAAAACAGTCTGGAAGATTATCTTGGAAACAATATTTTAAGTGAGGAAGAACTTAAAACCTATTTAGACGGCATGGAAGAATTGGAAAGGATATGCGAGGAAAAGGGAAAGAAGCTGTATTTTATCCTGCCTCCAAATAAGGAGCAGGTATATGCGGAGTTTATGCCCACCTATAAGATTGCTGACACTTATAAAAGGGCCCAGCGGCTGGTAGATTATGTGCAGGCAAATTCGGATATTAAGATTATTTACCCTATAGAAGAGTTAAAGGCTGCAAAGGAAAAGTGGCAGCTTTACTTTAAAACAGACACTCATTGGAATGATGCAGGTGCGTTTGTCGGGACCCAGGCATTATACGCTCTGATGGAACTGCCGGTTACTGATTTGTCGGAGCTGACAACAGAAGAATGGGCATTTAACAGCGGGGACTTAGTCCGTGTGGGAAACCTGAATGGAAAAGATTATGAGGGTGATATCTCTTATACAATTTATTATAAATTGTATGTGGATGTTACTGCTGAGGAAGGAGAAAATTTTTCTTCTGATATATACAGTACAGTTTCCACTGCGGAAAACCAGAGCAGTATTGTTGTATTAGGCGATTCCTTCAGAATCAGCATGGGCCAGTTTCTTTCCAAAGATTTTGGAAGATGTATGCTGCTAAACTCTTTTAATATGCAGGAGGCGGTTGCGGTGGAAGCAATACAAAATGCGGATATTATCGTCATTGAATCGGTGGAAAGAATGAACGTAAATCTACCTGATTTTATGACTTCTATAGGAAATATTCTGGAAAGGTAAAAGCCTTATGCGCTCAATATAGGAAAGTATCTTATTATATAGGAAGTATACGAAAGGGAGACTTACAGATGAAAGCATGGGTTTTACATGGAATTGATGATTTAAAATTGGAAACAGTGGAAACGCCAAAGCCAGCTTCAGGTGAGGTTTTGGTATCAGTGAAAGCGGCAGGAATCTGTGGGTCTGATATACCCAGAATTTTCCGCACTGGAACTTATTCTTATCCGTTGATACCAGGACATGAGTTTTCTGGTGTTGTGGCAAAAACAGGGGAAGGTGTGGATATAAGATGGCAGGGACAGCGGGTGGGGATATTCCCATTGCTCCCCTGCCATTTCTGCCTGCCATGTCAAAGAAGACAGTATGAGATGTGCAGAAATTATGGTTATCTGGGTTCCCGCCAAAATGGAGGATTTGCGGAATATGTAGTGGCGCCAGTCCAAAACCTGCTAAAGCTGCCGGATGGCGTAAGCTTTGAGGAAGCTGCCATGTTAGAGCCAATGGCGGTTGCTGTCCATGCCATAAGAAGAGCGAAACCATCCACGGAGGATACCATTGCCATTTGCGGACTGGGAACCATTGGTCTGCTGGTTCTTATGCTCCTTTTGGAAAAGAGAAAAGGAAAATTCCAGAATGCTGGTAGGATTTTGGTAATTGGAAACAAAGAATTTCAGAAACAGACAGTCCTTCGCATGGGGCTTTCGGAAGATTGCTATTGTGACAGCAAGAAAGAAGATGCAGGGAAGTGGCTTATGGAGAAAACACATGGTAAAGGCGTGAACATGTTTTTTGAGTGCGTGGGAAAAAATGAGACATTGGCACAGGCGGTTTGCGGGGCTGGTCCTGGGGGAAAAGTATTATTGGTGGGCAATCCCGGTTCTGACATGGAGCTGGAAAAGCAAGTGTACTGGAAAATCCTCCGTAACCAGCTGGAAATAATTGGAACATGGAATTCATCTTTTACCAAAGAGGCAGAGGACGACTGGCATTATGCGTTAGACAGGATGGAACACAAAAGGATAGCTCCGGCGGAACTGATTACCCATAAATTTGCGCTTGATGAGCTTAATAAAGGACTTTATATAATGAAGGACAGGACAGAAGATTTTATAAAGATTATGAGTGTCATGAAAGGATAAACATTGAAAATTCCCCAAAATAGTACTTTGGCTTTACTTAAGTTTATGTTATAATTATTAATATATTACCTAAAGAAAGGCTAAAATAATGTTAAAAGAAAGTTTAAATGGAACCTGGAATTTAGAAATTCTGGGTAAGGATGCCGCTCTTTTGCCCAAAGGAGGCATTAAGGCAGTGGTGCCGGGGACGGTTTATGGCGCACTGCTTTCAGAAAAGCTGATACCAGACCCTTATTACAGGGACAATGAGTTAAAGGTTTTGCCGCTAATGGATAATGACTTCTGCTATTCCACAGAATTTGTGGTAAGTAAAGAGATGCTTTCCTGTGATGGATTGCTGCTGCGGTTTGATGGGATTGACACACTGGCGGATATTTATGTAAATGGAGAATGGGCAGGCTGTGCTTACAACATGCACAGAGTATGGGAATTTGACCTGTTGGATTTAGGATGTGTCAGGGAAGGAAGCAACCAGCTAAAGGTAGAGCTTCATTCGCCTACAAAGTATATTAAAGAAGAAAATGAAAAGGTTTATACCGGCGGTTCATTGGAGGCTATGGCTGGTTTTCCCCATATAAGAAAGGCGCACTGCATGTTTGGCTGGGACTGGGGGCCGAGGCTTCCTGATGCTGGAATTTTCCGGCAGGTATCTTTGCTTGGTGTAAGAAAAAGCAGGTTGGATTCTGTTTATATAACACAGATTCATGAAGAGGGAAAAGTAACACTTGATTTTGATATTTCCCTTGAGTTGTTTGAAAGAAGGGAAAAAAGCGCTGGAAACGAGCCGGAAGAGCAGGAAGAAAAAGTAAGGATTACAGTTACGGCTCCGGATGGGGTTCAGGTATCGGCAAAGGACAAAGAGGATGTTCTGCCAGAAAACCAGGATTACAAAATTGTGCTGGAAAATCCGATGCTCTGGTGGCCAAAGGGATACGGGGCGCAGCCCCTTTATCAGGTAAAGGTTGAACTATATGACGGGCTGGAAGAAGCGCTGGATATGTGGGAACAAAAAATCGGGCTCCGCACTATGACAGTGAATACGGATAAAGATGAATGGGGCAATTGCTTTGCCCATGAGGTCAATGGCGTTAAAATATTTGCCATGGGAGCGGATTATATCCCGGAGGATAATCTGCTTGGAAGAACAGGCAGGGAGCGGACCAGAAGGCTTCTGGAGGATGCGGCGTGGGCAAATCATAACTGTATCCGGGTCTGGGGCGGCGGTTATTACCCGGAAGATTATTTCTTTGATATCTGTGATGAACTGGGACTGATAGTGTGGCAGGATTTTATGTATGCCTGTGCTTCTTATGAACTGGATGACGCTTTTGAGGCTAATATCATTCAGGAAACCATAGACAATGTACGGAGAATACGCCACCATGCCTGTCTGGGACTTTGGTGCGGCAATAATGAGATGGAAACCCAGACTCTGGATGGCGCATGGAAGCCTTCTGCCAAACAAAGGTATGATTACATTAAGCTTTATGAGTATATTATACCTAAGATTTTGAAAGAAGAGGACCCGGCAGCTTTTTACTGGCCATCCTCCCCTTCATCGGGTGGAAATTTTGACAATCCCTGGGATGAAAACCGTGGAGATGCACATTATTGGGAAGTATGGCATGGAAACAGGCCATTTACTGAGTACAGGAAATATCGGTTCAGGTATTTGTCGGAGTTTGGGTTCCAGTCTTTTCCTTCTCTGAAAACAGTGGAAACCTTTACTGTGCCGTCTGACCGGAATATTTTTTCAAGGGTGATGGAAATGCACCAGCGGAATCAGGCTGCAAACGGTAAAATATTGAATTATTTATCGGCGACCTATTTATATCCAAAGGATTTTGACCATCTTTTATATACTTCCCAGCTTCTGCAGGCAGACGCTATCCGCTATGGTGTGGAGCATTTCCGGCGGTATAGGGGAAGATGTATGGGAACAGTGGTATGGCAGCTCAATGATATCTGGCCAGTGGCATCCTGGGCAGGTATTGACTATTATGGAAGATGGAAAGCCCTGCATTATGCGGAAAAGAAAATGTTTGCTCCAGTGATGATTTCCTGTGAGGAAAAGGGAGAGATGAGTGAGCGGCCTTATTGTATTGCCGAGCCTGCTCCAATTGAAAAAAGCGCAAGACTGCATATTGCCAATGAAACGAAAGAGCTTGTGGAAGGCATTGTTTCCTGGTATCTGCAAAGGCCCGACAGCAGCGTGATTTTAAGCGGCACACAAAAAGTGGCAGTACCTGCCTTTGATGGTCTGTGGCTTGAAAAAATGGACTTTAGCGAATACGAAGAGAGGGAGGTTCATTTATCCTACAGCTTTGCGGTAAATGGTCGGATCGTTTCCCAAAATACCTGTCTGTTTACCCCGCCCAAGCACTATAATTTTAAAAATCCTAATCTCTGGTGTGAAAAGAAGGGGACCCAGATAACTGTTCATGCCCAAGCCTTTGCGAAAAATGTGGAGATTACGGGTACAGACGGCGATTTGTGGCTGTCGGACAACTATTTCGATATGGAAGCAGGAGAATATACGGTAGATATTTTAAGGGGAGATGCAGAGAAATTATCCTGCCGCTGTGTGTATGATATTGCATAAATATTGAAATTAAAAGTATATAAAGTAAAAAGGACCTGTAAAAGACAGGAGACTGGCGGTTTTAAAACTGCAAGCCTCCTGCTTTTATTTTTATTCATTTATTAATTTAAGCTGCAAGTTTAATTATTGTTTGTAATAAAGCCCCTAAGATTTAAGAAATTCAAAAATCTTGCGGTAATACGCTTCAAGCGCCCATGCAGAACTGTTATAAATTTCGTGTCTGCTTCCGGCAATCCCAATAAGCTGAGCGGAAGGGGTGTTTTTCACAAACAGATAAATGCCCTTTGCCCGCACCATCCGGTCATTGAAGGAGTAAAATACCAGAACCGGAGCTGTGATTTTACGGCAGTTTTTCTTACGTGTGATGGACTGGCAGGCATTTAGGGACTGGTAAGCCCAACTATAGCTGGAACCACAGGTTTGATAAAGGGGAGTGGATTTTTTCTTTTTGTGGTAATAAAGAAATCTTTCCAGGCAGGCGGAGCAGCTGTTTTCAAACCTATCCCGGCTGCCGTCATATGGATGCTGCCCAGGCGCATAAACCCCACCCCGTCCCCGGCGTATCATAATACGTCCAAATGCTCTGGCAAAAGGAGAAGGAAGCGTACCTAAATTTATGCTGAGCATGGGAGCAGTCAGGATAGCTTTTTTAAATGTATTAGGATAAGCTTCCAAATAAAAGGCGCCAATGGCGCCGCCCATGGAGTGGGCAAACAAATAAAGGGGCAGGCCGCCGGAAGCAGGCTTTACCACCTTTTTGATAAAAATATGAAGGTCCCTTACATAGTCGCTAAAGCGGTTGACATGAATCATGTTAGGGTGGGAGGTTTCACGCAGGGACCGGCCATGTCCTCTGTGCTCTGCAAGATAAACCTGATAACCAGCCTTAGTAAAATAATAGATAACCTCTTTATACTTTTCAGCAGACTCGCTAAAGCCATGACTGATAACAACTGCGCGGTCGGCGCAGGCAGGGCGGTAAGCTTCATAATAAAGCCTGCCGCTCTTTTCCCTGTTTATATATCCGGTTTTAACGATTGAGGATAAGAAGGGAACAGCTTTTCTGTCCATAAAATCCTGAAAGCTCTCATCTGGTATAATATCTATGGGGAGGGAAAAGGCGCTGTCTGTTTTTTTCTGTTTATTTAATATGTTTTTTGATTGCTTCAAAACTTTCTTTACTGATAACATGCTCAATTTTGCAGGCATCCTGCGCGGCAGTGTGCTCGTCCACTCCCAGCTTTGTCAGCCATAAGGTAAGGAGTTCGTGGCGTTCATAAATCATTTCTGCAATTTCACTGCCAGAAGGTGTAAGATAAATGAAGCCTTCCCTTGTAACAGTGATATGGTTTTTTTCACGCAGATTCTTCATTGCAACACTGACACTTGATTTTTTAAAGTTCAGTTCTTCCGCAATATCCACCGAGCGCACAACGGGCTTGCGTTTACTTAAGACTAATATAGTTTCCAGATAGTTTTCCGCCGACTCGTTTACATGCATGTTACTTTCCCCTGATTTTCTTTTTGATGATTATTCATTGTACCACAAAATGAATGTAAAAAAAACTTAAAAATATATAAAGAAATTATTGACAACTAATAAAAGATAGAATATACTAACTAAAAATAGAAGCAAAGTACTTACGCTTATAAATTTACTTTATGCAGCGCTGCAGATAAGAGTGACATAGAAAGAAGGTGTGGAAGTGCCATTATCAATGGTAAGAGAAGGAGAGGCCGGAGTAATACACAGAGTTGGCGGGAAGGAAGAAACAAGAAGATTTCTTGAAAATCTTGGGTTTGTAACTGGCAGTGTTGTGACTGTTGTATCTTTTGTTAACGGCAGCTTAATTGTGAATGTAAAAGATGCGAGAGTTGCCATTGGCAGGGATATGGCAAATAAAATTTTAGTAAACCGGAGTATGTTTTAGAATGTTTTGAAATAATTTTTTGACACGCTCTGGCAATGAGGAGGAATAATGAAGACATTAAAAGAAATTCCATGTGGAAAAACCGTAAAGGTAACAAGGCTTACCGGAGAAGGACCGGTTAAACGACGGATTATGGATATGGGAATCACCAGGGGGGTGGATGTTTTTGTGAGAAAAACAGCGCCTTTGGGGGACCCGGTGGAAGTAACGGTAAGAGGGTACGAATTGACCCTGCGAAAGGCAGATGCGGAAATGATTCTGGTTGAATAATTTTCAGAAGTAAGTCTGCATAAAATTATGGCAGGCAGCAACTATGCAGAATTTTATAACAGGGGTTTAATTTTTTTAACAATTAGTTAGACAAAACTAATAAAAGGTAGAGGTGAATATTATATGTCAGTTAAAATTGCACTTGCAGGTAATCCAAACTGTGGGAAAACAACTTTATTTAATGCTCTGACTGGTTCTAATCAGTTTGTTGGAAACTGGCCGGGAGTTACAGTGGAGAAGAAGGAAGGAAAGCTGAAAGGGCACAGGGATGTGACAGTTGTGGACCTTCCAGGTATTTATTCGCTCTCTCCCTACACGCTGGAAGAAGTGGTGGCAAGAAATTACCTGATTGGGGAAAGGCCTGATGCTGTTATTAATATTGTAGACGGTACAAACATTGAAAGAAATCTTTATCTGACCACACAGCTTTTGGAGCTTGGCATTCCAATGATTGTTGCCATAAATATGATAGATATGGTGGAAAAAAGTGGTGATAAAATCCATGTGTCAAGGCTAAGTGAAAAGCTCGGCTGTGAAGTGGTGGAAATTTCAGCTCTAAAGGGAACGGGAATAACCAAAGCGGCGGAGCGGGCAGCAGAGCTGGCAATTTGGAAAAAAGCAGTTTCTCAGGTACATAAGTTTGCCGTCAGAGTGGAAAATGCGCTGGAAGCGGTGGAGGACAAATTGGGCAGTGATATCCCGGAGGAACAAAAGCGTTTTTTTGCAGTTAAGCTTCTGGAAAAGGATGACAAAATTGGAGAACAGATGCGGCATGTGCCTGATGTGTCTGCTGAAATCGCCCTGATTGAAAAGGAAATGGAGGATGATACAGAAAGCATTATTACAAATGAAAGGTATGTGTATATTTCTTCCATTATAAATGAATGTTATACAAAAGCAAATAAAGAAAAGTTGACGGTTTCAGATAAGATTGATAAGATTGTAACCAACAGATGGCTTGCGCTTCCTGTCTTTGCGGTGATTATGGTTATTGTATATGGAGTATCCGTAAGCACAGTGGGAAGCTGGGCAACAGACTGGGTAAATGATGGTTTGTTTGGAGATGGATGGCGTCTTTTGGGGATGGAGATGCCAGGGATTCCGGCATTATTTGAAAGTGCTTTATCTGCTATAGGCTGTGAAGAATGGCTGCAGGGTCTTGTACTGGATGGAATTGTGGCAGGAGTGGGCGCCGTGCTGGGATTTGTGCCTCAGATGCTCACGCTGTTTATTTTTCTTGCTTTTCTGGAAGATTGCGGGTATATGGCCAGAGTGGCCTTTATTATGGACAGGATTTTCAGAAAATTTGGGCTTTCAGGGAAATCTTTTATTCCTATGCTGATTGGAAGCGGCTGCGGTGTTCCCGGTATCATGGCTTCAAGAACCATTGAAAACGACCGTGACCGGAAAATGACGATTATGACTACCACATTTGTGCCTTGCGGAGCCAAACTGCCGATTATTGCCCTGATTGCAGGCACATTGTTTGAAGGGGCATGGTGGGTGGCTCCCAGCGCTTACTTTTTGGGAATTGCCGCGATTATCTGCTCTGGAATCATTTTAAAGAAAACAAAAATGTTCGCCCAAAATCCTGCCCCCTTTGTGATGGAACTTCCTGCCTACCATATGCCTACAGTGGGCAGTGTTTTAAGAAGTATGTGGGAGAGAGGATGGTCTTTTATTAAAAAAGCAGGCACCATTATTCTTCTGTCCACCATTATTTTATGGTTTCTTATGCGCTTTGGCTGGGCGGATGGCTCCTTTGGCATGTTAGAGGAGGAACAGCTGGAAAACAGCGTACTGGCGGCTCTGGGCGGTGTTTTGGCTCCTTTGTTTTCTCCTCTTGGGTGGGGGAATTGGAAAATGGCGGTTGCTGCCATTACCGGGCTGATTGCAAAGGAAAATGTGGTGAGCGCTTTTGGAATCCTTTTTGGCTTTGTGGAGGTGGCCGGAGACGGAGCGGAAATCTGGGGACAGCTCCAGGGAAGCGTCAGTGGGATTGCCGGATATTCCTTTTTGATTTTTAATCTTTTATGCGCCCCCTGCTTTGCGGCTATGGGAGCAATTAAGCGGGAGATGAATAATATAAAGTGGTTCTGGTTTGCCATTGGTTATCAGACTGCCCTTGCTTATGCGGTTTCCTTATGTGTTTACCAGCTTGGAATGTTCTTTGGCGCTGGCGCCTTGGGAATGGGAACAATAACTGCGGTTTTTCTGATAATTATCTTTCTTTATCTGCTGGTGCGGCCTTATGAAGAAAGCAGAACACTGAAAGCGGATTTAAAAAGAATGGTCCAAACAAAATAATAGTTTAGGAAGGAGACAGATTATGGGAACAATCGTTACAGCGGTGGTTTTATCCTGTATTGTGGGATTGATTATAAGGAAAATGGTGCAAGATAAAAAGAGCGGCAAATCCATGCAGTGCGGATGTGACTGTGGATGTTGCAGTGGCTGCGGACATAAAGAGTAGCGCCTTGCAGCAGGCTTTTTGAAGTAACCTATAACTGGAGAATGGGCAGGGTATTTGTAAGAAATATTTTGTGACAAATATCCTGCCATTTGGTTACATTTATGGGAAAAATATTATAAAAAACATGCCTGAGGCCGATATATAAGGTAAACGACAGGTAAATTTGCCGTTTGCTCTATATTGTAAGACGAAATGGATTTCGGAGAATTTAATCAAGGAGGAAAAAGTATGATATCACCAGAAATTATTGAAAGCAGCGCACAGGCAAATCAGGTAAACGAGACTTCAAGTACCCAGAAGAAACCGGGAAACTATGGGAAAACCATAGGACAGCCGAAGCTTAGCGACAAGGCGGCGGAATATTATAAGGAATTAAAGAAAAAGTTTTCAAATATGGACTTTATCCTTGTGAGCAACGATATGAAGGAAATTGCTAAGTCCAGAGCGGGAAGCTATTCAAATCCTAACAAAATGGTAGTGCTGATTGATGAGGAAAAGCTGGAGAGAATGGCAACAGATGAAAAGTTCCGTAAGCAGTACGAAAGCATCATCAGCAGCGCAGGAACAAAACTGCCGCAGATGAAGGCAAGCCTTGGCAGCAATGCTTCCAGCGTGAAGGCTTTTGGCATGCAGGTAAACGATGGCGGAACCGCATCATTCTTTGCAGTTGTGGATAAGTCCTTAGCTGCCCAGAAGAAACGTATTGAAAAGAATGCGGAGAAGAAGGCGGAGCAGAAAAAAACAGCGGTCAAAAAGGAAGCTAAGAAAGCAGCCGAAGAAAAGTGGGCAGAAAAACGGGAAGAAAAGACGGAGACTAAAGAGGACTTAGTCACAGTATCCGCTTCTTCCATAGAGGAACTTCTAAAAAAAATCAATGATATTGTTTACGATGCTCGGAGCAATTCGGTATGGACGGAAGAAGAAAAGGCGATAGGTCAGCATATTGATTTCCGGTGGTAATCTAAGCCGAATGGTAATATTTTCTGGTATTTTTGTCTTTCACAAGAGGCGCCGGGATATAGTTATATGATTAAAAGTGCAGAATCCCTGATAACTAAAAGGGTCTGCACTTTTCAACCATATGACTTAATCAAAAAATCATTTTGCAGAAGGGAGAAACATTTATGGCAGTAATGGGGATCGGGCAAAGAGAGATGTATCTGGGCAGGACCCGGCAGATGGCACAGGCAGGCGGAAAAGAGGGAACTGACACCTTTAAGGAAAGCGCAACTGGCGAAAATAAAAGTTTTCTGGAAAATATGATGGCTGCGTCAAAATCAGAAGAAGAGGTGGATGCAGGCCGGGAAATCCGCAATAAGATGGATGAAATTTATAAAAAGGTCTTAAAAGGAGAAACCCAACAGAGCTTTCAGATTGGAGCCAGCTCTTTTACTCTGAAAGAGTGGGACAGATTTCTTGAGAAATTTGACGAGACAGAGGAAGAAATTACCCAGCGGTTAAAGGAAGCTCTGGAAGAGCAGAAAAAAGCGGCGCTTGGTAAGGCAACGGATAAAGCGTCAGATAAAGTGCCAGATTCAGCTGTGTAAATACGCAGCTGAACCCCTGTGCACAGGAATCTAATAAATGTGGTCTTTTGGGTTTTCATCCTCAAATTCAATGACACATTTTTCATATGCGTTTATTACATGGGTGTCCATGTATTTATCATACCGTTTATGGTTTCTTCCATAGGACATATGGACATGTCCGTGGAGAAAGTATTTTGGACGGTATTTTTCCATAAGAGTTTTAAAAATCTGAAAGCCCTGATGAGGCAGGTCACGCCCATCATTTAATTCATATGCGGGAGAGTGTGCGACCAGGATATCAAACCCTCGTTTGCGGAACAGTTGGAACCATAATCGCGCTACCCGCTGTTTCATCTGTCTTTCCGTGTACTGATGGGGGCCGGGCTTATATCGCATGGAGCCTCCCAGCCCTAAGATACGCACACCTTCATGCACATATATCTGATCGTCAATACAGATACATCCTTCCGGCGGTGTCTGCTCATATTTTCCATCATGATTTCCATGTACATATAATACTGGCACTGTGGAAAGAGTTACCAGAAAAGAAAGATAATGTGGGTTCAAATCGCCGCAGGAGATAATCAAATCAATTCCTTCCAGCTTGCTTTTATCAAAAAAATCCCACAAAGATTTGGATTCTTCATCCGCAATTGCCAGTATTTTCATATGTAACTTAACCTTCTTTCTTTATTACTCCCTGTTGCTTAATTACAGGCGCGGCCTGCTCCGTCAGTTCTTCTTTTTTTGGAATAGAGCCAATAACATTTTCAGCCAGCCAGTCCATAGTCATGATTTCTTCCGGTGAAAGACTTCTGTCAGGTTCGTTTACCACGACTCCTGTCTGCGAATACAGTATGCCGGAAAAAGGATTAAATTCCCCGGAAGTGATAGTGTTCTTTAAAAGTTCCACCAGCCGTTTTGTTCCAATAGGCAGATGCTGGGAACAAATTACATCAATGACGCCGGCAGACATTCCCCACCAGTAATTTATTGCTTTCATGGAAGAGGGATTGTCATCATATTTCCAGGTCCCAT
>CAMUHA010000066.1 GCA_947088515.1 uncultured bacterium
AACGGCAAAATTTTTTACACTTCTTTTACTTCTTTATCTCACATGAGCAAAAAGATAGGGAATGTATATCGTAAACAGCTCTGTCACTTCAGACATAAACTGGGCAGCATGATCCGCCCCTTTAGATGCTTTTTCCAGTACATCCAGAACTTCCGGCTTCTCATAATCTATGGGGGAAAGTTTCCCGGCCTTTTCGTGAAGTCGCATTTTATATCCTGATTCAGAGTACTTATTGACACAGTCAAGAAAATAATTCATTAATCCATTAACTACCTCATTTCCTATAACCACCAGCCCCATACAAGCGCCCCACAAAAATACTCTTTCCCATCCATTTGCCTGCGCCACTGACACTGCATTGAAAAATGCAGCCAAAACTGTGGTCTGAATCCCAATCATAAGTCCTGATAAAAGCCCAAATAAATTTCCACCCAGAAATATTCCCGGACAGTTCTTAAGTGTTATTGGATAGATAAACGCTACTGTTTTTATAAATCCTTTTATTCTTTCCAAACTTTTCATAAATACCACTCCTGTTGGCTTACAAACATTTTCTCATAATATCCTTTTTTCTCCATCAGCTCAGCATGGGTTCCACTCTCTGCAACCACACCTCCATCAAGAACAAAAATCATATCCACATCTTTTACCGCTCCCAGTCTGTGGGTAATAAACAATGCAGTCTTTCCATCTGCAAGGTCCGCAAATTGCCGGTATACCTGGTTTTCTGCAACAGGGTCCAGAGAAGCGGCAGGTTCATCCAGTATAAATGCTTTTCCTTTCTTCCCTCCATTTACAATGGCTCTTGCAATAGCAATTCTTTGCCATTGTCCCTCTGAAATGTCTGTGCCGCCTTCTTCCAGCTTACCCAAAACGGTGTCCATTCCCCCTGAAAGTTTTGTTATTATTTTTCCAAGTCCAACATTCTCCAGCGCGCTTTCCAGTTCACTGTCCTCAATTTTCCGGGAAAACTGCAGATTCTCCCGGACAGTCAGGCTATACTTTGCATAGTCCTGCCATACATATGCAAGCAAGTCCCTAGCTTCCTCCTGCCCACAGTCCCTTAGTTCCCTGCCATTTATCAAAATTTTTCCTTCATATTCCAAATAAAGTCCTGCCATCAGTTTAATAAGGGTGCTTTTTCCTGCACCATTTCTTCCAACAAAAGCGTAATGCTTTCCTGCCTCCAACCGAAAAGATACTCCATTTAGTATATAAGCATCACTGTCCGGATACCGGAAACGTACATCAACAAATTCCAGACTCTCAAATGGTCTGGATGATTGACTTTTTTCCTTCGGATTATTCTTCCTGACTTCCTTTGGCATTTCGCAAAAAACGCTTAAGTCCTTTGCCGCAGCCCGTCCTTTAGCTAAACCTTCCATCTGATAAGATAAACTCCAGGTCATGGTATTTACCAGAGAAAAAACAGCATTAACCATAGAAATATACATACCTGCCGTTATTTCTCCTGTTCTGACTCCCGGCAAAAGCAAAAAGGTTGATATAAGAGCAAACAGCGCTGAAACCACTCCTCCCATCTTCATCCTTACAGTGCCCTTCCATAATGCCTGTTTCTCTACCTCATAAGCCTGCTTAAAAGTCCTCTCATACCGTTTATTCAAAAATGGCACACTTGAAAAAAGCGACCTTTCCAAAACCGCTTCTTTTCCCAACATTACCCCGCTTAAATATTCAAACCACCGTCTTTTTTCCACAACCTCTGATTGCGCGCTGTAATCATCGTCCCCCGCCTTTAGTGACAACTTCACCAACGGAACCGCTCCTGCAAAAATCAGGACCCCTGCCCACCATACCTTAGACAGCAAAATTACAAACAAAGAAAAATTCTGCAGAAACAGTATGCCTATTCCCTTTATACTGTCAAACATCTGTTTAACATGTTCTTCCGGATTTAAGGCTGTCTTTCTGATTAAATCCTGCGTCTCTGGCATTTCAAGCTTACAATATTCAATTTGCGCAATTTTGTCCAGAAAAGCATTTTGTAGACCTTCCTTTAGCCTTCTGTCTCTTATTCCCTGCCCAAACTGCAGCAGCGCATCCGAAAGCCGTTGCCAAAGCAAGCATCCTATAACTCCGCTTAAAGGAAGCAGTACGTCCGCCATTTCCTTTTTTCCTGCAAGGGCATCCAAAACCGTATCTACAAATAAAGCATTCACAATAACCATCAGGGCGGGAAAAAGTCCATTTATTATACAGGCCAGTATTTGTATAATGGTAAATACCGGAGATGCCTCAAACATAAATGACACCGAACTTAAAACAGACCATCTTCTGCCATTGATATCTGGCTGATATTTTTTTCTGCTTTGTATTTTCATTTCCCTATTCCCTCTTCTGTAAGCCTCTATAAAACGCCCTGTCCCACAGACAGTCCTGTAAAAACAGAACCGGAAGCCAAACCCATATCCCATCTGGCGTTCCCTCACCTTTCCTGCATACTGCTCCGGTTCATCCTGTCCATACGGACCAGGCAAAAGAAAGAACTGACTCTCCGCTTCCCGCATTAAATTGTTAAATGCTTGAATTGATGGTGAGAAATTGGTAATAACTTCTACGGAATGTTGTCATTTACAGCTTCCTTGGCCCTGCTAGTATCTATAAACCAAAGATATACAGAACAGTGGGCAAGAGATTTACTATATATTTTCACATATTTTTTATGTCACAACAATCATATTTAAATTTCTGTATCGAATCACAAAAAAATTCAGCAGCAATCTTAAAATCGTCTCTACATATAGATAATAATGCAACCATGTCTTTTAAAATATTTTCTGAAACATTAATTCTTTTTAAACTCAAATATCTTATACCCATAATCGAACAATTTAGATAATTCAAGAAGATAATAGACAACATTAAACCATCTATCAGCTGATACATACTTAGTAGCTGATTTTTTATATCATTACGGATCAGATTAATTGAGCCAACTCCATATGCCGCTCCATAGGAAAAATATTCTTGTCTTAATTTATGAAACTCAGAATATACTCTTGCATAGTCAACATCGGGATATACTTTTTTTATTTGAAATGCTAAAAGACCATCTGACTCTCTCGCAAATGACCTGTGGTAAAGTTCAAGACTTTTTCTCAATACACGAAAGGATACATTAAAGTTGACGAACTTGCTTCCAGAAAAATCTTTACAGAAAAGAGTGTTCTGTATAGTATCAACACCATAAATTAAAACAAGATGTGTTCCTTCAATGCTTTCGTAATCCATATAATTTTTAAATCTAAATACAAAATTAGTGGTTTACACATCATCACACCTTCTAGTGCCGTTAAGGAACATGACTCATCCTTAGATATCACAGCAACAGCATTCATGTCTGAAACAAGTTCCATTAATTTATCCCTGTCCTGAATTTATTACCATATTTTGAGTCTCAAAAACTATAAAAATTTATATATTTTCCATAATTATTTTTTTGAGATTTCTTCTGCTGGATTTAAAATTGAAAAAATGCAGAATCCTCTGGAATTGTAAGTATCAGCGGCTGAAATATTTCCTTTTTTATTATCATATTGTCCCCCTCTTTAACTACATCATACTTAATGATTCTACTTCAATAATGCTCATCTGCTATCCTCCGCATCATATAAATTCCCACACTTCCTGATACTTCTTTTTAATTCTCTATAATTAAATTTTCCATCAAAAAAGTCATTATATGAATAACTCCATGTAATTTATTTTTTGTCATCTCCATTCGTTTAAAAGCAACTACAGATGGATATATCTGGATAGGGATTTTGCTTGTCCCTGTTATATTTTCATAAATTGTACGATAAGAACCCCATCACCCTATCAATGATGAGGTATTATTAAAGAATAAACGTTTTGCCCACTTATTTCTCTTCATAGACTGTTGTATCATTAATGTTTTAGACAATTTGATACAAGACAAATAACACAAGATATATCATTAGCAGTCTGATAAAGCTTTCATAAGAATATCTTCGTCATTTAATATTTTGCAGAGCATATGACGTTCTTTTTTTCTGAAAGTATAGTTCTCCATATAGTCTGATCTGTTTAAAAGCATCTTTAACGAAAACCAGTCATCAATACACCTTTCCAAAAACGGAAGCGCCTCCACCCATCTTGTGTCTTTATTTTCATACTTTTCAATATATTTCTTTAATAATTCATGCCTAGAATATATCAGATGCACATCATAATACACCAGACGAGCTAACTTTCCTTCCGTTTCTTTCTGCGCTACTTCTATGTAATGCCTGATGGCTGCCCTTCCCTTGGTCCCCGACTCATAAAAGTCATGCACCATATTTTTCACCTTATTGGGGAAATCAGATTTTTTTAAAGTCCGCCAGTTCCCGTCTCCTATATACTTTATTTTTTTCAAATCTGAATAAACGCTAAGAGCTTTTAAAACATATCTGTTATCAATAAGATGAAGTGTTTTATTATAATCAGTCGTTTTATCTCTGTTTTTTACAAAAACAAGCGGACTATCTATGACCAAAATGTTATCTTTGTCATATCCTACTATTAAATTAGAATGTCCATTATGTGTCCCTTTTTCTATCCCTTCCTGATACCAGTCATAATTTGGAAGCATGTCAAACATTGTTATCATGGCAACCGGAAAATCTTCTGACACTGATTGCCTGATTTCATCAAGCAGATTATTTCCCAAACATGATTCCACAGTAATTATTTCAAATTCCCTGTTAACATCCTCTTCGACCCGTCTCAATCCACACTGTCCATTATATTCATAAAATTCTGGATTAATATTTCCATAGAAATAATTTATGGGGTCTATATGAGAATTTGCCAGAATTGTATACAAAATCTGATCCCAGCAGTCAATACAAAGACTTACCTGATCAATCTCTCCATTTGGCAACATATGGTGATTTACATACTTAAATTCTGGTATCACATATTCTTCAGGCTGTTTTTTCATTACCCTTTATCCTCTCGCAAACGTAATCCACAAGGTTTTCTATTGTATGCAGCTTTTTGAAATTGACATCATCATCATCAAACTCTATTTGATATTTCTTTTCTATCTTCATTACCAGCATTATAAAATTCATAGAGGTAATACCAGACTGCTCAATTACATCTTCCATCTTTAAGCAACTGTTATTTTCAGCAATTTTTTGAACCAGACTAATAACTTCCTCTTCTATCTTTCTTCTATCCATGATTTATTCCTCCCTGTAAGTACTTTTCAATCATCTTCTTACGGTCTTTTTTTCCATTACTATTGTATTCCATCTTTGTTACACAAATAAGACGTGATGGTACTGCATAACTTGGTAACTCCTTTTTCAAAAAGGATATCAGACTGTCAGAATCAATACTTTCAATTGCTGTATAAAAAAGTAACATCATCTGATTATTTTCTGTTTCGAAAATTGTTGCTACACTATCTCCAATTCCTGAATATCTGTTTACAATATTTTCCACTTCTAAAAGCTCTATCCTGAAACCATGCAGTTTCACCTGCTCATCTTTTCTTCCTGTACAATGTATATTACCATTTCGGTCTATAAATCCAACATCACCGCTTTTATAATATCTCACATATCCATAGACAAAAAATTTTTTCTTTGACTGCTCTTTATCATTCCAATATCCCTCTGCCAGTTGCCTGCCGGAAATAATAATTTCTCCACTCTCCCCAGGTGATGCTGTTTCATTTCTCTCATTCATAACAGTAATACTGTTACCAGACAAACATCTGCCTATATGTACGCTTCTTTCATTTGTCAGATTCGCCACACTACACCATACTGTAGCTTCTGTTGGTCCATATAAATTAAAAATTTGTCCTCTATAAAATTTTTTTATCTTTTCAAAAAGACTATCCGGCAGCTTTTCTGCCCCTATCAGTAACTTATCCAAAGTCTGGAGACAGGTAAAACATGGATCAGCAATCATTATAAGTTTAAGAGCTGATGGTACAATCTGCATATACTGAGGTTTATACTTATTCAGTAATTTTACCATCTTCCGAGGATTCACGATCCCAGATTCATCGCTCATAACAATGGTAAGTCCCGCAGACAGCGCAAGAATTCCTTCCGGTACAAACATATCAAAAGAATAATCCGCCATACTCAAAATTCTTTTTCCTTTTTCCCATAAAAAAGTTTTCTGCATGGCACATTTTAGGTTCAAAAGAGCTCTTAGATTTATAACAACACCTTTGGGCCTTCCAGTTGTTCCAGAGGTGTATATAATATACGCAGTCCTGCATTCTTTCTCTTGAATTAGTTTTTTATCCTTCTTCCTCTCTATCACAATCAAATTATTATTTATTTGTTTTACTGCATTATATTCCGCAGACTCTTTTGTTTTTTCATAATAATACTTGTCTACAATAAAAGCATCCGCATCTGCCTGAGACAAAATATAGTTAATTCGCTTTTCTGGCAGTTCTCTATTGACCGGCAAATACACATGACCAGACTTTAATATAGCCATCATGCAAAAAATCTGCCATGGAGAGCGTTCCAAGAGCAACCCTATAACAGACTGTCTATTCAGCTCTAAGCAGGCAATAGACTCTACCACTTCATCTATGTTACTTAATATTTCATTATAAGTATATATTTTCTCCTTATAAATTATTTTTGTCTCTTTATCAGGCTCTAAATCCTCATATCCCATGATAACTCCATTTTTTCATTCCATTACATTTCTCATTTTTGTATATAAATGAATGCTTCTTTCTTTATGACGTTTTAATATTTCTAAAATCAAGGGCAATATCTTATTGTCTTTTATATAGATATACTTTATCATCATGAAATGCCCTTTTTTCATTTCAGTATAATTTAGAAACGCTAGGTTTTCTATTTCTTCTCCCCAGTTTATAATCCGCTTTTCCCTCAAATACTTAATTCTTACATAATTAAGCTTTGACCACTCATACAGCATATATAAGCTTCGTATATCATAGCTGTCCTTCTCATCCAACTGTTTTATGCTTTCCATTACCCTGTCATAAACACATATCCCATATAAAAATGTTTCTTTCCTTATTCCATCAAATGCCAGTGCTTTTTCAGAAACCAGGTTATTTATCCCCTTTAAAAAGTCAGCTAATTGTAAATCAAAATGCTGTGTACTGAAAATAAACTCTTTTTTCATATCTGGAGAAAATGTTTCTACTGTTGTTTTTACAATTCCCTTTTCTGCTGCACTAAATGGCAAATCTATGGGTCTAAACTTACCTTTTGAATCATATCCTATTGTATTATAAACTTTTCTTTCTTTATCATATCCATATATCATATTTATATGTTCGTGATGCATTGGTTCTTCCATTTTATATGGTAAATAAAAATCATCAAATGAAAGATAAATATAGTTATTCTGATTTATTTCATCTTGAAAATCCGTGTGTAATCCTTCACTTTCCTCATCGAAGAAATTTAAATAACAGTGGTAATGATTCAAATAGTGAATCCATGAAATATCTCTATGGTCCAATTGTGAAACATAACAGACATTCAAGTCTTCTCCTTCTTTATTACATTCTATATTAAGAAAAAAATTATATAGAAACAGTAGTCCTTTAGGATGTCGCATAAAAGATATCATTGGATAGGCAATATGAAGACGTCCTTTTAAAAGAGGGTTTATAATATCTAATTTCTTCTTTATATTATTTTCCATTTATCATTTTTCCTCTGCAAAATAATTGTAGTAAAATGTCAAAATAGTTCAGAACCTGCATTAAAGCAAACAATTGATTGCATTAACTAAATCATTTGAACTTACAATTGTCTCGCATATGTGACATACATTTGCATATTTTAAATCTTTATTAAGCAATTTCTTTTCTATCAAAATCTTCAATATATCTTTAAATCCATTATAATATATATATTTATATAACTTATTTTGTCTGGCTAGTTTAATAGCCTGGTTAACAGAAATATCTTTTATATTACCTACGGACATATTTTGTGGTTTACTAAATAAACAACACGGAAAACAATTGCCTTTCTCATCCACAAAAAAAGTTGAAGACCTTTTACAGGTTAAATCTATATCTTCTATAGAATAAAGCTTAAACCAGTCCTTTGAGATCTCATTTCCTCTTCCTATTGGCCAAAGTGAATATATTTGAAATTTCATATCATTAATTTCCTGTCCCAAATTTCTGGCCATATCAATACAGATCTGATTTTCCTTCATTAAACCAACTTTAAAGACTAGCTCAATACCATGTTTTTTACATATATTTATTGCATCTCTCAAACATTGTATATCAATATAATTTAAATGAAATTCATCAACACTTATATTTATCAAATCAAACTTACAGTCAATAAATAGTTTTAAGTCATCCTCCCTCTTCTCTATATCTTTAAAATAATGTCCATTTGTTACACAACAAATTTTCTTTTCGTTTTTATGTAAATCGACCTGAACTTTTTTAATCTCATTAAGATATAAAAAGGGTTCTCCTCCCGTAAAAACTATATTTTTAATCCACGGATTTTCACATATTTCATTTACAATCTTTTTTAATTTTTTTCCCTCAATTACATTTTCTGATTCATGTGACTGACAAGCATTTATACCACACATCTCACATTTAGCGTTACAACGATTAGTAATAGATAATGCTAAATTATTATAAATCATTTCTTCTCCTCAAAGCATATTATTTCTTTATTTCTAACCTTCCGGCATACATACACTTCCAAAAACACAAACATTGTAGGTTGACCGTTCTCCACACTCTACTCGCTCAAGATGTCAATAATGTCTTCAACAATAGACCTCGAACTTTCCTCACTCATCTTATAAATACTAACGTTTATATTACTTGAGAGTTCTAAAATAAAACTATCCAATTTTTTTTCATCTGAAATCATTAAATTAACTTTTTTAATCCTGCCGTTTTCATCTACTTTAATTATTACCGGATTAACCATTATGGCACTCACCACAGCCTGTGAATATGCCTCCACTGCCATTATTGTTCTTCTAATTAAGTCTATTTCATCATCAGGAGAAACAGTAAGGACAACTATATCTGGAGCTAATCCAAATAATAGTGAAAACTGCATAGTAGTACATTGGTTCATATTAAAATAGTTCTTTGGTAATGTGGATGCCTGCATTGAAAAAAGTATAATATCTCTATTTTTCAAATACGATTTATATGCCATATTGTTTATATAAATTGCATATTCATCCAATGGAACACTTACTGTTTTATGATATCCATATGGGAAAATATAGTCAGCCTCAAATAAACCTCCTGTTGGTTCGGAAGTAAGTAAACCAACAGAATATCCTTGTTCTTTAAAATAACTATACATCTCTATTTGAGTAGTAAACTTACCTTGCTGAGATCTTGTCCCTAAAACAACAATAACAGGTATAGGAATATTCCACATTTTTCCCATTTGTGCATGAGGAAAATTTTTTTTGCTAATCATAGGGCAATACACTATATTTCCAAGCTGTGGATATTTTTCTTTATATAAAGTTAATATCTCATCATCAAGTGCATATATTTTTTTGTTAAATATAATGCTTTTTTTCACTATTTCTTCAATATATTTTCCAACACCAGCATTTATGTATTTATCAATATGGCCTATTACAAAAGTATCAAATTTATCCCATTCAATTTTAGATATATTCTGCACTATATATTTTTTCTTATCCCATGTTTCAACCTCTAATCCACAAGATAACGAAAATTTTATATCATAAACTCCAATTATATCTAATTTTGTATATTTGCGCAAATTGAGTACTGTCTCTAATTCTTTAGAAAAGGGAAATAAAACAGCTTTACTCATTTCAAAGCATTCCACATCAGCTATTTTTCCATAACTTTTCTGCTCTGAAGCATTTTCACGTAAATATCTGTAAATATCATTTCGATGATATTTTCCATTAATAGATATAATGTATTTACAGATTAAGCCTGTAATATGACCACACAAAAAACTGGAACCTATAACCAGCCTTCGCTTATTGTCGTATAAGACGTTCTTTTGCTCCAATGGCCCTAGAATATTTACAGTGCCACCATCAATCCAAATATATCCTCCAGAAACCTTTGCTGATAAGTCTACTCCAATTACACAATCCAAACATGCAGGATAGGTCATTGTGCCATTATTATTAAACGCGGCAACCAAAATAGTACCTTTATTCACTATTTGTTTACATATATTTTCAATCTGATTAACACATTCAGACTCTTGTACGCCTAAGCTCATATTAATAACATGATATACTTTATCACTAGATGCAATATAATCTAAAACTTTAATTATTTTTTCTGTTTCTGCTTCATCATCTGTAAAGATAGGATAAACATCAACATCAATATCCTGACATACCTGATATATTTCACCACATACCGCAGTTCCGTGCCAACATTTTTTGCATTCATCAGATTTCCATATATTATTAATAACTATATTTTTTAAAATAGGATGATTATGTACTTCGGTGTCTATCATCGCAACTTTTACTTTCATACTTGACAAATACTCCTTGTCTTATCAAATATAACATTAACTTTATAAAATGCGCCATAATACAAGACATCAAAATTTATAATTTCTTTCTCATATTATGGCACATCTATAAATCATTGTGCATAATTCTCTTATAGGAATTATTCAAATTCTTTGTGTTTTAGCAAAGTGCATTAAAACATGTAAATTCAGCATTCAATATGGCTTTATAATTTGTTTTACGTAACTTTCTTAATTTTTTCATCTGTCTTCCTCCTTTCCTTTTGAATTTATTTTATTATTAATACAAACAATAAAATCATCAATATTTTCAAACACATTACGTTCCATTGCATCTTCTGGTAAAATAATATTATATCTTTCTTCAATATCCACTAATATCGAAATATATAAAAGTGAATCAATTTCATCTGCAATGCCTGCTAAAATAACAGCATAGTTTTCTGTAGTTATTTCTTCTTTAGATATTAAATTATTACTTACCAGAACTTCAATAATTTCATTAATTTTTTTGTCCAAAATTTATCACATTCCTTTACTATTTTTTGTTTGACTGATTTTAAATATCTATTATATATGATATATAACCTTACAAGTGTCATCACATTTTAAAATGCAATGTAAAATTAAATCTATATCTATCATTTCATATCCGCACTGAATATCTGTTAAGAATGGACAAGCTTTCCCTAAACATATCGGAAGTTTTTCACAAGTATGGCACATTTCAGGTCTTAACCTTTTTTTAGTTAATGTTATATTTAAATATTTTTCCGGGTCCTGCAATAGGTCATCTATATTGGCTATATGACTTTTTTCTGGTTCTACGTTTCGTTCACACTTTCCAACAATACCTGAAGGGAAAAAAATAAATGAGTTTTTTTTTGAAGCTTCACATACTCTTGCGCCTGGACGCAATGTACCAGCAAGATAGCGATTTCTTAATCTATAATCACTTGCCAATTTTATCACATTTGAATATTCTTTAACTCCACACAAAATTTTCTTATCATTCTCTTCTATTCTGCCCCAATCCTCAGCTAATTTCCAAGTAAAGTTGAAACGCTTATCATTTCCAAATTCCTTTTGCAGAAATAACATATATTCCTCAATATTTTCATAAATGGGATGAGTTATATTTGTTCTGATTAATATACTAATCATATTTGATTTTAGATTATTCCGAATATCTTTTAAGTTATTTATTATGACTTCCCAACTTCCACTTCCATCCTTACACATCCGTTGTTTATCATGTGTTTTCTGTAATCCGTCAACCGTAATTTGATAAGCATATAAATGATTCTTTTTTAGTCGCTCCATTGTTTTACAATTTAATAGATATCCATTAGTTGATGTTACTGCAAAATATTGAACCAAATTTTGTTCACATATACTTATAAATGCCTTTGACATTTTTTCTATAATATCCATACATAGTAACGGCTCTCCTCCAAACCATTCTACCTTTAATATCTTATATTTTTTTATATTTTTCTTTACAAATTCGATGATTTTCTCTTGTAATTCAAGTTGAATCCGATTTTGAATATGCTCCTCGCAACAATATATACATCTCAAATTACAGTTTTCAGTAAGTATGATAATTAAAGATAACATGTCTGTCTGTTCATATATCCGTTCTTCTATTTCCGCAACTATACTATCTTCATTATATCCATCATCAACTAAATATCCTTTTTCTGCTAAAAAAGATTCTACATTTTGATTTTTTTCCCCATCTCTGAAAAATTTGTAGATTTTATCATTAGCCTGTCCTCTAAATATATGTATTTGTCCATTTAAATAATTTATCAGAACTGCCTCTTCTCCATTAGGTGTATATAAGTGATTATACTTTGATAATTTCATAATTGACTTTTTCCTCATTAAAACAGCAATTTTTTATGCCACTATTAAAATTTTTATGTGATTCTATTGACATAGCCCTACAATATTTGCATTCTTCAACATATTCACATTCCACACAATAACCTGCATTTTTTTTGTCTTTATTTCTTAACTTTTTTAGCACCTCAGATTTCTCCCAATATTCTTTAATTGAGTTAAATTCTTCAGGGTATATCAAATGTAAACACGGCATATACAAATTATCCAGATTGACCGCACATACACTAATTCCCGCCTGACATCCTGATAAAATAGTACGTGGATAATTTAGTACTTTTGATAACAATATGTCATAGCACTTTTGAATTGTAATAAATCCAGAACTCTTCTCTCTACTAATAACATCAAATAGTACCTCATAATCCTTCCTGGTTAAAGGTGAATCTATTTCTATACCACCTGTTAATTTATTAGCAACAACATTAATAAAATTTGCACCTAATTTCTTAGAAAATTTAATCAGGTCTTCAAAATCTAAAACATTATCATGTCTTGCTACCCAATTAATGCCAAAAGGAATATTATTATGTTCAAATACTTTTGCCGCATTAACGCTCGCATTGTATCCATCTCTTGATTTACTGTTTATTTCATCAGAGGAACCATTTAAGGAAATTAATAAGGTAATTTTCTTTATGTTTTTTAATTGGGAAACAACTTCTTCTCTTAAATAACATCCACTTGTAAATATAGTTACTTCAATATCATATTCTGCTGCATACCTTATCATTTCTATAATATTATTATGAGCAAATGGCTCGCCACCCATAAGTGAAACTCCCTTTACTCCCAGTAAAAACGCCTCATCAATGTGATGCTTATAGTCATCCAAATCCATAAATTTCTGCATATTTACAGGAATTTTATAACATTGTGGACAACTTAAAGCACATTTATTAGTTATCTCAATCTGCATAAATCTTGGATTGTTTAAACAATTTTTCTCCCTAATACTAATAATATCAGATTTTACACTCATATTTCTTCAGCTCCATTTAATCCATAAGTTATTACACCACAATTACCTGATATTAGTTTTTTGTTTTTTAATTCATATATTCTATCACACTTTTTCATCATATCACTATCATGAGTTACAATAATAGATATCTTACTATTGCTAACTTTACGTATCATTTCCATAAATAAATCGCAAGAAGCCTTATCCAAGTTCGCTGTTGGTTCATCAAATACAATGATTTCTGTATCATTATATAATGCCCTTGCCAATGCAACCCTTTGTTTTTGCCCCTCTGACAAGTTATTTCCATTTTCACTGATCAGTTCTCTTTCCTTATTTGTAAAGGAATTAATCACCCCATCAAGGTTTGCAAGCCTGCATGCTTCCCGAAACCTCTTTTCTTCGTAAGGCAAAGACATACATATATTTTCTTTTACGGTACCATAAAATACAAAGTTACTACTAGGTACATAAGATATATTATATCTGCACCCTGTAAAATTAATATCTCCATCATGTGATACTGCACGGATTGATGACTTTATGTTATTTGGATACAGCCCCAATATCAAATTTAATAATGTCGTTTTTCCGCTTCCACTTGCACCAATTATACCTGTAATTTCTCCTTTGTAAAATTCTGCATATACATTTTCCAGTACATTTTCTCTTCCATCTCCATATGAAAATGTTAAATCTTCTATCTTTATATAGTCAGTCTCCTTATAAGCCAAAAGGGGGCCTTCTATACTAATTTTATCGTTTAATTTTTCTAACTCATTAATTCTTCTTACACTTACAATTGTGTTGTTAAATGTTCCTATCCATTGTGTTCCCTCGGTCAATGGCAATATAATATAATTACTTAATTGAATCATTGCTACTAAATCTCCAACCTTATTATCTCCATTTAAAACAAAAAAGGCGCCAATTCCACTGGATAATAAGAAGATAGTAAATGACATCATTGTATTTAAAAAACCAAATTCACCTTCCAACAAAGATAATCTTATCTTGCTCTTCTTTTTCTTTTTATATAGTTCCTCCCAATTTCCCCTAATTACATCTCTCATGGAATAAACCTGAAACAAATTAAATCTATTTAATATTTCCTGCATTTGCTTTCTATTGTTATCTTCATTTTCTGAATCAATACCTGCAGCCCTTTGAAGTAATGGCGAAAACTTGCTAATTGTTAAAAAAAGCAAAGGTATAATTATCAAATATAATATAGCCATTTTCCAATTTAAGATGAACAAATAAATTGTAGCCAATAAAGCAGTAAATAATATCATCCATAGTCTTCCAAAAAGCTGTATGATAAAATTTACCACATTACTCACATCAGAGGTCAAACGGTTTAATACTTCCCCAGAGTGCAGCTTATGTATTTCCAGAGATTGCTTATCGAAAATACTTTCTACAAGATTTCCTCTTATATTTTTTTCAAGTCTTACAGAAATGTAACCTTCTGCTAAGGAGGAAAAAATCTGACTGGCAGCATATAATAAAACTGCTAATATTGAAAAACAAGACATCTGCATCAAAGTCACTGGCGAATCTCCCGCTGCAATATCCATAAATCCTTGAAATATCAACGTAATCAAAATATAACATACACTCATAAGGACACATAAACATAGCATTCCAAATAAATGTATAAGGTTTCCTCTACA
>CAMUHA010000067.1 GCA_947088515.1 uncultured bacterium
CCACACAAATAAATTCCCTGTGACATTCCTTCTAAATAGCTGTATCCAAACACCATATAGGCCACAAATACAAATACGGCTCCTATAATACTAAAAACATGAATGCCTACCTTAAACTCCATATTGTGCTTCTGTTTTTTATTTTGAATACTATCCTGTGGAAGCATTGTACCTGCCATATCGTTTCCAGCCTGCAGCTGCCTGGTAGGTTCTGCCGGTTTATGCTCCATACGCCTGCAGTATTCCTGATAGCTCCGGCGCGCTTCACAGTCTACCTGCTTTGGGGTTGCTCTTCCACTTTCCAGGTCCTTCATCATCTGATTTAGATAGGTATCATACATCGGGTCTTTTGAAAGCTGCATAAGCTGCCGCAGTCTTGACCTTACTCCTTCTTTGTATTCCAGAAATTCCGCTTCCCTGCGCAGCCTTTCCGCCCTGTCCAGGTCATTAATATTCCGATTATTTCCCTGTTTTTGCTCTTTCATCCTTATAACCATGCTCCTTTCCAAAGCCTTCTGCAAGTCTAATTATTTATAGTTTTCTTTTGAGGTATCCAACTCAAACCAAAATTCCACACCATTCGTGTAATTTGTTACCCCATATTCCTGGTTCATTGCTTCCATACTTGCTTTAACAATGGACAATCCAACTCCACTGCCACCATACTTCCTTGTCCTGGCTTTATCTACTTTATAAAATTTTTCCCAGATATGGGGTATGCTCTCTTCTGGTATAGGTAAACCTGTATTAAAAACAGAAACTCTCACCGACTCTTCCCTCAATGTTAACTTAACATCAATTACCTTATCTCCTGCAACATGGTTTACCGCATTGCTGAAATAATTGCCAAAAACCTCCTCCACCATAAATTCATCTGCCCACACATGTATTGGCGGATACTTGGCCTTTTGCAGTCTGATTTCCTTCTGCCTGCATAAAATTGCTGCTGATTGAAGGTAATTGTCTATAAGAGCTGTAATGTCAAAACGTTCCACTGTAACAGCATCATTGCCAAACTCTAACTGGTTTAATGTAAGAAGCTTCTTAACCATATCATTCATTTTGGAAGCTTCATCCATTATAACCTCACAGTAAAAATCCCTGCTTTCCGCATCATCATTAATCTCTTCTCTTAACCCTTCCGCATACCCCTGTATCAGAGCTATAGGTGTTTTTAGCTCATGAGAGACATTGGACAAAAATTCCTTCCGCATCTCATCAATTTTGTTTTTCTTTTCAATATCCCTCTCCAGCTCATTATTGGCGCTTTTAAGTTCTGATATGGTTGTTTCAAGCGTTTCTGATAGTTCATTGATATTCTGCCCCAACAGAGCAATTTCTGTTTTGCTGTTTCCAGTATACTTTGCATCAAAATCCAAATGCCTCATGCGTTCTGAAATCCTGGTAAGTTCCATAATAGGTTCTGTTATTTTTCGGGAAACCAACAAAATAATAAGTGCGCTAAATAATGCGGACCCCACTCCCACATAGGCAAGAAAACGATTTGCCAGAGAAACGCTTTCCCTGATTCCCTCTAAAGGACTTCTAAGCAAAAACAGATTTCCATTATCCAAAATCCCCCACATGTCAATATATTCCAGCTGGGTCCTGTTATCCAGCTCTATACACATTTCATAGTTTGGTTCATTTGTAAGCATTTTGGTTTTGAATGGATGTTCTTTTTTAAATAAATAATCAAGCAGCTGTCTGCTTAAAATTTCATAATCA
Source organism: uncultured bacterium (assembly GCA_947088515.1). Taxonomy (GTDB): domain Bacteria; phylum Bacillota; class Clostridia; order Lachnospirales; family Lachnospiraceae; genus Suilimivivens. The sequence goes on from CAMUHA010000067.1 coordinate 1,729, forward strand.
TTCATGGATGTCTTAATTGTCCTTGTTTGTGCATCCAATAAAATAATATTAATATTATTTTTTCCACAGATTTTCTGAAATTCAATATCAAAAGCATCAGAGTCAATTGCACCTTCATTTGATGCCGTATTTATAATCTGGTAGGCATTCATCATTACTTTTTGTTTGTTACTAAGATAATATCTCTCCAAAAAAGTATTATTGATAAACCAGCATAAAAGAATTGTTCCCATCATCAGACAACCAAATACAAGCGCAAACTGCCGCCGGATTGAAAATTTCATAAACTTTATACCTCTGACTCAAATTTGTACCCCATCCCCCAAATTGTTTTTATCAGGTCACCTTTTTCCCCCATCTTGCTGCGCAGTTTCTTCACATGGGTATCAATCGTTCTTGCATCGCCAAAATAATCATAGTTCCACACATTGTTTAATATTTTTTCACGTGATAGCGCAATCCCTTTGTTTTCTACAAAATATGCCAAAAGTTCAAACTCTTTATAACTTAAGTCCACAGGTTTGTTATCAATTGCAACACTGTGCGCCGCTTTATTAATAATAATACCTCCAGCCTCAATAGTTTCATCTTTTCCAAGCTGGTTTGTCCGGCGCAGGATGGCTTCCACCCTAGCTACCAGTATTTTAGGGCTAAAAGGCTTAGAAATATATTCATCTACTCCCAGCTGAAACCCCTGCAGTTCATCCCTTTCATCTGATTTGGCTGTAAGCATAATAATAGGGACTTTGGAATACTGCCTAATCTCCCGGCACACTTCCCAGCCATCTATTTCCGGCATCATCACATCCAGGATAATAAGCGCAATATCTTTTTGTCCATAGAATACATCAAGAGCCTTGCTGCCATCCTCTGCCTCCAAAACCTCATAATTATTTTTTGTCAGGAAGTCTTTAACTAATTTGCGCATTCTGGATTCATCATCCACCACAAGAATTTTCAGTCTCTCCACTAACTTGTCCTCTCTGATACTCATTGCAATATCTGTTTTAATCAGGAAATCAAATGATATTATTTAGCCGTCTTATTATAGTATACTGCAAAATTATGTAAAAACTGTGAAATCTGTTCTTCGGCGTCAATTACCAGATTGTTCATTCAAAAAAGTTTCGTTATCTGTTCCATTTAACAGCTCTGCTTCTTTTTTCTTTAATTCCTGTTCCCGTTTGGTCAGTTCCTGCTCCCAGGAGGCATATTCATTTAGTATTACTCTTTTATAATTTAAAATATTGGGATTATTCCCGCTTAACGCAATACCAAACATTGCAAGCACAAGCCCTGCCAGTACAAAATTTAGTATTATTGAAATTTTTCCTTTGTCTGATTTTGTCTTTTTACCAGAAGAAATAATTCTCTGTGCTGCCTCTTCTTTCTTACCATTTTTTAGAGTAAAGTTAAAATACATTGGAACTGGCCTTATTTTTTCCTCCGCAACCCCCAAAAGACGCAGTTTTTCCTGTAATTTAAGTAAATAGGTCCAGCCTATAGGCGTCACAAATATTTTTTGATCCAATATCTTGTCATAAGCTGCCAACATTCCCGGCCCGTTCCTGCCCTCCAGCTTTGACTCAAAATATTCTGCCTGTTTCTGCTCTTTTTGTGCCTGTTTCACATCTTCTTTTGAATTGAAATAATATCCGCCCACAAAATATTCTTTGTCTGCCATAGGTTCCCTCCTTGCTGCATATTTCCTCTCCGCGTCCGTGTGCAATCGAGTAGGGAAGAGCCATCTTTCCCTGCCCATGCGCCGGGCGTTGTCAGCTTGCTGACACATTTCATTTGGACGCCCGTGTGCATAAAAAAAGTCCCAGGCAATATGCCTGAAACGGCGTTACTCTGGCTTATCTGCCGGACATATACCTCCATATGTCCGGCGCCTTTTGATGGAATAGGCGGGAGTCGAACCCGCGTCCAAAGACCTATTCCCTGTCCTTCTACTATCATAGTCGATTATTCCGGGAAACCCTCATTCCCTCCTAAACCTGGAAACCGACACCCTGGTTTATTCAGTAGCTTCATAATACGCCCACAGGTGCAAAGCTTAGCCCATATCGTTTCCTGCATAGTCGATGCCCGATTCCTAATGTGCAGGTGCATCAGGCCGGACAGCTGCCCTTAGGCAGCGTATGCTAAATTATCTTCAGCGTTTATATTTATTTTTGCGATTTAACGCATCGCCTGCGGATAGCTTCTCCAGCTGCAAGACCCCTGTCGAAACCTTTACTATCCCTTAATTAATTTTATTATAATCAACCGGATGTTAAATTGCAATATCTGAAATTAACTTGTTTTAAAAGATTCAAGTCCCGGCCGGGACAGGCTTAGGCATTCTTTACCCCTTTAGCCTGATTTTCATTTCTTTTTCGGCTTCTCTTCTCTGGTCCTTTTTGGCAATATCCTGCCGTTTGTCATACAGTTTTTTACCCTTGGCCAATCCAATCTCAATTTTGGCCCTTCCATCTGAAAAGTATACCTGAAGAGGAACAATGGTATAGCCTTTTTCCGAACTGTTTCCAATTAGTTTTCGTATCTGCTGCTTGTGCAAAAGCAGCTTTCTTACCCTAAGCGGGTCCTTATTAAAAATATTCCCTTTTTCATAAGGACTTATGTGCATACCATAAATAAATATTTCCCCCTCCTCTATCCGGACAAATGCTTCTTTTACACTGCATTTTCCCATACGCAGGGATTTCACTTCCGTTCCATGCAAAACCAGCCCGGCTTCGTACTTTTCCTCTATAAAATAATCATGGTATGCCTTCTTGTTGTTTGCTACAAGTTTTTTTTCATCCTTCGCCATATTCCCCACCATCCCCTTTCTCCCAGGCAGCGCCGCGACTTTGCCATCACTCTTCTTCTGGTGCAAGTATAAAATCTATGCTTTTATCAAATATGCTGACACCGCTTACCATAATCTTTATCTTCTGCCCCAGTTTAAAGCATCTTTTGGTGTCTCGGCCTATCATCTCATACGTTTCTTCATTATAGCAAAAGTAATCTCCTTCAAGCTTTGACACATGGATTAAACCTTCCACTGTATTTGGCAGCTCCACATAAATTCCCCAGGCTGTGATACCTGAAATAACACCTTCAAATATCTGGCCTATTTTCCTCTCCATATACTGGACTTTTTTCAGTTTATCGGTATCCCTCTCTGCTTCATCTGCTCTTCGTTCCATCTGGGAAGAATGTTTTGCCACCTCAGGCAAAATACCATTATAATGGTCAATTTTTTCCACAGTAAGTTTTCCACGAAGCTGCTCTTTAATAATCCGGTGTATCTGTAAATCCGGATATCTTCTAATAGGAGACGTAAAATGACAATAATATTGACATGCAAGGCCAAAGTGTCCGGTGCAGTCTACAGAATATTGCGCCCGTTTCATGCTCCGCAACGTTAGTCTGCTAATCAACGCCTCTTGCGGCGTTCCCTCTATCTTTCCAAGAAGTTTCTGGATTTCTTTGGGATGTATCTCATTGTCACCACTTTTCACTTTAATATGATAGCCAAAATTATTAATAAAAGTCCCAAGCTTTAAAATTTTCTCTAAATCAGGGTAGTCATGGGTCCGGTACACAAAGGGGGATTCCATCCAGTAAAAATGCTGGGCAACTGTTTCATTGGCAAGCAGCATAAAATCCTCAATGATTTTGGTCGCTGCATTTCTTTCATAGGGCTTAATGGACAGCGGCGCTCCGTCCTTATCCAGTATAATCTTGCTTTCAGGAAAATCAAAATCTATAGAGCCACGCTTTTTTCTGCTTTCCCTGACAATGTCAGATAGTTCTTTCATCAGTAAAAACATGGGAACCAGTTCCTTATAGCGCTCTTTTGTTTCTTCATCGCCCTCCAGAATAGAGTTTACGTCTGTATAGGACATTCTCTGGTTTACGTTTATAACAGACTCTGCAATTTCATAATCCAGCACTCTTCCTTTCTGGTCCAGTGTTATCAGGCAGCTTAACGCAAGTCTGTCTTCCCCCATATTTAAAGAACAAATTCCGTTTGATAATGTATGGGGAAGCATGGGAATTACCCGGTCTACCAGATAGACGCTGGTTCCCCGTCTAAGAGCCTCCCTGTCAAGAACAGAATTTTCCTGCACATAATTTGTCACGTCCGCAATGTGTACTCCCAGAAAATACTTACCTTCTTCTTTTGAAAGGCTGACTGCATCATCCAAATCCTTTGCATCCTCACCGTCTATTGTCACCATCTGCATTCTGCAAAAGTCCCTGCGGCCTTCCCTGTCTTTTTCACTTACTTCCTTTGAAACACGCTGGGCCTGATTTAATGCTTTCTCTGGAAATTCCACAGGAAGGTCATACCCTTTCACTATAGAAAGAATATCCACACCTGGGTCATTTACATGACCTAAAATCTCAATGATTTTCCCTTCCGGCTTATGCTTTTTGTCCCCGTAGCTGGTCAGCTCCACCACTACTTTATGTCCTGTAACTGCCCCTTTAGAACGTTCCTTAGGAACAAAAATATCCACAGGAATTTTATCACTGTCAGGGACCACAAATCCAAAACTGCCTGCATGGTCATAGGTTCCAACCAACTTTGAAAGACCGTGGGAGCAAATGGCTACTACCCTTGCCTCCTGCCGTCTGCCCTTCTGCTCTTTTAGCAGCTCCACCTGCACAGTGTCTTTATGGAAAGCGCCGTTTACTTCTTCTTCCGGTATATAAAGGTCCTGGTCCCTTCCTTCTATTTCCACAAACCCAAAGCCTCTTGCATTACTTATAAAGGTTCCTGTCAGCCCTTCTTCTCTCCCATCACTTTTAACATATTTTGCCCGTTTAGTGATTTGAAGTTTTCCCTCTAAAACAAGTTCCTTTAATATCTCTTTAAGTTCCCCTCTCTCCTCTGGCTTCACCTGCATAAAGGCCGCAAGCTCTTTCTCCTTCATGGGAACATAATAATCGTCCTCCATAAGCTGGATGATTAAATTTTTTCTTTTATCCCTTATTTCCTGTCTGTTATCTGTCTTCACATTTCTCCTATCGAAAAAGGCATTCTTTTACAAGAATGCCTTAAGTCCTAAAATACATTAAGATTTAAAATTACAGTTATCACCATAAACCCAATTGCCAGATACTTGGTAATCTTAATAAGCTTTCCTTCCATGGAACGTCCTTTATTCTTACCCCAGTATGTTTCTGCGGCACCGCTTACAGCTCCTAAACCTGCTGACTTGCCTTCCTGCATAAGTACCAGCACTGTCAGTGCGATACAAATTATAATGAAAATTATCTGAATTACAATTCTTAATGCTGCCATTTCTACACCTCCTAGTGCCAAGCAAGAGTTAGTGTAACACATAAGCTGGCAGATTTCAAGTATTTTATTTTATTTCAATATAATCTTTTTGTACTTCACAGTTTAAGCCGCAGGCTGTGCATTTTCTCCTTCTTGTGTCGCAGCTTCTTCCACCACTGGTATAAGTACGCCTTCCGGTGAAGCGGTATAAGTAATTCCATTTATCTCAAGAACCTGATTTCTAACCAGCGCACCGGTTTCATCAAAGTAATAAGGCTGTCCATTAATTTCGTAAGCGCCTGTTACCACATGCCCAGCTTCATCTGCAAAGCAGGTTTTTCCTGCCGTTTCGAACCAGCCGGTAAGCATTATTCCAGAAGCAGGGTCATAATAATAGCTGCTGCCATCTTCTCTTGCAATCATGCCTCCCATCCGTATCCCGTCAGGACTGAAAAGATAATTAGCATTATCAATTACCTGGGCACCTGTCAGCATATGGCCATCGGTTTTGTCAAAATAATAGAAGTTTCCCTGTTCATCACTCATCCATTCCCGCTTCATGTTTCCACCTGCCCCAGGGTCATAATAGAATTTTTTATCATTTACTGCCACCCAGCCGGCCATCTTCACCCCATCGGCTGTAAAGTAGTAATCTGCCCCGTCAATCTGGCACTGTCCTCTTGCAATGCTGCCATCTGTCGGTGATAAATAATATGTATTGTTTGCTGCATCTGTAAACCAGCCAACTACCATATTCCCGGCACCGTCCAGATAATATCTTGTATTATTAAAGTCTACCCAGCCTTTTTGCATCTTCCAGTTACGGTAAAAACGCACGCCGCCGTTATGTCCTACAAACCCTTCGGGAATAATCAGCTGGCTGTAATCTTTGTACTGATAATTTACATCCACATTTCCGCTGACTCCGCCAATTTTCCCACTGGATGTATACTGCCAGAAACATACATTATTGTCATACTCGCAGGTATCATTGTACTGTGCCACCCATTTATCCCATCCTACAATGCTCATCTTCCCCACAAACATGTTTTTGTTGGAATAGACCATAGGATAGTAACCAGCTGCATCTATAATTGTACAAAAAGCATTGACAATATTAATCAGCTGTTGTTCTGAAAGATTTTTGTGGCATTTGTCCTCAATATCAAAAACAATCGGATAATTTACAGTATATGGCTCTATCCACTGCAATACCAGCTGAGCTTCCTGCGCCGCCTGTTCCGGTGTCACTGCGTAAGAATAAATATACACTCCGGTTTTAAGCCCTGCTGCCTGTGCGCCTGTGATATTAGCTGCAAACTGAGGGTCAACACCGCTTTTGGCGCTTCCCACTTTAATAAAAGTAAATTTCATTCCAGAAGCCGCCACCTGCCCCCAGTTTACAGCGCCATTGTGTTTAGAAACGTCAATTCCCTGGGCAATTGCCCCGTTTTGGGTTACTGCTAATGCGTTCTGGGCAGGCATCATGCCAAGCGCCGCCACTACAAGAACCAACGAAAATACCCTTCGTATTACTGCCTTACATTGCTTTGTCATTTGATGTTTTCCTTTCTCATCCTGTGTATCTTACAATTTTCTCTGGTTATTTGGGTGTATATTTTACACTTCCAGCCATATGCCATTTACGGCACAAACAGTTCTGTACAGAATATCGTCTGAAAATACTATATCTTATTAAATGGCTCCTTATATGCCGCAACTGTTCCCAACTCTTCTTCTATTCTAAGAAGCTGGTTATATTTGGCAATCCGGTCACTTCTGCAGGGCGCGCCTGTTTTAATCTGTCCCGCATTAACAGCCACTGCAAGGTCGGCAATAAAAGTATCTTCGGTTTCCCCAGAGCGATGGGAAATTACCGCCTTATATCCGTTTTTCTGTGCCATTTCAATTGCTTCCATTGCCTCTGATACAGTGCCAATCTGATTTACTTTTACCAGAATCGCATTTGCCACATGAAGCTTAATTCCAGCATCCAGTCTTTTGGTATTTGTTACAAACAAATCGTCTCCTACAAGCTGGACTTTGTCCCCTATCCGTTCCGTCATATGCTTCCACCCATCCCAGTCGTCCTCTGCAAGACCATCCTCAATGGAAAGAATCGGATACTTTGAGATTAAATCTTCATAATAAGCAATCATTTCAGACGTATCACGCACCACTTCCGCGCCCTTTAGAGAGCTTTCACCAGGGAAATGGTACATGCCTGTTTTCTCATTGTATAATTCGCTGGAGGCTACGTCAAGGGCAATTTTTATATCCTGCCCTGGAAAATAGTTGCTTTTTTCTATTGCCGCTACAATCAGGTCAAGCACTGACTCTGCATCTGGAAGATTCGGCGCAAAGCCGCCTTCATCTCCCACACTGGTAGCAAGTCCTTTTTCCTCCAATATTTTCTTGAGAAAATGATAGATTTCCGCACAGATGCGCAGTGCATCAGAAAAGCTTTCCGCCTGTACGGGCATAATCATAAATTCCTGAAAATCCACTGTATTAGCCGCATGTTTGCCCCCATTTAATATATTCATCATAGGTACCGGCATCAGCCTTGTATAAGCGCCGCCTAAATACTGATAAAGGGGAATATTGAGAGCTTTAGCTCCTGCCCTCGCCACTGCCATGGAAACCGCAAGTGTTGCATTAGCTCCAAGATTCCCTTTATTATCTGTTCCATCGGTTTCAATCAGTATTCTGTCAATTTCAATCTGGTTTAAACCGTTTCTTCCGGCAATCGCCTCTTTAATTTTGGTGTTAATATTGTTCACCGCCTTTTTTACCCCAAGGCCGAAATATCTTGTCTCCGCATCCCGAAGCTCCACCGCCTCAAACCGGCCTGTACTTGCGCCGGAAGGAACTGATGCTTTGCCAGCGTACCGTCTCCCGGTCATAGTGTCAGTCAGCGTAATTTCCGCCTCCACTGTAGGGTTCCCTCTGGAATCCAGAATCTCTCTTCCGTGAATATTGGTTATCTGCATATATGTTTTCATCTATCTGCCTCCTGAAACAAAAATTTTATAACTATTGTAACCGGATTTAGAACTTGCTATACTATAAGAAATATTTTAAACCTGTATTTTGGAGGTCTATTCCCATGAACCGTATTGTCACATCTATTAGCGCTAAATTCCCAAACGTTACCTTTATGGGGCTTCTTGAACGGACAGATTGCCTTTCCCTGTCTGTTTTAGTTTTCATATTCACTGCACTTGCTTTTTTCAGGCTTGGAAACACATATGCACCCCAGTCTTTTTATCGGACAGATAATGTTAACCGGGATATTGTATTGGACTTTGGGGAGTACACTGATTTAAGCTCTTTTTCAGTTTTCCTTGGAAATCTTAACACCCGGCATTTTTCCATCTCTGCATTTAATGAAGTTACAGGTGCATGGGAGGTGATAAATGGAGAGGCTGTGGCAGAGTCTGTGTTTGCCTGGAACCAAATTGACTTAAATTACAATCTCCGCTATCTTGGAATTGTAACCACTGATGATGAATGCGTTTTAAACGAATTGGTCGTCCAGCGTTTGGACGGTTCTGTAATCCTGCCTGTCAATGCAGCGGAATATCCCGCCCTTTTTGATGAACAGGATACATTCCCCTTTGTTAAAACATATATGACAGGCACCATGTTTGATGAAGTTTATCATGGCCGGAGCGCTTATGAGTTTCTCCATGGACTTACCACTTATGAAACCACCCACCCCCATCTGGGCAAAATTTTGATTTCCCTGGGTATTCTTTTGTTTGGAATGACCCCCTTTGGCTGGCGGTTTATGCCTGTGGTTTTTGGTATTTTGCTCATCCCCCTTATCTATCTTTTTGCAAAGAGACTTTTTAAGGATTCCTTTGTCTCCACTGCAGTCACATCGCTTTTGGTATTTGACTGTATGCACTATAACCTTTCAAGAATTGCAACCATTGATATATTTGCAGCCTTTTTTATCCTTTTAATGTATTACTATATGTATCAGTACTTTTTAAAAGATATTGCTTACCGGGCATCCGGCCAGGCGCTTTGTGACAAATTTCCTCCCAAAGAGGTTTATACCCCTCTTGCGTTAAGCGGCATCAGCATGGCTTTCGGCATTGCAACCAAATGGACAGGAGTCTATGCTGGCGTTGGGCTTTGTGTTCTCTTTTTCTGGTATACCATTACCCACTTTCCAAAAGGACAGACATTTAGATTGTTTCTGTTCTGCTGTTTATTTTTTATTGCTGTTCCCCTGGTTGTTTATACACTTTGCTTTATCCCTGTAGTTGGATATACACCTTACAAAAATCTTTTTGACAAGGTAATCCAGGGTACCATTTATATGTTCGATTATCACTCAAATCTAGTTGCCGAACATTATTACAGCTCTCCTTTTTATGAGTGGCCCTTCATCTGGATGCCGCTTCTGGATGCAAATGATGCAGTAAATTCAACGGATGTGAGCGCTGTCAGCTGTATGGGTAATCCGGCAATCTGGTGGACAGGTATTTTTTGTGTGGTCTATATATTTTACCTCTGGATTTTCAAAAAAGACAAAAAAGCTGGCTTTTTGTGTATTTCCTATTTAGCCCAGTATGTGCCTTGGATGTCAATCAGCCGGATTACTTTTATTTATCACTATTTTCCGGCTATTTTATTCGTCATTCTGATGATGGGATATACAATTTTGCACATAAAAGAACAATTTTCATGGGGAAAAAAAGCGACTGCCATCTATCTGGCAATCGCTGTGTTTGTCTTTTTCCTTTTCTTCCCCATCATATCCGGCCTGCCCATAAATAGAGAATATGGCTACCACCTAAGATGGCTTCGTGACTGGATACTGACGCTTTAGCTTTTACGGCGCCAGTCCGGTATCCGTTCATTATAGTAACAGGCCCAGGGCACTGCAGTTCCATAATCTCCAAAAATCATCACATGGAATTCATTGTCCGGGAACCTGTTTTGGTCACTGCTCTTAAATACATACAGTGTATTTCTGTCTATAACAGTAGGATTGCTGTATGTGAATCTTTCCCTGTAAGCAATCTCCTTATATTGGAAATAATCGCTTTCCCCCTGAAAATACCGGGCATCTATATCAAAAACAAAGAGAGTAAGTATCTCCGTCACATTATAAGCTCCCTCGTACTGGGTGTCCGGTGTGATGCAGTAAAAATCGCTGTTATATTCTCCTGCATACTCCATAGCGCTTACAAAATCTTCATAAAAAGCATCTGAGATTTCATGGGCCCAGGAAGTAAAATACTGGTGGAAAAATAAGATACTCTGTATGCCAAACACTGCAAATATGATTGCAAACGCAGTTCTCCATCTAACAACAACAAACGAAATCCCAACAGAAGCAAATATAATATGGATGTAAAAAATAATATTAATTCTGTTTACATTTACAGAATTAATCATAATCCCTGTAAGCAGGCCAAAAATCCAGTAAAACACCAGCAACTGGCAGGCAGTGCGGGTATTGGGAATTTTATTATTATCATTCTTATCACCTTTTCCTCCAAAAGCCCTGCGGAATACCAAAACCGCTCCCAGAATAATAAAGGGCATGGCGCACTGGTACATAGCGCCAAATCCTCTGACACAGTTCCATGGCAAGTCATCTTTCTGCAAAAATACCACATTAACCAATGCCTGAATATTTATTAAAAGCTGCTTCCCTATGTGTTCAGAAAAAAACAGGATATCCGCAGCACGGACATTTTCTTTAAAAGATTCCATTGTTACAAAAGGCAGGGTTATGGTATCCCATTTCATAAAGTTTACAAACATAGTTCCATAAATCGGCCAGGCGATTCCAAAATAAATTAATACACAAACTGTCATTTCCCATATGCTTACTTTCCTCTGCCATAGCAATAAAACAGAAGCTGCTGACAAAAAAAAGGGGACCATGTAAAATGATACGCCATAGCTATACATACACAAAGCAAAAAACACCATGGAAAAGTAGAAGTTTTTCTTTTTTTCTATTCCCTTGATTAGAAAATAAAGGGCTATTACAAACATATGAGGAAACAAATTACAGTCAAGAGCCCATCTGCTCTGCATAAAATGCCATGGGTTAACTGCCAGAAGCAGGAAAGCTGCCGTTGCAGTCCTTTCATTATAAACTTTCTTTACAATCCCATATATGCTCCCTGCCCCCATAAGGCTTGCTATGAGCATGGGAATCCGCATAGCAAATGAATTAAGTCCCCAAATCTTTATAAATGGCACTGTCAGATAGGAAAGCAGCGCACTCATCTGTCCATATCCCCAGGCTCTGAAATGGGCAGGCATAAAGGTTCCAAAACGGTCTGTCCCATACATGGCAAGAGCTTTTGCATCAACCGCACCCATTGCCCCGTCCTGGTTCACTCCTCCCGGAATATCCCCAAACCCAATCGCTCTTACAGCAAGCAGTCCATACAAAGCAAGCAGCCAGAATGCCCTCCTGCCGCTTTCTTTCTGGTTTTCCAAAGTGTGCATGGCTGCATCTTTTACACTTTCTTTTTCCATTTTTTTATTTAAATAAACAACAGCAATTACTCCACAGCACAAAAATAGTGTAAGGCTGTTCACCGTCTGCATATATCACGTCCTCCTTCACTTTCCAGGACTTTTTTATATTCACATAGGTAAAAGTCCCAGCCTCTATAGCCAGAATTCTGTCAGATATTTAGCATGGGAATATAAATCAGGTCTTAATTCTTTAAGTGATTCCCCTGCATCCAGAAAAAATGTCATTCCCTGATATACAATCTGCCAGATCAGGCAAATAAGCAAAAGAGAGATAACAATTCTTTTCGGACCTTCTCCTGCCTGCTGCAGGTAAGTTAATATCAGCAGTACAGACAGTGCGGAAGAAAGCATAATAAAAATAGAAAAATCTCCAAAATATCTCTGCAGAATTCCCGACATATTGGTATCCGCGACAATTATCACTCCCGCTGCAAACAAACAGGATACCGAAATCTGCCAGGCTGTTTTTTCCTGTTTTATTAATTCCCTGCGGTATAGAACAGGAAGAATGCCAAACCACGCAAATAAATTGGTCATAAATATGCCGCCATAAGTGGCTTCCTGTATGGTAACTCCCATATACTGGCTGTTAAAGTAAATTGCCTCTGCAAAAGGGAATCTTAGCGCCAGTCTGACCGGCTGCAGCAGATATGCAATTACCCCTGTAGGTATCCGGTCAAGCTGGAAGCCTCTTTTGCGCATATCATTTAAAGTAAGGTTATAGTTTGCCCCAAAATCAAAGACAGAACCAAAACGGCTGTAATTATAATACATCAACACTGCCGCCATCAAAAGCATAGGCACACCAAAAGCCAGTACTGCAGACAGCTTATTTCTGACCGGAAACAAATGCTTCCATATAACAAAAAACACTGGCAATAAAAACATCAAAAGCTGGGGCCTGCACCCTGCTACCAGTGCAGTCAGTAAAGACCCGGCTGCCAGATACTTTAACGAGACACCGTTCCCCCGGACCGAACGAAGAAAACACCATAATCCCAAAAGTCCAAACGCAAGCCCCGCAAGAATTGGCACCGTATATAAATCCGGTCTTTTAGTCATATACAAAATACCACTTCCCGTAAGAATAAGCTCCATTAGCAAAAACCAGACTCCAAGAGATGTTTTGGGGAACCACTTTCGCAGAATTTCATGAATTGTACCTAATAGTCCTGCCAGAAACAACAGAGAGAAGAAAAATATCGCCATAAAATTATGTAAATGGACACCTGTGAGTAAATAGCAGGGCAGATAAAGCAATATAACCGGAACAATGCCAAAATACACATAATACTTTCCATTATAATAAGCATGGTCCCAATTGTACCATTCGCCTGCCTGGTTCATCACCTGGTTCCGGTACTCATAATCATATGGATTCTCCATGCTTTTAAGCGATTTTGG
>CAMUHA010000068.1 GCA_947088515.1 uncultured bacterium
TAGAAATGCGGAATATGCAGGTAGATGTGAAAAGTTTTGACGAAAAAGAGCTGGCTGTGACATATCAGACTTCTTTTGACACAGCGGCCGGAAAGATGAGCTTTGAAAATAAAGCATTTTTTGTGGACGGTGAAGATGGCTATAAGATGGTTTGGGATGATTCGCTGATTTTTCCTGATTTGAGCGCGTCAGATAAAGTCAGGGTTTCTGTACTGGAGGCAAAGAGGGGTGAAATTCTTGACAGGAGAGGGCATGTTCTCGCCGGGTGGGGGACGGCCTCATCGGTGGGAATTGTTCCAGGAAGGCTGGAAGACTGGAATGGAGCTGTTGCAGAGGCCGCCCGGCTTTTGGACATGGAGACTGAAGCAATTGAAAAGAAGCTTTCTGCAAAGTGGGTGAAGGAAGATTCTTTTGTCCCCATCAAAACGATACCCAAAGTAAATGAACTTGCGCTTATGTCAGAGGAACCGGAGGAAGAAGTATTAATAGAGAAAGAACGGCAGGACAAGCTTCTTGCCATACCAGGGATTATGATATCCGACATTACGGTACGGGAGTATCCTTATGGAGCGGCAACGGCCCATTTGTGCGGCTATGTGCAGGGGGTTACGGCGGAGGACCTGGAAAAGCATCAGGGAGAAGGGTATACCGCAGGAAGCGTGATTGGAAGAGCTGGTATGGAAGGTTTATTTGAAAAAGAGTTAAAAGGGATGAACGGCTGCCGTATTTATATTGTGGATGCACAGGGCAATGAAAAAAAGGAACTTGGCATGACGCCTGTTTCCCATGGACAGGATATACAGCTTACAATAGATGCCCAGCTTCAGGAAGTATTGTATGAACAATTTAAAGAAGACAAAAGCTGCTCTGTGGCAATGAATCCCTTTACTGGGGAGGTGTTGGCCCTTGTAAGCACGCCGTCTTATAACAGTAATGATTTTATTATGGGACTGTCAAATGAAAAGTGGACGGCGCTTAACGAGGATGAAAACAAGCCAATGTATAACCGCTTCCGGCAGACGTGGTGCCCAGGCTCCACTTTTAAACCAATTATTGCCGCCATTGGGCTGGAGCAGGGAGCGATTAACCCTAATGAGGATTATGGGAATGTGGGGAAAAGCTGGCAAAAGGACGCTTCGTGGGGGGGCATATTATGTGACAACGCTTCACACATATGAACCAGTCATTCTGGAAAATGCCTTGATTTATTCTGATAACATTTATTTTGCCAAGGCGGCGTTAAAGATTGGCTTTGAGAAAATGGAGAATGCTTTAAAGGCATTGGGATTTGGCGCACAGCTGCCATTTGAAATTAATATGTCCCAATCCCAATATTCCAACACAGAACATATTGGGACGGAAATACAACTGGCGGACAGCGGATATGGACAGGGAGAGATTTTGATAAATCCGCTGCATATGGCCTGCATATATTCCGCATTCTGCAATGAAGGCAATATGGTCAAACCTTATCTTTTCTATCAGGAAAAAGGGGAGAGAGAATACTGGATTTCAAATGCCTTTTCCGGGGAGACAGCAAGTCAGGCGCTGGAGGCAATCATTAAGGTGGTAAACGACCCGCGTGGAACAGGATATGGCGCCCGCCGGGAGGATGTTTTGCTGGCAGGAAAAACCGGAACGGCGGAGATTAAGGGGGCCAAGGACGATACTTCCGGCACAGAGCTTGGGTGGTTTGCCATATTTACGGCACAGAAAACAGCAGAGCGCCCTATTTTGCTTGTAAGCATGGTGGAAGATGTAAGGGGGAGAGGCGGAAGCGGATATGTGGTGGAAAAGGACAAAAAGGTTCTGGACGAATGGTTTACGAAATTGCCGTTATCCTGACAGTTAAGGTGAATTAAAACAAGAATACCCCGGCTGCGGAAGCTGTGTAACCGAAAAGCTGAAAAGCTGACAGGAAACGGCTTTACACCGAAAATTGTTTTTGATATAATATGGACACGGAATCATAAAAACGGATGATTCCCCACATACCAAAAGAGCGGACCAAAAAACCGCTCTTTTTACACAACATTTTAAGGATTAACTCCTGTATCCGGCAGGAATTTTTCTATCATGTGGGTTATCGGATGTTTTTATGTCATCATAACAGAGGGAGGTATGGGCATGAAATTTAAAGATATGCCATATGAACGTGTGGATCTGGAGGAAACTGAGAAAGAGTATAAGCAGATCATTGAAGAATTCCGGGCTGCCGGAAGCGGGGAAGAGCAGTTTAAAGTTCATCAAAAGTATTACGAAATGAGTAAAAGAATATCAACGAATATTGTAATTGCCAGTATCCGTCATGATATTGACACCACAGACGAGTTTTATGATGAGGAACAAAAGCATAATGATAAGATAAAGCCGGTAATTGATAATCTGGATGCCGCTTATAAGAAAGAACTGTATGAATCTCCTTATCGTGCGTATCTGGAAGAAAAAATCGGGCCGGTGGCCTTTAAAAATATGGAACTGGTATTAAAATCCATGGATGAAAAGCTGGTTCCTCTGATGCAGGAGGAAAATGCTCTTACCACAGAATATAATAAACTGATTGCGGGCATAAAGATAGACTGGGAGGGGGAAGTTTTAAATCTTTCTCTGCTGACGCCCTACCTCCACAGTAAAGACAGGGATGTGCGGAAGAGAGCATGGGGGAAATTTTCTAAAGCCCTTGGCGACAACAGCGAAAAGCTGGATGAAATTTATGATAAACTGGTAAAGAACCGGACAACCCAGGCGAAGGAAATGGGATATGAAAATTATGTGGAGCTTGGATATTACCGTATGTACCGCAACTGCTATGACAAAGATGCGGTGGAAAATTTCAGGAGACAGGTAAAGACATATTTTGTGCCTTTTGCGGAGAAGCTCCATGACAGAAGAAGGAAGAGACTGGGGCTTGAAAAGCTGTCCTGTATTGATGAAGGTGTATATTTTAAAGAGGGCAATCCTGCGCCCATTGGGACGCCGGATGAAATTATGGCAGCGGGACAGAAGATGTATGGGGAGCTTTCGCCCCAGACAAAGGAATTTTTTGACCGCATGATGGAAGATGAACTGTTTGACGTGTTGGGCCGCAAAACGAAGAAAATGGGCGGATATATGACACGGCTGGATGATTATCAGGTGCCGTTTATCTTTGCAAACTTTAATAAGACAGAGCATGATGTGAATGTGATTACCCATGAATGTGGTCATGCGTTCCAGGGATATCTTGCCATGCAGGACCCTGTTTTGGAACACCAGGATATTACCATGGAGACCGCAGAGGTTCATTCCATGTCCATGGAGTTCTTTACGGAGCCATGGGCGGAGCTGTTTTTCGGCGAACGGGCAGATGACTACCGTGCAATGCACCTGGAAGATGCCGCGGCGTTTATTCCCTATGGGTGTATGGTGGATGAGTTCCAGCATATTGTCTATGAAAACCCGGATATGACCCCGGCCCAGAGAAATGCAGCCTGGTCAAAGCTGGAAAAGGAGTATAAACCGCATCTGGACTACAGCGAAGACCCGGTGCTGTCACAGGGACGCTACTGGCAGAGACAACAGCATATTTACAATTCTCCTTTTTACTACATTGACTACTGTATTGCCCAGACCTGTGCCTTCCAATATAAGGTAAAGATGGATGAAGATTACAAAGCTGCATGGGACAGCTACTTAAAGCTTTGCAGGCTTTCCGCAAGCGATTTCTTTACCGGACTGCTGGGGCAGGCAGGGCTTGACAGTCCTTTTGAGGATGGGTCGTTAAAGGATATGGTAGATAAGCTGGAGAAAAAGATATTGCAGTGAAATCAGGTTGTATAAATAAATAAAAAGGATTATAATAGACTAACTGGCAGTTTAAGAAACGAATCGTTCTAAGACTGCCAGAGTATTGGTGTAGGAAAGAATAGAGAAGGAGAAGGTTAACAATGTTTAGTAACGAAAGATTGGAAAAAAGACTTACAAAGTCCTTTTGGACGATTTCGGCAGTCTCGGCGTTGGCTGCAGTTGTAGGATTGATAGCGCTTATTACCATGGCCAACCGGTATTCATATGCACTGCGTAATTTTGGTTTTGCACAGGGGGATATTGGAAAGGCATTGTTTGCCTTTGCGGATGCAAGGTCATCTCTACGTGCGGCAATTGGTTATACAGATGAAGATGCCATAGAGTCGGTCTTAAAGCAGCATGAGGAAAACAAAGAAACATTTGAAAAAAATTTTGCAGATGTGGAGAAAACGATTGTATCTGAAGACGGCAGAAAAACATATGACGAAATTGAGGCGGAGCTGTCAAATTATTGGGCGTTGGATTCCCAGATTATTAAAATAGGAGCAACGCCAGACCCGGAGCTTAGTAAACAGGCCCAGGACATTGCGCTTAGTGAGCTGTCAGGTATTTACAATGATATATACTTAAAGCTGGAGAGCCTTCTTACAGTTAAGGTGAATGAAGGAAATGACCTTTCAAATTCCCTAAAAGTATTGACAGTCGTACTTGCAGTTGCGATTGTTGTTGTTATTATAATTGCGATGGTTACATCCACCAGAATTGGAAAGGCTATTGCCAGAGGGATTGCAGGGCCAATGAAAGAGCTGGGGGACCGTTTCAGGACATTTTCAGATGGAGACCTTTCTTCACCATTCCCTACAGTTGCAACAAAAGATGAAGTGTCAGACCTTGTGACAGAAGCAACAAAGATGGCAGATAATTTAAGGGTTATGATCAAAGATATCGGTGTTGTGCTTGGCAGGATGACAGAGGGAGATTACACAGTTAAATCATCAATTAGAAGCAGATATACCGGCGAGTATTCAGGACTTCTTGAGGCTATGCGCGAGTTGAAGCGTCAGATGAGTAAGACATTGCAGGCCATTGGGGAAGCGTCCAGCCAGGTATCTGCCGGAGCTTCCAACCTTGCAGAATCATCCCAGTCTCTTGCAGAGGGCGCTACAGACCAGGCAGGGGCGGTGGAAGAACTGCAGGCAACCATTACAAACATAGCAGAAACAATGGAAAGAAGCGTAACAAACTCTGAAGACTCTTATCAGCAGGCAAGAAAATATGCGGATGAAGCAGACAACAGCCGCGAAGGAATGGACAGAGTGGTGGCTGCCATGAAGAGAATCAGTGAGACATCCACCAAAATTGGAAACATTATCTCTGAAATTGAGTCCATTGCATCCCAGACCAATCTGTTATCACTAAATGCCTCTATTGAAGCGGCAAGAGCAGGGGAAGCCGGAAAGGGATTTGCGGTTGTAGCAGACCAAATCAGACAGCTGGCAGAGCAAAGTGCAAAGGCGGCGGTAGATACAAGAGAGCTGATAGAAGGCTCCCTGCAGGAAATTGCAGATGGTAATCAGGCAGTTGAAAGCGCATCTGGTTCTATTGAAGTTGTAGTAGATGGCATTAAACAGATTGCGGATGTATCCAAGAACTTAAGCATAATGATCAGTGACCAGAAAGAAACAATTTATCAGGCGGAACAGGGTGTTACACAAATTTCAGAAGTGGTACAGAACAATTCAGCAGCGGCCCAGGAATCCTCTGCAACAAGCCAGGAGCTGTCAGCACAGGCCACTACTTTGGATGAACTTATTAGCCAGTTTAAATTCGAGAAAAATAATTAACAGGTAATTACATAATTTGTGTCGGATTATCATAGATAATCCGGCATTTTTTTTCTGCGGCAAAAGAACGTGTATCTTTTGTCTGATTGCAGGTTTCTGAAAAAATAGTATAATAGGAATGAGGATATTGTATTATAGAGCTTTGTCATGTTAAAATAGTACAATATGATTAAAGGCAAATTGGAGGGCAGCCGCTATGAAGCCGGAGAATTATAAGATGCTTTTGGATTCACTGCAAATAGCAGGAATTTATGTGATACGGGAAGATAATCATCAGATTTTATATTTTAACAGGCGGATAAAGGAAATTATGCCAGGCATTGAACTGGGTATGGTTTGTCATGAATTGATGTCAGGGTTTTGTTCAAATTGCCCGCTTTTGAATATAGAAGGGAAAAAAGAAAGCCGTGCCATCAAATACAATAATCTGTTTGGAAAAGCGGTTGATATTGTGGCATCCAGAATTATGTGGGGGGATATTCCGGCTTATTCGATTGCCATAACCTCCCATGTAGATGCGGCGAGCTTTACTTATGACAAGATACTGCGGGTAAATCTGGCAAATGGCGTAATAGATTTGATGCAGATGGAGCCGCTTTTACAGGCGCAGGAGACGGCAGCGCCGGAAACCTTGGAAAAATGGATTGAGGAACTGATTGGAAAAGGAAGCATGTATGGCGGTGACGCTGCCCGTGTGAGAAAATTTGGAAATCTGTCTTATCTTAAGCGGAAGCTTGCCGGGGGCAGGCAGGTACTTACCTGTACCTACAGACGCAGACAGGGCAAAGAATACCGCTGGTATATGATGGAGATTGTTCCATCTTTTGACTATGCGGATAAGGGGCAGTTTGCCATGCTGTATATAAAGGATGTCCATGATGCCTACAGAAAAGGGCTGGAACTGGAGGAAACCAATATCCAGAACCGTGAAATTGTCAGTTCTCTGGGAGAAATGAACTTTGGAGTGTACCTGATTAATTTGCAGACAGGAATCTCGAATCCTGTCCGGATATCAGAATGTATGAGCGGGGCCGCCCTTCCGGAAATTATGGCATGGGACGATGTTCTTTCCGAATTATCAGAAAATTTTTTTCACCCGGATGATGAAGAAAAACTGTTGAAAAACTTTTCTTATCAGGCGCTTACTCAGACTTGGGAGAAGGGGGGAAAGCGGGAAATTCTCTGCCGCTATCTGCTTGAGGGTAAGTACCGTTATGCCTCAATCACCGCCCATTTTTATGAGAGAGGTGAAAATGAACGGAACGTTGTATTAGCGCTGCTGGATGTGGACGAGCGTACCCGGAGGGAAATTAAGCAGGACCAGAGAGACTTAAGAATGGTGGCAATTATCAAGTCAGTTTATGATATTATGAATTCTGTCGACCTTACTACTGGAAAATGTGAACGGACTTTGTTAAAAGCGAAAAATGAGTCTGACAAAATATGGACGGGAGATTATGAAGATTATATTCAAAGAGCTGCAAAGGAGTGGGTATATTATGAGGATGCAGAGCGCTTTAAGGCAGCTTTATCTATAGAAAGCCTGCGGGAAAAAGCGGCAAAAGTTAAGGAATCCTCCCAGGTTATCTGTCAGTTCCGGGTCAGAGAGGAAGGGATTAAATGGATTGAAGAGCATTTGTTTTTTATCCGTCAGGACAATACTGTCATGGTAAATATTTTAAGCAAAGATGTGACAAGGGAAAAACAAAAAGAAGCAGATTATGACAGGGAAAAAAGAGAGCGGAACCATATTATTAACAGTATGGGAAGTCTTTTCTTTGCCGCTTATTATATTGACATTGAGGCAGATACATATAAAATGGTTTCCCATAAGGGGGCAGTAGGAAAAATATTTGGGGATGAGAGAAACTGTACTCATGCTTTTAGACAGTATGCGGACCGTTTTGTGCATGAAGATGACAAAGAAGAATTTCTGGAAACCATGAACTGCGAAAATTTCAGAAAAAAATTAAGTTTGGAACACCCCCATTTTTCGTTAGAATACCGGAAAGAACCTGCGCCGGAAGTTAAAGGGGGGAATAGAGGCTGGGTGCGGGGAACAGTGGTTTTGTCAGAAATGCAGGATGGAATCACCAAAAAAGCTCTGTATATGGTGCAGGACGTAACGGAAAACAAGAAAAAAGAAGAACGGGAGCAAATGATTTTAAAGGATGCTTATGAAGTGGCCCTTAATGCCAGCACAATCAAAAGCGACTTTTTATCTAAAATGAGTCATGATGTCCGGACACCGATGAATGCCATTATAGGAATGACTGCTATTGCAGGGGCGCATTTGGACGAAAGAGAGAAGGTGGCAGACTGCTTAAACAAGATTACAGCGGCAAGCAATCACCTCTTGTCTCTTGTCAATGAAATTCTGGATATGAGCAAGATAGAAACAGGAAAAATTGACTTAGCGGAGGAAGAATTTAACCTTTCGAACCTGCTGCAGGATGTGATGGCAACAATTCGCCCCCAGGCAGCGGCAAAGCAGCATGAGCTTAAGTTCCGTATAAAGCTTGAACATGAGGATGTTATAGGGGATGTAATGCGCCTAAGGCAGGTGTTTGTAAATATTCTGGACAATGCAGTGAAGTATACTTCTGTGGAAGGAAAGCTGGAACTGGAAATTACAGAAAAAGAATCCCAGGATTTTGGGTATGGATGTTACGAGTTTGTATTTAAGGATAACGGTATTGGCATGTCGCCGGAGTTTTTGAATAAAATATATGAACCTTTCAGCCGTGCGGAAGACACCCGGATTAGCAAGACAGAA
This sequence comes from uncultured bacterium, assembly GCA_947088515.1. GTDB lineage: Bacteria > Bacillota > Clostridia > Lachnospirales > Lachnospiraceae > Suilimivivens. The sequence continues at coordinate 8,407 of CAMUHA010000068.1, forward strand.
GGCGCTGGGCTGGGAATGACGATTACGCAGAATATTATCCGTATGATGAACGGAGATATTGTCATAGACAGCAGAGAAGGAAAAGGCACCCGGATTACAGTGACAGTGTTCCTGAAACAGCAAAATACGGAAATTGCCGATATAGAAAAATATGCCGGACAGAAAATGCTGGTGGTAGATGACGACCGTGACAGCTGTGAAGTAGCCTGCGACATTTTGACAGATATGGGAATAAACAGCAAATGGACCCAGAGCGGAAGGGAAGCAATAAACTGCATTCAGGAGGCGGACGCGGCAGGAGAGAGCTTCTTTGCGGTAATATTGGATTGGAAAATGCCGGATATGGATGGCATTGAAACCGCAAGGGCTATCCGGCAGATAGACGACGGAGTAAAGATTATTATGCTGTCAGGGTATGACTTTAGCGAAGTGGAAAGTGAAGTCCGGGATGCTGGCGTGGACGGATTTCTTTCCAAACCGCTCTTTAAATCCCGTCTGGTGTATCTGCTGAAAAAGATAGCCAGTGAAGAAAAGGTGGTAGATGTACAAGAGGAATGCACAACTTCGGAGGACTCCGCCCTGCCAGGGTTTTCCGGGAAAAAAATTCTCCTTGCAGAAGATAATGAGCTGAACAGAGAAATAGCCATGGAGATTATTGGAAGCACAGGAGCCATTGTGGAGTGTGCGGTAGATGGAAAGCAGGGAGTCGAGAAGTTTTTGGAGAAAGAAGAAGGCTATTATGACCTTATCTTTATGGATATACAAATGCCGGTAATGAATGGACACGAGGCCACAGAAACCATCAGGAAGCTGGAGCGGAAGGACGCTAAGAAAATTCCTATTATTGCCCTTACAGCAAATGCCTACACAGAGGATGTGATTGCAAGCAGAAAGGCGGGTATGAATGAGCATATGACAAAACCGCTTATGATTGAAAGACTGATGGAATGTATGACAAGGTGGCTGAAATAAAAAGTGTGTATTGGGGTACCTTCCCTATGGAAGGTACCTTTTCCTGTCTTATCCGTTAAGAAAATATCCAGGAAGGCATTGTCTATTGGATTACAGGCATAATGCCTTGAAATTAACAATGCAAAAGGGAAACAACTTCACTATGAAGTGTTTCCCTTCTTTTGTTTGTTTTTGGATTGTAGTTTTCCTATTTCGCCGGCAGAGTCTTTAATTATCGCACTGTGATGCGGCTTGATAAATCAACGCCTGCCATGGCAGAGGCCTGGGCAAGGTAATTGGGGTCGCCGGCATGTTTGTAGAACTCATACGCCATTTTATGTCTGCCGTCAGGGGCAATAACACCTATTGCCAGTCCCTGCGCAATTTCGGTTGCATGGTCCAGTTCACGGGAAAGAATCAGGCCGTCAACATATTTGTTGCTGGCTGCCTGCAAAAAGGCATAAGTAACTGCAATTGCCTGCTGTTCTTCACCAGCGCTGGAAGTAAAGCCCACTTCAGAAAGCTTCACTGTGCGGACCGTGCCCTTTGGAGATAAAAGCTCAGGCTGGGAAAGAAAATCTGTGATAACATCAATATTCTGCATGGTTACATATCTGGAATCCTGTGAGTGGGTAGCATATTTGGTAGGGGTCCAGTTGTTGGGGTCATACAGCGGTACATTGTAAGGATGGCTGGAAAGCCTCCAGTCGATATTTCCCTGTGCCTTCACATAATTGTTGAATGCTACAAGGAAGGGGCGGGAACCAAAGTAGGAGGGACCGGAAGCAACAGCCCACTGTTGGTCAGTGGCAACATAAATCTGTGCGTTGCCGTTTTCTGATTTAATGCCATTATACATAATACGGAAGGCATTGGCATATTCCGCAGCATACTGGTTGATATCGGTAGTCTGCATGAAATTCCATGGATTACGTGCGTTCACCTCATTGCCGATAATCCAGTTATCCACTGTACCATAACCCGTATTAGAGTAACGCTGTCCTAAAAAGGAAGCCACGGCTGCCAGCTTCTCCACGCCTGCCTGGTCGGCAGCGTTTAACGCATAATAATTAGCGGCTGCGCCTCTGGATAAAGGATGAATCAAAGTCTGGTCTGCGCCAAGGTCATTTAATATAATGAAAGTTACCTGAATTCCCTGGGCATTCATTTGCTTTGCGATGGTGTCGTATTCTCCAATATAGCTGGAATTAAAGCTATATGTTTTTCCATTGTACTGGTAATTGATGCCGCCGCCGTTGGTAATACGGCCAAGAAGCAGATTATAAGTAATCTGTTTGATTCCAAGGTCTTTTAAGTTTCCGGCGTTAAGCAGCTGGGCAGCAGGGAGCATTCCCTTGATGCTTCCGTCCCGTCTTGGCGCTGTGTGGCCTGCTGAAGCTTCCGGGTTGGTGATGTATACGGAATTGGAAACCGGGGTAGGCACACCATTTTTGATGGCTACAATGGTGAACTTCTTAAATAAGTTACTGCCTGCACTGTTTTTGTTCAGCGGAAATGTAAATACGGCTGAACCATTGGGGGCCTGGGCAACTTCAACACCTTGGGCGCCGGTCTGGTAGGCTTCCTGCGCATACAGATGCAGAACTCCGTCTTCGGACACTACAGATGAAGAGCCGGATACCACAACCTGGTTTCCCTGAATCAGGGCTGATTGTAGTGATGCAGTTTCTGCTGCATAGACTTTGGAATTACCAGAAAAAAACAGTATGATAACCGCAAAGGCTGTCAGTGCAGCGGTAAAAATGGATTTGTTTCGAAACATTTCTGTTCCCTCCTCAATTTTATTTTAAATCCTTTCGCCTGCGTGGAACAGGCTCTATGCTATTATAGTAAACTTTTAAGATTGTTTCAATAGAATGCAGAATGTTCCAGTTATTTTCTTTGTAAATCTTTATTTTGGATTACGTAAAGTGGAAACTGGAAGGAAAATGATTTGTTCCAGGCCTTCTACCTGGCGAAATGGAAAAAGCTGTGGAATACAAAAAATATCTATGTTAAAATAAAGAATAAATTTACATAAGTATCTGTTTTAAAATTAAAACCGGAAGGAGCAAACAAATGGAAAAAAGAAAAATGGAAAACATAGGGGTTGAAACTTCCCTGTTGGGTTTTGGATGTATGCGTTTTCCAACAGTAAATGGGGAAATTGATGAACCTGTGGCAGAAAAAATGATAGATAAGGCGATTGCTGAAGGAGTAAATTATATTGACACCGCATATCCCTATCATGGCGGAAAAAGTGAGACATTCCTTGGGAAGGTTTTAAAGAAATATGACAGAAACTCCTTTTATCTTGCAACAAAGCTGCCTTTATGGATGGTAAATTCCCTGGAGGATGTGGACCGGATATTTGAAGAACAGCTTCAAAAGCTGCAGACGGATTACATTGATTTTTATCTGCTCCACGCGGTCGGCAGGGAACGTTGGGATGCCATGAAAAAAATAGGATGCGTGGAACGCCTTGAGAAGCTGAAAGAGGAGGGCAGAATTAAATATCTGGGCTTTTCTTTTCACGACAGTTATGAAGTGTTTGAAGAAATACTAAACAGCAGGTCCTGGGACTTTTGCCAGATCCAGCTCAATTATATGGACACACAGGAACAGGCCGGACTGAAAGGATATGAATTATCTGCTGGGAAGAATATTCCGGTGGTGGTAATGGAGCCTGTAAAAGGCGGTTCTCTGGCAGCTTTCTCTGATGAAATTCTGGAGAAGTTCCGGGAAATTGACCCCTTTACATCTCCGGCAGGTGTGGCTCTGCGCTGGGTAGGAAGCCTTCCGGGTGTGAAAGTTATTTTAAGCGGAATGTCTTCCATGGAACAGGTGGAGGATAATTTAAAAACCTTTTCTCCCTTTTGTCCAATGACCCGGAAAGAAAAAGATGTGGTGGAAAAAGTGACGGATATCATAAGGAGCCGCGTGCAAAATGGCTGTACAGGATGCCGCTATTGTATGCCCTGTCCGGCAGGTGTGGATATTCCGGGATGTTTCCGGGCCTGGAATACATACCATATGTATCAGAACTACCATGCGGTAAGCTGGAGCTGGGAACAGGAGCTTGGAGAGAAGAAGCAGGCAAAGAACTGTATCAAATGCGGTAAATGCGAGGCAGTCTGTCCCCAGAAGCTTGCAATCCGAAAGGACCTTGAAAAGGTACAATCGGATTTGGATAAAAAGGAAATGGTTCTGTAATTAAGGTTTTTTGTCAAATCCATGTACCCAGTCGCAGAACAGATAATAAATGAGATATATAATAGAGCTGATTCCCCAGGTAATCGGATAAGCCATGTAAATATGTTTTATTTCACCTGTAAAGCGCATAACCAGCACAATATATATAATCCGCACAACACACCAGATGGACAGCATGATAATCATAGGAACAAAGGCTTTTCCCGCTCCCCGGCAGACTGCCGCAACGGAGTGGGAAAAGGCAAGCAGGCAGTAAAATAAAGCCACAGTATGGGCCTGCTGCACACCAAATGCAATCACGCCTGGGGTCTTGTCAAACAATCCAATCAGCTGGGGGGCAAACAAGTAGTAGAATACACCGATTGCCTCCGCAAGAAGCACAGCTGTCAGGATGGAAAAGGCAGCCCCTTTTTTGGCGCGGTCATATTTTCGGGCCCCAAGATTCTGACTGATAAAGGTGGTACATGCCATATTAAAGCTTGTGATGGGCAGGAAAGCGAACCCTTCAATTTTTGCATGAGTTCCATAGGCTGCCATAGCCATGGCGCCAAAGGAATTAATCTGTGACTGCACAATTACATTCGCTAAAGCGATTACAGAATTTTGTACGCCAGAGGGAAGCCCAAAACGGATGATTTCTCCAAAAACATCCCGGTAAATGCGGATTCTGGATATTTCCACAGTAAACAGGTTCCCTTTCTTTAACAAATGTATCATACATAAAACGACACTTCCTGCCTGGGAGATAACCGTTGCCACGGCAGCAGACCCTACCCCCATGCCAAATACTGCCAGAAATAACAAATCCAGCGCCACATTTAATACAGATGAGAAAATCAGATAATATAAAGGACGCCTGCTGTCTCCAAGCGCATTCATAATGCTGCGGCAGATGTTATACATAACCATAGCTAATGCGCCCAGAAAATAATACCGGAAATAAACCACAGCTTCCGGCATCACAGCAGGGTCTGTCTGCATCCAGACCAAAAACACTGGCGTCAGCATAACCCCTATTACGGTCAGAAGAAGTCCGCTGGCAATTCCAAAGGCCATTAAGGAATGAACTGCTTTGGAAACCTGTTCCTTATCGCCAGCCCCGAAATATTTGGAAATTACAACGCCGCCGCCCATGGCAGTTCCCATAAAGAAACTAATCATCAGAAAAATAAGGGTTCCTGATGAAGTTACAGCCGCAAGAGCGTTTGTTCCAAGGTATTTTCCAACAATCAGCGCGTCCGCTGTGTTATAAAGCTGCTGGAAAACCTGGCTTAAAAAAACCGGAATGGCAAATTCCAGCATCATTTTGTAGGGATTGCCTACTGTCATGTCCTTTGTATGTGATGTAGATACTGTTTTCTTATGTTTAATCTGTTCCATGATTTAGCCTTTCTTTTTTTCTTATTGTACTTTAAATCTAAAGGAAATGCAAAACCCTTTTTTGCATGTCTTGTATCACATGCCCCTGTATGGTAAAATCGGAAAAACTGCAACAATGCAGCCCCATTTTAGAATTAATGTGTAAGTAACTTGCAACATAAATAAATACAATATATAATGAAAAAAGGAAGGTGATAGGATGAATGTAGCAGCAGTAAAGCAATTAGACCATCATACAATTGAAGATATATATAATTTACCGGAAGGACAACGGGCAGAATTAATTGATGGTGAATTATATATGATGGCAACGCCTAACAGAATTCACCAAAGACTTGTTATGCTGTTGTCAAATAGTATTTTTAATTACATTCAAGACAAAAATGGGGATTGCGAAGTGTATCCTTCACCATTCGCAGTATTTTTGAACGCGAATAATGATATTTACCTTGAGCCTGATATTTCTGTAATCTGTGATAAAAATAAACTCACAGATGAGGGATGCAAGGGTGCGCCGGATTGGATTATTGAAATTGTATCTCCTTCCAGTCGCCCGATGGATTATAGTAAGAAATTATTTAAATACAGGTCGGCACAAGTTAGAGAATATTGGATTGTTGACCCAATGAAACAACAGATTATAGTTTATAATTTTGAGTATGATACATTTGGAGAATATTCTTTTTCAGATAAAGTAAAAGTTGGAATATATGAAGACTTTGAAATTGATTTTGCCCAAATAAGTGTTGAATAGTGGAATATACCGTGGCTGCCAAATTCCTGGCATTGACAAAATAAAGAAGTTATGCTAAATTACCATCAATAACATAAGAAAAGCGATGACGGAAAAAGTAGTTTAGTTGGAAGCATTCAGAGAGAATGGCGCTTGGTGGAAGCTGTTTATGTGGAAATTAGACGAAAACCATTCCAGAGCTGT
>CAMUHA010000069.1 GCA_947088515.1 uncultured bacterium
TGTCCAGGATACGCCGGGCGTGACCAGAGACCGGATCTATGCGGATGTGACTTGGCTGAATTTGGTCTTTACAATGATTGATACCGGCGGCATTGAGCCGGAGAGCAAAGATATTATCTTGTCCCAGATGCGGGAGCAGGCCCAGATTGCCATAGACACAGCGGATGTAATAATTTTTATGGTAGATGTAAGGCAGGGACTTGTGGATGCAGATTCCAAGGTGGCAGACATGCTCCGGCGTTCCCATAAGCCTGTGGTGCTTGTGGTCAATAAAGTGGACAGTTTTGAAAAGCTTTTGGCCGATACCTATGAATTTTATAATCTTGGTATTGGAGAACCCCATCCGATTTCTGCCTCCAATAAGCTGGGTCTTGGAGATATGCTGGAAGAAGTCACCGGTTATTTTGGGGAAGAAGGGGAAGACGAAGAGGAAGACGATAAAACAAGAGTTGCCATTGTGGGGAAACCCAATGTTGGCAAGTCCTCTTTGATTAATAAGCTGGTTGGCGAAAATAGGCTGATTGTCTCTGAAATTGCGGGGACTACCAGGGACGCGGTGGATACACCAGTTACCCATAATGGAAAAGAATATATTTTTATTGACACGGCGGGCCTTAGGCGTAAAAATAAGATTAAAGAAGAACTGGAAAAATATATGATTGTCCGTACGGTCAGCGCGGTGGAGCGGGCGGATATCGTTATTTTGATGATTGATGCAGTGGAGGGGGTTACGGAACAGGACGCAAAGATAGCCGGAATTGCCCATGAGAGAGGAAAGGCGGTTATTATTGCAGTAAATAAATGGGATGCTATTGAAAAGGATAACAAGACTGTAAATAAGTATACCGCAAAAGTCAGGGAGATTTTATCTTTTATGCCATATGCGGAGATTACCTTTATTTCTGCGGTTACAGGACAGCGTCTCATGAAATTATACGATTTGATAGATACGGTCAGTGAAAACCATTCTATGCGGATTTCCACTGGTGTTCTCAATGAAATTATGAGTGAGGCAGTGGCTCTCCAGCAGCCGCCTTCTGATAAGGGGAAGCGCCTGCGTCTGTACTATATTACCCAGGTAGGGGTAAAGCCGCCGACGTTTGTTATTTTTGTCAATGACAAAGAGCTTATGCACTTTTCCTATACCAGATATATTGAAAACAAAATCAGAGAGGCTTTTGGCTTTCGGGGAACACCAATGAAGTTTTATATAAGGGAGAGAGGGGAGAAGAAATAACGTGGAACGATTAATTTGTATTGTGATTGGTTATGGTTTTGGCTTATTTCAGACAGCCTTTATTTATGGAAAGCTTCATGGAATTGATATCAGGCAGCATGGAAGCGGAAACGCAGGCACCACTAATACCCTGCGTGTCCTTGGCACCAAAGCGGGACTGATTGTTCTTGCGGGAGATATTATTAAGTGTATTCTGGCAATTGTAATCACCAGAATGCTTTTTGGCGCTTCACACCCGGAGGAAGTTTATCTGCTAAAACTTTACGCGGCTGCAGGAGCCATTTTAGGGCATAATTTTCCTTTTTATCTGAATTTTAAAGGGGGGAAGGGTATTGCAGCCACAGCAGGACTGATTTTATCCTTTCATCCGGCTTTTCTTGCTGTAGGTGTAATTATATTCTTTGGGATTTTTTTTACAACCCATTATGTCTCCTTAGGCTCACTTCTTGTCTATGCGGGACTTATGATTGAAATGGTGATAGCAGGACAGATGGGGATGTTTGCGGCTCCCCAGAACGTTTTAAACGAAATGTATGTGATTACGGCGCTTTTGACAATTCTTGCCTATTATAAACACCGGGAAAACATTGCCCGCCTGTTTAAGGGAGAAGAGAGAAAGACGTACCTGACAAAGAAAAATAAACAGTAAAGCTTAATGGAACTTAAAAACAGCAGCTGCGCCGGGCAGTATAGCACAGCTGTGACACTGAAAGGTAATTCTGGAACATAAAATAGGAGGATTTATGGCAAAAATCGGGATAATCGGAGCAGGCGGATGGGGATGTGCCCTTGCATGGCTTCTTCGCAACAATGGAAATCAGGTTACTGTGTGGTCAGCGTTAAAAGATGAAATTCATATGTTGAAAGAATGTCATGAGCAGAAGGATAAGCTGCCAGGCGTGATTTTACAGGAGGATATGGAATTTACGGCAAGTCTGGCAGAGGCAATTTTAAACAAGGATGTACTTGTAATGGCAGTGGCCTCCCCATATATCAGGAGCATAGCGGCAAGGGTTTCCCATTATGTAAAAAAGGGGCAGAAAATTGTCAATGTTTCAAAGGGAATTGAGGAATCGACTCTTATGACCTTATCCCAGGCAATTGAGCAGGAAATACCCCAGGCAGATGTAGCAGTGCTTTCCGGCCCTTCCCATGCGGAAGAGGTGGGCAAAGGCATACCTACAACTATTGTGGTAGGTTCGAAAAACAAGGAGACAGCCGAATATCTGCAAACCCTTTTTATGAGTAATGTATTCCGTGTGTATACCAGTTCTGATGTGAATGGAATTGAGCTTGGCGCTGCTCTCAAAAACGTGGTGGCATTGGCAGCAGGCATGGCAGATGGCCTGGGGTATGGAGATAACACAAAGGCGGCGTTAATAACCAGAGGGATTGCAGAGATTGCAAGGCTTGGCATCAGTATGGGGGGCAGAATTGAAACCTTTTACGGACTGACAGGAATTGGCGATTTAATTGTTACCTGTGCTTCTATGCACTCCAGAAACCGCCGGGCAGGGATTCTGATTGGAAAGGGCGCTACAATGGAGGAGGCCATGGAAGAGGTGAAAATGGTGGTAGAGGGTGTATATTCTGCAAAGGCCGGATACGCCCTGGCCCAAAAGTATGACGTGAATATGCCAATTATTGAACAGGTTAACAAGATTTTGTTTGAGGGAAAACCTGCAGCTGATGCAGTAAGTGAGTTGATGCTCCGTGATAAAAAAGTGGAAAATATTGATTTACGTCAGTTATACCAAAATAGTGTGGAGATTCCCTGGTAAGGCAGATGGGGGATGTTGGAACGGCCCAAAAAAGGAAGAAGAAAATAAAATTCAGAAGGCATTAACAGGAGAGTGTATGGGGAAAGGCAGCAGAAATGTGACGAGGAAAGATACACTGGAAGGTTGTGCGGAAATGAGGTTAGGATGAACGGACTACAATTTAACAGTACACAGGAATATGTGGCATCAGAACAGTTAATGGCAGGAGTTAATGTGGCAATAGCGTTGCAAAAGCCCTTATTGATTAAGGGAGAACCGGGAACAGGCAAAACCATGCTTGCAGAGGCGGTTGCCAAGTCTCTTGGAAAAAAGCTGATTATCTGGAATATCAAGTCCACTACCAAAGCACAGGATGGTCTTTATATGTATGATACCATCCAAAGGCTTTATGATGGGCAATTTGGGGAAGAAGGAGTGGATGATATTGCCCATTATATAAAACTTGGAAAATTGGGGGAGGCTTTTGACTCTGAAGAGCAGGTAGTTCTTTTGATAGATGAGATTGACAAAGCAGATTTGGAGTTCCCAAACGACCTTTTGTGGGAGCTGGACCAAATGGAATTTTATATCCATGAGACAAAAAGAACGGTAAAGGCAAAGCAGCGACCCATTGTAATCATTACATCCAATGCGGAAAAGGAGCTTCCTGACGCCTTTTTGCGTCGGTGCATATTTCATTATATTGATTTCCCGGATGAGGCATTGATGGAGGAAATTGTCAGAACACATTACCCAAATGTGGAAGATAAGCTGCTTAAAAATGCCATGGATGTATTTTATGGAATACGCGCTCTTAGGGATATCCGCAAAAAGCCCAGCACCTCTGAACTGATTGACTGGATTAATGCCCTGCAGATTGGGGGCATCAGTGCAGATGAAATCAGGGCAAAGCTTCCTTTTGTAGGGGTAGTGGTTAAAAAGGACGAGGATTTAGAGACGGTAAGGCAGAAACTGGATTAAAGCCTGACGTGCACTGACAGGGCATGTCAAATGGGGGTGCTGCATGTTTTCAAATTTTTTTTATACCTGTAAAGCCAAAGGCTTAAAAATTACCTTAAGTGAGTGGCTTACTTTGCAGGAAGCGCTGGATAAAGGACTTAGTGGAAGCAGCCTGACACAGTTTTATTATCTTGCAAGAATGATTCTTGTTAAGAGCGAAACGGATTTTGACAAATTTGATTTAGCCTTTGAAGAAACATTTAAGGGCATCCAGTCGGAAAATGAAATTTCCAAGAATATGATGAAATGGCTGGATAAGTCGGAATTAATTGATATGGTGGATGAGGAAGAACGGTACCGGATGAATGAACAGGATGGCATCCAGTTTATTGATAAGGATGAGGTAGAGAGCAAGTTTAAGGAACGTCTCCGGGACCAGGACAGTGAACATAATGGCGGCAGTTTTTGGATTGGCAGTATGGGAAAGACTGCTTTTGGTAATATGGGCGGCTTTATGGGCGGCATCAGAGTAGGGGGGAAAACTGGCTACCAAAGTGCATTTCAGGTAGTAGGCGCCCGCAAGTACAGAGACTTCAGAGATGACCGGATGCTGGATAACAGGCAGTTCCAGCTTGCCTTCCGGAAATTGCGGCAGTTTTCTACAAAGCTGGATATTCCAAAGACGGAACTGGATATAGATGGAACCATAGACAAAACCTGCAACAATGGGGGATATCTTCAGATTGTCATGGATAAACCGCGGAAAAATTCAGTGAAGCTTCTTTTACTGATGGATTCTGGTGGCACTATGATTCCCTTTAGCTCCCTTTTAAATGAACTATTCCAGGCAGTACACAAATCAAACCATTATAAGGATGTGAAAACTTATTATTTCCATAATTGTATTTATTCCAAGCTATATAAGACGCCGGAGTGTGAAAATGGGGACTGGATTGATACTGAGTGGATGTTCCGCAATCTTGACAGTGATTATAAAGTAATTGTAGTAGGAGATGCTGCAATGGCGCCGGAGGAGCTTTATTCTGCCACCGGCAATTACAGAGGGCCCAATGGCGGGCTGTCAGGCTGGGACTGGCTGCAGCTTTTAAAACGCCATTATAAGAAGGTGGTCTGGCTTAATCCCAAAATGGCGCCGGGACATGCGCCATGGAGAGAGGCTGAAACCGCTATCAAGAGTCTGTTTCCCATGTATAAGCTTACAGTAGACGGACTTAACCAGGCTATGGTGAAGCTGATGCTGAATAAATAGATTTGGTGGGGACAGCAGAAAAATTTTCCGAAAAAGTTTTCAAAATAAATGTTGAACTTTAAAAGAATTTGTTATAAACTCAAAAAGTAAATATTTTAACTGGCAGAAAGGCAAAATCAGAAATGTTTTGCCTTTTTGCGTAAAAAATTTCAAGGAGGAGAAATATGAAAAAATTACTAAGCATGCTGGTTGTATCCGCTATGGTGGTTTCACTGTGTGCCTGCGGAGGAAAATCAGAAGACGGCGCAGGAAGCGAAGGCCAGGTGGCAGAAAGCACAGACAACAAGGAGAGTGATGCAGAAGGAGAGGCAGAAGATGCCGGAGCTGGGGAAAGCGCTGGTGAAGCAGAAGATAATGCCGAAGCTGATAAGGAGGAGAGCGCCGGCGCTGCTGGCGTTATGCCTGCCATTGCAAAAGAAGATATTAAAATAGGTGTTATTCATATTACCGACCCGGCAGAGGGCAGCGGATATACTTATACACATGACCTTGGCATTCAGGGGATGCAGAAAAATCTTGGACTGGACGACTCCCAGATTGTCCGTAAGAACAATGTGAATGATACGGATGCAACAGCAATTGAAAATGCCATCAGAGAATGTGTGGAAGATGGATGTAATGTTGTTTTTGCAACAAGCTGGGGATTTATGGATACCTGTGAAGCTCTTGCGGATGAGTTTCCTGAAGTTATCTTTTCCCATGGGACAGGCTATAAATCAAATGGTGTAAACTTTAACAATTACTTTGGAAGAATTTATCAGGCAAGATATTTGGCAGGCGTTGCAGCAGGTCTTAAAACACAGAGCAATAAGTTAGGGTTTGTAGCGGCAATGGGCCAGGAAAATTCAGAGGTTACAGGCGGAATCAATGCTTTTGCAATGGGAGCTTACTCTGTAAATCCGGACTGTGAAGTGTATGTAAAGGTGACAAACAGCTGGTTTGACCCTGAAGGGGAAACCCAGGCGGCACAGGCGCTTGTGGACCTTGGATGTGACGTGATTGCACAGCATTGCGACACGCCAAATCCCCAGACAGTAGCAGAGCAAATGGCGTATGGGGCGTAGGATATAATTCTGATATGTCTAAGGACGCGCCTGGAGCAGTTCTTACATCCGTTATGTGGGATTGGTCTGTATATTATACCCAGGCAGTGCAGTCTGTGATTGACGGAACCTGGAGCGGGGAAAACTATTTTGGCGGAATGGCTGATGGACTTGTGGATATTGCACCTCTTTCAGACCTTTGCGCAGAAGGAACACAGGAAGCGGTTGAGGCTGCAAGAAACCAGATTGTGAAGGATGGTTTTAATGTATTTGACGGTGTGATTGAGACAAACGACGGCAGCACAGTGGGAGCGGAAGGCTCTACTTTAAGTGATGCAGATATTACAGGAAATATGAACTGGTATTTTAAAAACGTAGTAGTAAAATAATGCAGCAGAGTTTCATATGGGCGGCCAACTTAAGTTTGACCGCCCATTTTAACTAATGTTGTTTGCAGGAAGAGGAGGAGAGATGGCAGAGCAGGGGAAGGAAGTATATGCAATAGAATGCAGGAAAATCACGAAAGCGTTTGGACAGGTGGTGGCAAATGACAAAATAGACCTGAAAGTAAGGTATGGAGAAATTCTTGCTTTGCTTGGAGAGAATGGTTCTGGCAAGACCACCCTTATGAATATGCTTTCTGGTATTTATCACCCAGATGAGGGGCAGATTTTTATTGGGGGAAAAGAGGTCAAGATTAATTCCCCTGTGGATGCCACAGCCCTTGGTATTGGAATGATCCACCAGCATTTTAAATTGGTGGAAGCATTCAAAGCGATGGATAACATTATTTTAGGAACTGGAGGAAAAAAGGAAAAGAGCAGGATAACCAGTGAAAAAATCAAGGAAATCAGCCATACTTACGGGCTTGAAATTGAGCCGGAAAAATATGTCAATAATATGAGTGTGTCTGAAAAACAGACAGTTGAAATCTTAAAAGTATTGTACCGGGGGGCGGAAATACTGATATTGGATGAACCCACTGCGGTGCTGACTCCTCAGGAGACAGAAAAGCTGTTCCAGATACTTAGAAAAATGAAGGAAAAGGGATGCGCCATCATTATTATTACCCATAAACTGCAGGAAGTGTTATCTATCAGCGACAGAGTAACGATTCTGCGAAAGGGCAAGAGTATTGATACTGTGGACACAGCAGAATGTGATGCAAAGAAGCTTACAGAGCTTATGGTGGGCAGGCCGGTAAGCCTTGAAATAGACAGGCCTTTGGCAAAAAACTGTGAAACAATATTAAAGGTAGTGGACCTTACAGTAAACAAAGCAGACGGAAGCCGGGCAATTGACGATATATCTTTTGATATACGAAGAGGAGAAATTTTAGGAGTTGCAGGAGTTGCCGGAAGCGGGCAGAAGGAGCTTTGCGAGTCGATTGCAGGGCTTATACATGCCTGTAAAGGGGCGATTTTATTCAACAAGGAAAATCTGCTTGGAAAGACTCCTTCTGAAATTATTGAAAAAGGAGTCAGCATGAGTTTTGTGCCAGAGGACCGGCTTGGAATGGGGCTTGTAGCTTCTATGGGTATGACAGATAACATGCTGCTTAAAAGCTACCACAAAGGCAAGGGTCCCTTTGTCAGAAGAAAACCGGCGGGGGAGCTTGCAAGAAAGCTGATAAAAAAGCTTGATATTGTGACACCGGGAACGGAGACGCCTGTAAGACTGTTAAGCGGGGGGAATGTGCAGAAGGTTTTACTTGGCAGGGAAATTGAATCTTCCCCTTCTGTACTGATAACAGCTTATCCTGTAAGAGGGCTTGACATCCATTCTTCTTATACAGTGTATGATTTATTAAATGAGCAAAAACGAAAAAATGTAGCGGTTATGTATATTGGTGAGGATCTGGATGTGCTGCTGGAATTATCCGACCGTATTATGGTGCTGTGTCATGGAAAAATTACTGGTATTGTAAATGCGGCGGAAACTACCAAGGAAGAAATCGGCATGATGATGACAGGTGAAAAGAAGTATGCAGAGTCCAAAAAGGAGGCAGTTGTATGAGCAAAGGAGTAGAAAGCAGACAGAATGAGCCTTTGGTGAGAGTGGTAAAACGTACGGAGCTTCCTTATGGAAAGACGGTGGCGCTTAGGCTTGCAGCGGTGTTTTTTTCTTTAGTTGCAGGAGGGATTTTTATTGCATGTGTGGGGCAGAATCCTTTTGTGGTGTATGGCACTATTTTATCAGGAGCCTGCCGCAGCAAGATGGCTTTTCAGGGAACAGTTAAAATTATGATTCCTTTGTTGATTTCATCTCTTGGCGTCACCCTTGCCTTCAAAATGAAGTTTTGGAATATTGGAGCGGAAGGACAGATTATATTTGGCGCCACTTGTGCCACTTTTTTCGCTTTATTTTGTTCTGGGTGGAACCATGTGGCGCTCGTACTTGTGATGTTTCTTGCAGGAATTATAGGGGGCGGTCTGTGGGGCCTGCTTCCGGCATTCTTTAAGGTGAAATATAACACCAATGAAACTCTTTTTACTTTGATGCTGAATTATATTGCGCTGCACATTGTTTCTTATTTAAGGGATGGTCCATGGATGGATCCTGGTTCCCAGGGATTTCCCAAGATTGCTCGTTTTGATAAAAATGCTTCTCTGGATAAGCTTCTTGGCATTCAGTTTGGGTGGCTGATTGCACTGGCGCTTGCAGTGGTTATATATGTATACATAAAATATACCAAGCAGGGATATGAAATCAGCGTTGTCGGGGAAAGCCAGGATACGGCAAGGTATGCCGGGATGAATGTGAAAAAGATAGTACTGCGGACTATGTTTTTAAGCGGGGGCATTTGCGGCATGGCAGGAATGATACAGGCTACAGGTTCTGATATAACGCTGACCTCATCGGTGGCAGGAGGTGTGGGATTTACAGCGATTATTGTGGCATGGCTAGCCCAGCTTAATCCATTTTCCATTCTGATTGTATCTTTCCTGTTCAGCGTTCTTGAAAAGGGAAGCAGTGTGGTTCAGTCTAATTTTGGGCTTTCAACGGATTGCGCTGATGTGCTCCAGGGAATTATTCTCTTTTTTATTCTTGGATGTGAATTTTTTATAAGGTATAAGTTTCAGCCAGGGAAAAACAGGCATAAGCCGGAAAAGGAGGATTAAGTAAATGGATATGTTTATTAAATTTCTTGTGGCAGCGGTTGGCGCCGGTACACCGCTTCTGTTTGGGACTGTGGGAGAAATCCTGACAGAAAAGACAGGACATTTAAACCTGGGTGTGGAGGGGATGATGTCCATTGGCGCCTGTATTGGATTTATGGCAGGATATTATACGGATAACTTTTTACTGGCAATTTTAGCAAGTGCGGCGGCAGGCGCTTTAAGTGCGCTTATTTATGCAGTGCTGACTGTAACTTTTATGGCAAACCAGAATGTAACAGGGCTTACGCTTACCATATTTGGAATTGGGTTTGCAAACTTTATCGGCATTTTTGTGCTTGGCAAAAGCCCGGAAGGAACACTAAAGCTTCCCGAAAAGATAACCGCAGCTATGCGGGGAGTATCCATCCCCGGTCTTAGCGCTCTGCCCGTTGCAGGTGAGCTTTTCTTTTCCTATAGTCCTTTTGTCTACATTGGAGTTGCAATTGCCCTTGTCAGTGCATGGTATTTAAACCATACCAAAAGAGGACTTAATTTAAAAGCGGTTGGAGAAAATCCTGGTGCGGCAGATGCAGCAGGGATAAAGGTAACTGCTGTGAAATATTTTAATATTATACTTGGAGGCGCTGTCTGCGGCATTGGAGGTGTGTACTGTTCCATGATTATTAACGGTGGTGTATGGATCAGTGATAATGTTGGGGGGCTTGGATGGATTGCCGTTGCGCTGGTTATTTTTGCCAACTGGCAGCCTTCAGCAGCGATATTGGGCTCTTTTGTCTTTGGTGCGCTGCGGGTGCTGAAGTATTATATCCCCCAAAGTGTGCTGCCCTTTCCTATTGCCTTTTATGATATGCTGCCCTTCCTTATGACAGCATTGGTGCTGGTAATAAG
This sequence comes from uncultured bacterium, assembly GCA_947088515.1. Taxonomy (GTDB): domain Bacteria; phylum Bacillota; class Clostridia; order Lachnospirales; family Lachnospiraceae; genus Suilimivivens. Next base: position 10,281 of record CAMUHA010000069.1, read on the forward strand.
CTCCATGCGCAAATCAGGCAGAATTAATCTTCCGGCGGCTCTTGGGGTAAATTATTTCAGGGAGGAGCGTTAAAATTTCCCATGGAAACAAACTTAAGGTGATTGCTGTGAAAACTTTTGTGGAATAATTGACTTAAAGTTGTTATGGTTTATAATAGAAAATACGGGTTTTTAGAAGAAAAGACAAATAAGCAGGAATGGAGACTGGTATGACGATTTTTGATGAGTTGAAAGATAGAGGGCTTTTAGCGCAGCTGACGGATGAGGAAGAAATCAAGGAGCTGATTAATAATGGTAAGGCAACCTTTTATATTGGATTTGACCCTACGGCGGATTCCCTTCATGTAGGACATTTTATGGCGTTGTGTCTGATGAAGAGACTGCAGATGGCAGGAAATAAGCCGATTGCCCTAATTGGAGGCGGCACTGGTATGGTGGGGGACCCTTCCGGAAGAAGCGATATGCGCAGTATGATGACAAAGGAAACCATTGACCATAATTGTGAGTGTTTTAAGAAACAAATGAGCCGTTTTATTGATTTTTCAGAGGGAAAGGCTCTGATGGTCAACAATGCGGAGTGGCTTCTTAATTTAAACTATATTGAATTTTTAAGGGAAATTGGGCCTCATTTTTCTGTGAACCGTATGCTGACAGCAGAATGCTATAAACAGAGAATGGAAAAAGGATTAAGTTTTCTTGAATTTAACTATATGTTAATGCAGAGCTATGATTTTTATGAGTTGTTCCAGAGATATGGCTGTAATATGCAGTTTGGGGGCGATGACCAGTGGAGCAATATGTTAGGCGGAACAGAGCTGATTCGGAGAAAGCTGGGGAAAGATGCCTATGCGATGACAATTACCCTTCTTCTTAATTCAGAGGGTAATAAAATGGGAAAAACACAAAAGGGCGCCGTATGGCTTGACCCTGAAAAGACAAGTCCTTTTGAATTTTACCAGTACTGGAGAAATGTGGCGGATGCAGATGTGCTTAAATGCCTGCGGATGCTTACTTTTCTGCCTTTGGATCAAATTGAAGAGATGGATGGATGGGAAGGCAGCCAGCTAAATCAGGCAAAGGAAATTCTTGCATATGAATTAACCAGTCTGGTCCACGGGGAAGAGGAAGCTGTAAAGGCACAGGAGAGCGCAAGGGCGCTCTTTAGCACCGGAGCCGCAGCCCAGATGCCTACCACGGAGCTTGCGGAGGAAGATTTTGAGGAAGGCTCCATTGATATGATATCCGTCCTTTGTAAAACAGGTCTGGTAAAGAGCCGCTCGGAAGGAAGGCGTGCTATAGAACAGGGCGGCGTTGTTCTTGAGGGGGAAAAGATAACTGACATCAGAGCAGCCTTTGGAAAAGATGCTTTTGCAGGGGAAGGCGTTGTGGTAAAGAGAGGAAAGAAGAATTTCAGAAGAGTTATTTTAAAATAACGGAGAGCCGGATGCAGTATCAATTATTAAAAAGCAGGAGAAAAACAATTGCCATCTCTTTTGACGGAGATGGCAATCTTATAGTAAAGGCGCCTTTATGGGCAGGGGATAAAGAAATAGGTAATTTTGTGGATTCTAAAATGGAATGGATTCTTGCCGCCAGAGAAAGAATAAAGAATGCAAAAGAAAAGAAAGATGCCCTGCGCCTTAGACTGGAAAATGGAGAATGTGTATATTTTCTTGGAGAAAAACGTTTATTGACAATTATCAGGGAAGAGCGGAACAGAGCAAAAATAATAGGTGTGGGGGACAGGCTTCTTTTGTATATTCCTTATGAGGCAAATTATGAGTATAAGAAAGAGGCGCTCAAGAAATGGTACCGCAGAGAAGCGGCCAGCGTTATTTGCAGAAAAGCAAAGGTATATGGGGAGCTTTTGGGGGTCAGCTTTGGAGACATCCGCATTAAGGACCAGAAAAGCCGCTGGGGAAGCTGCAGCAGTCGTGGAAATCTTAATTTTAACTGGCGTATTCTGATGGCGCCGGAGCCTGTGTGCGATTATGTGATTATTCATGAATTATGTCATCTGGTGCACATGAATCACTCGGCTGATTTCTGGAAACTGGTGGAGGAGGCTTGCCCCAAATACAGGCAGTATAAGAAATGGCTGCGGGAAAATGAGGGGCAGCTATACTTGTTTTAGAGGTTTTAAAAGCCTATTTAATTTGTGAAAACCTGGCAGGAATAAACTTTTTGCCCCTTGCATACATTTAACTAAGTATGGAAGGGGTAAAATTATGGACTTAAATACCAAAAAAGAATATGATTTATACAAAGATATCCAGTTAAGATGCGGGGGAGAAATTTACATAGGTGTAGTGGGACCGGTAAGAACTGGTAAGTCCACATTTATCAAGCGATTTATGGACCTGATGGTTCTGCCCAATATGACAGATTCCTATGAGAAGGAGCGGGTAGTGGATGAACTTCCACAAAGCGCCGGAGGAAAGACGGTAACGACCACAGAGCCGAAATTTATTCCAAAGGAAGCGGCAAAACTTTCTCTTGGGGACGGGATTGAGGCAAGAGTACGTCTGATAGACTGTGTGGGTTACATGGTAGAGGGGGCTAGCGGCCATATGGAAGATGATGTGGAGCGTATGGTCAAAACTCCCTGGTTTGCGGAGGAAATTCCCTTTACCAAAGCAGCGGAAATCGGAACAAGAAAAGTGATTAACGACCATTCCACCATAGGAATTGTGATTACTTGTGACGGAAGCTTTGGGGATATTCCAAGAGAAAGCTATGTGGCAGCAGAAGAACGGACAATCAAAGAGCTGAAAAAACTAAAGAAACCTTTTGTAGTACTTTTAAATACAGCAAAACCATATGGGGAAGAGGCAGCAAAGCTATCAGAGGAAATTGGGGGCAAATTTGGGGTTTCTGTAATGCCGCTTAATTGTGAACAGTTAAAGAAAGAGGATATTAACCAGATACTGGAAAATATTCTATATGAGTTTCCGCTTACCATGATTGAATTTTATATGCCTAAATGGGTGGAAATGCTTCCGGTTAACCATAAGATGAAGGTAGATTTAATCGGCAGGGTAAAGGAGATTATGAAGCAGTATAACTGCATTCGTGACGTTAAAAACAATCCTGTTACACTGGACGGCCCTTTTATTAAAAAATGTAAAATGGATGGCATTGACATGGCGGATGGCTGCATCCGTATCTGGCTGGATGTGGACGACGCATATTACTATGAGATGTTAAGTGAGATGGTGGGAGAAAAGATTGACAATGAGTATCATCTTTTATCAGTGCTTAAAGAAATGTCAAAGATGAAAAAAGAGTATGTAAAAGTACTTCACGCCATAGATTCTGTCCGGCAAAAAGGGTATGGGGTAGTAACGCCGGAACGCCATGAAATCAGGCTTGATAAGCCGGAGGTGATTAAGCATGGAAATAAGTTTGGCGTAAAAATCAGGGCGGAAAGTCCCAGTATTCATATGATACGTGCAAACATTGAGACAGAAATCTCTCCGATTGTAGGTTCCGAAGAGCAGGCGCAGGATTTAATCCGGTTTATTTCAGAGTCCAGTCAAAGTGAGTCGGGTATCTGGGAAACCAATATATTTGGAAAGTCAGTGGAACAGCTGGTAAATGATGGAATTACCAGTAAAATTACAATGATTGGGGATGAGAGTCAGTTAAAACTTCAGGAAACCATGCAGAAAATTGTCAAAGATTCTAATGGGGGTATGGTCTGTATCATTATATAGAAATGGCGTGAAAACGTTGTGTGTAAATTGCAGAGACACTCAGGGAAAAGTAATAGAAGAGGCTCTATTTGGGAAAGATTACTTTTCTCTGGGATTTCTTATCAGGAGAACATTGCGTACAGAATACTTCTGTGATACTCTTATTAAAAGAGATGAAATATTTACAAAGGAAATTTGTGCCAGGTCTAAAACGGCAGGAATGGAGGATTTTAATGAATCAGGTATATGAAAAAGTAGTAAGATGCTATGAAAGCATAAAGGACAGGCTCCCAATCAAGCCCAAAGTTGCGCTTGTGCTGGGGTCAGGCCTTGGAGACTATGCGGATACCATAGAGGTAAAAGGAGAGATTTCTTATAGTGATATTAAGGATTTTCCGGTATCAACCGTTCCAGGACATGAGGGAAAATTTATTTTTGGGTATGTAAAAGATGTGCCCGTTGTCTGTATGAAGGGAAGGGTTCATTATTACGAAGGGTATCCTATTACAGATGTGGTGCTTCCTGCCCGTCTTATGAAAATGATGGGCGCCCAAATTTTGTTCCTTACCAATGCCTCCGGCGGTATCAATCCATCTTTTTCTGCAGGAAGTTTTATGCTGATTAAGGACCATATTTCCTGCTTTGCTCCCAATCCACTGATTGGGGCCAATATGGATGAGCTTGGATGCCGTTTTCCGGATATGAGTTCGGTGTATGATAAAGAATTACAGGAAATTATAAGAAAAACGGCCAGGGAGCGGAATATCCCTCTTGGGGAAGGCATTTATGTGCAGCTTACAGGCCCTTCCTTTGAGTCTCCTGCTGAAATTAAAATGCTTAGAAATCTTGGCGCAGATGCGGTGGGAATGAGCACTGTGGTGGAAGCCATTGCCGCCAACCATATGGGAATGA
>CAMUHA010000070.1 GCA_947088515.1 uncultured bacterium
ATGCTTCCGCAATTTCCCGGAAAGCTTTTACATGATATTCCGGTGTATATCTGTCTGTAAAAAAAATAGGGTCATATCTCCAGATTACTCTTCCATTTCCTGCCCGACTGGATAATCTGCGAAAAACATCCATTAAAACTTTACGTTTATCTGGCAAATGAGGCTCTATATCTTTTCCATAACCGGTTAAAGTAAATTGAAAATAATAATTATAGCCTTTTAAATCATCTAACTGGTCCATCATTGGCATAGGATTTTTTGTCCAAAAAACAATACAGTCCACTATATCAGGGGATATATGAATCCTGCTTATTTGATGCACATTCATCGGATTTCTGACATATAAATAACCTTCCCTGATTCGGTTTATAAACCATTCCGAATAATAATTAGGGATATCTGTTCTTCTGCTTACACTTAATATCATTTAATAACCTCCGTCAAAATCAGGCGCCATATTGCAGACGCTTTTCTTATACCCATTATAAATGACAGCCTGAAAGCATAAAAAGTGTGTAAGAGCGAAGGTATACACCCCCGCTCACACACACTACATACTATGCACTATTGCGTTTCATTAAGGTAAAGCTGCACCCGGTTCTGGACAACCGATGCCACATCCTCCACGCTCTTATGCCCTTCAAAGTATCCTGATGCCTCTTCCAAAATAATGTTCAATACTTCCTGATCCATACGCTCTGCATTTTGCGCTGTCTCTATCATTTCTCTTACCCGGTCCACTTGTTCCTTTGTGGCTGCATAAACCTCAACATTGAATTCCTCGCCTCCCATGGAACTGGACCAGGTGCTTTTAGGAACCTCCGTCTGATTTCCGTTTTCGTCATTCATATACTCTGGCTCCATATCCTTTTCAAACTGCTTTTCAAGAGCGGATTTTAAAAGCGGAAAACCGCCGTTTGGAGAGCCAACATTTTCCTGTCTTTCCTTTGTCACATTAAAGCGAATAAATTCCCATACCCCTTCCTTGTTTTCAGAACCAGCCCCCATTGCAACAGTAGTTCCGTTAGAACGGAAAGACATTCCACTCTCCCCAAAAGTAGGATAGCCAATCAGATTTACCGGTCCCCCAAACATATACTCATACATCTGATACTGTGAAACAGACGTGATAACACCGCGGTCCAAAAGGGTTCTCCCACTTCTTAAATCATCCAGAGTCGAATTGTTACTTGACTCATTTGGGAAACGATTGGCAAACTCCAGAATTTTCTTAAATTCCTCTCCGGTAAAGGCGCATTCTCCACTTTCTTTATTTATAAATAAATCCTGATTCATGGTGCACATAATTGCCATAATACTGCTCTTATCCGCGCCAGGCATAAGCTCCACCCCGTTTTCTTTAGAAGCAAGCAGCTCTATCACATCTTCCACAGTCCAGGTCTTTTCTTCCCCAATTTCCGAAGTTTTCCCTACAATCATTTCCACCCCGTAATAAGGCATTATTGCATACAGCCTGCCATCCCTCTCGTAAGCTCTCAAAGCGCTTTCCACATAATCTTCCCTTTTTATGATTTCATCTGCTTCCAGATAAGGAGTCAGGTCTTCAATTGCCCCCACAGATATCAGCGTTTCCAGAGACATAGGGCAATAAGTCAGGTCAATAATATCCGGGAACTGCCCACTCTCAAGTTCCTTGGAATAGATTTCTGCCTTTTCAGAAACTTCCATAGAGGCGTCTCCATATTCCTTAATCATAATACGATACTTCTGACTTTGTCTGTTAAACGCCGTAATATCTCTTTCCACAAAAAAGGACGGATAGTAGGTTCCATAAGTAAGTATTATCTTTTCCGGCACTTCTGATTTTTTCTTCTGGGTGAGAACAACCAGCTCGGTTCCTCCGTCATTGCTCATAAAATCATTTGTCAGCGCTGCAATCCTTCCATCAGAAAGGAGCGCAACAGAAGTCAGGTTTGTGGAATTAACATCATAGTCCGTCCAACGCAAAATTTCTTCTGGTTTTTCGTCCGACATATTACAGGATAAAAGCACACCTTCTTGTGTATACAACAAATCCTTATCCTTTCCTCCCTGATAGTTTCCATAATCAAATGAAATAGAGCTGTTTACCGGCTTTAGCTCCGTCTGTCCCGGAACAACCTCATTTAGCACAAAGCCGTGGGAATCGTAATATGCCGCCCCTATCTTCCCATCCTTCATACGGAAAAAGCTGCTGATATACTGCCCCACACTAACCTGGCCATACAAGGCGCCATCTGGTTTCAGGACATAAATATCCTGCCCGGTACTAACATGATAGTTTCCTTCCCCGTCCATCAGAATATCTGAAATATAAAAATACGGCTGCTGGGAAAAGACCTCACTGACATCCAGCGACTGCAGTTCCTTGCCATCAGAAGACAATTTCTTTATCAATATCTCTTCCACTTCCATGCTATCCGCACTCTCATACCCCGTCACACCAATCAGCAGATTTCCGTCACCAGCTTCGTTAAGGCTGGTAATATACTGGTATTCTCCCAGGTCTATGGGCAGCTCTTCTCTCTCCCCGCTTCCCATATCCATGGAAACAATCCTGACCCGTGAATTATCACTTTCCAGATAAAATACATCCTGGTCATTTCCAATTATCGCCTTTCCAACCTGGCTCCCTGCCTCTCCAAGCGCATGATACTCCGCCACATAGACAAACTCATCCTCCCCACTTTCTGTTTCCTTTGCAGCCTCTTGCTTTTGATTTCCACAGCCGCCAAAAACAAGCGCAGCCACAAGCGCCATAAAAGTGCACAATATTCTTTTCTTTTTCATTTTATTACCTCCGCATAGGCCAACTATAACATAATCTCTAATCTGATACAATAATTACAAAATTAATTTCCATCTCCAGCTTTTACCTTGAAACAATTAATATCCCATGATAAACTTAACAATGACGCCCTGCTCACGCTCTGGCATTCGGACTGTCCACAGGAATAAAAACCAAAAGTCATACAAGGAGATTAAATTACAATGATAACAATAAACACCAAAAGACTTACTTTAGAGCCGCTTGGAATGAAATATCTGGAAACGGTACATGAATATGCCTCCGACATCGAAAACACCAGATACATGATTTATCTGCCCAACCAAACCCTTGGGGAAACAATAGATTTTCTTCAAAAAGCCGACAACGAATGGATGAAAAGCGCGCCATCATTTTATGAATTTGCACTCCTTTTTAACAACCTGCATATAGGAGCGATAAGCATAGAGCGGCTTAATGATTCGTCCTGGGAGCTGGGGTGGATCATAAATAAAAAATACTGGAAACAAGGGTTCGCCTACGAAGCGGCTGCCGCTTTACTGGATTATTCAGCAAAGGAACTGAATATTAAACATTTTGTCGCCCACTGCGATTCGGAAAATATTGCATCCTATAAAACAATGGAAAAACTTGGCATGTCACGGACAGCTGCATATGGCGGCAGAAAAAACAAAGCATCAGAAGAAGAAAGAATAGAATATAAATATGAATTATATGTATAAGTCTTACTTTCTCCCAAGACAGCAAGCGCCATTCCCTATGCCCCTGATAAATGGTGATACTGTCTTACCAGACATTTCATGCAAAATTTCCGGCTCTGCCAATATATTAGTTTTCCATCGGAGTTCCAAATATTTCATATTCCTGCCGTCCATATTCCGTAAACGCAGAATATGGAACCTTCTTTCCATAACATTCCTCCCTCCATGTTTCATAATCAGGATTACTCCAAATAGTGCCATCCTCAAAAGTAATCCCAATGATACAGCTTAACACATATTCAACTTTATAGTCTTTTCCATAGGAGCTTAAGTCAATCAGCCCCCAGGAACTATCCTGGTCATAGATAGACCATCCGCCTTCCTTATCATAAACACCTTCCGGCAAGATTCTGCATTGTTCCTCCACTGTACACTCATAGCTGGCTGGTTTCTCTGAATCAATAAATGTCCAGTACACCTCTAATGGTCTGCCTTCTTTGTCATAAGCCAGCATAGAATATTCAATACCTGAAATTTCTTTTTCCGTATGATTATTTACCGTCAGGTGGAAATATTTCGATTGTTTTTCTTCTGTATCCGCTCTGATATAAGTCCGGAGACTCCCCTCTGTGCCTACCGTTCCCAGGTAAACCCTTTCATCTGTACCATAGGAGTTTACCGCCTCCAGCCCGTCGCTTTCAAATACAATAAAGCGCCCCCCATCCAGCGGCATATAAAAATAATCAGCGGAAACTGCAAGCTTTTCCAAATTTCTTCCGCTTACTGTCCTGTTAATTTCAACATCAGCTGCATTCCTTTCATCCGCCGCCGAAGTTGCAAAAGTTAAAGTTACTAAAATCACCAGAACCACTGCTGCCCCTGCTGTAAGCATCGTAGACTTTTTTATCTTCATTACTGCCGTGATTCTTTCTTCTATTGCATTTTTGCTGAAATTACTCCCAAGTGGAATAAGACCGCTTTTTGTTTCTTCCATGCGGATTAGGGTTCTTGCATAGGCAGACTTCACATTCTCCCCCAAGGTCCTGACTACGGCTTCATCGCAGGAGAGTTCTAAATCCCGGTTGGCAAATATATACATCGCCCAGACCAGCGGGTTGAACCAGTGCAGGCACAAAGCGGCAGTCAGTACCAGCTTTGTAACCCCATCCAAACGCTTTATATGCACAAATTCATGTTCAAGACACAATCTCAGCTCTTGTGGAATGAAATTAAGATGTCTGCCTGAAGTACCTTCTGCCCCCTCTGTCATCTCTCTCTTGCATTCCCACTTTATATTCTTTGGCAGCAAAATAACCGGTGATAAAATTCCATAAGTCAGAGGCGCTTTAATACCGCTCAGCTGCCGTATAGCAATCTTTCTTTTTAAAGTATGGGCCTTCAGCCATTGACTGGAAGCCTCATTTTCAACAGGCAGTGAAGTGGAAAACTCCTGGCAGCACCTAAAATAAGCGATGCCAAAGTAGCCAGCACATAAAAAAACACCCAACACATAAACCAGCGTCCACACCGCCGTCTGCGGAAGCTCCTGCTGTATCTCTTCCATAGCATCCTCTGTCCTTTCCCACCAAAATCCATCCTGGCTTTTTTGTATGCGCAAGGTATTTGCTCCCTGCCATTTTTCCTCTGTCTCTGCCTTTTCTTTTTCCCCTGTTCCATTTTTAGCTGACACATTCTCTGTCTTTTTTTCCAGTCCCCATTTGGAAGAATATATTCCGTTTTCCTCCACAAGGGTATACACACTCATTCTTGATTTCAGGGAAAAGGGAAACAACAGACAAAAAACTGCAACTGCCCATAAGATTACAAATGTCCTCTTTGGCAGTTTATTAATAAACAGCGCTCGCATCACTATAATTACCAAAATGATAACAGCTCCCTGAATACTTTTCTGTAATAGCATACAAATCTCCCTTCCGCTTTACATCCTTTAGAAATTCCTTCCTTAAATGCCTGTACCACTCTGTCCTTAATAATCTTCCTCCTCCAGACTGCCCACGATCTGCTTCAATTTATCAATCTGTCCGGCAGAGAGTTTTTTTCTGCCAAGAAGAGCTGAAAACAGCTTATCCACAGAACCATCATACACTTTGTTAATCAGCTCATTGGTTTCAGCCTCCTGCACCTCCTCTTTGGGTATCAGCGCATGACACATAAAGTTCGGCTCTGACCGCCTGATTGCGCCTTTTTTAATACACCGTTTAATCAATGTATATGTTGTATTTACATTCCAGCCTACCTCTTCATTTAAAACTGCCGCTATATGCTTCGCTGTAGAATCCCCCTCACGCCAAAGCACATCCATTACCTTCAATTCCGAATCAAACAGTTTAATCTCCATGTCCAACATTCCTTCTATATTTTTAGTTCCGCTTCTTTCCTTCCAGCGCCCACTGTCACTTTTACGCTCAAATAAGACTGCGGTAGTACAAAATATATACTACCACAGTCTTATAAAATAAGCAATAGTTTTTACAATTTTTTATAAATACAATGTTACATCATCCCAGCCAGTATCACGCTTGCCACAATCCCCGCCACCGTAGATAAAAGAGCTCCTTTTAGGGTATATCTGGTCTTTGTTACCTTTGCCGCCAGAAAATATACGCTCATAGTATAAAAAATCGTTTCTGTGCAACTCATCATAATAGATGTGATAAGTCCTACCGTTGAATCCGTTCCATAATTTTTAAAAATATCCAGCGCCAGTCCGGTAGCCGCCGAGGAGGAAAACATCTTAGTGAAGGCAAGGGGCACAAGCTCTGCCGGAAATCCTGCCTTTTCACTGACTGGACAAACCAGCTTTCCCAGAAAATCCAAAAATCCTGATGCCCGCAAAATCCCTACCGCCGTCATAAGCGCTACAAGAGTAGGCATAATTCCCACTACAGTCTTCAGCCCTTCCTTTGCCCCTTTTACAAAGTCCTCATATACATTCGTCCTACTCGCCACTCCGTAAGCAATAATATAAAAAATAAGAACTGGTATAATAATGTTGGAAATATTAGATAAAACTAAAGCCATATATTGTATCCCGCTTTTTTAACGTCTTATACAATATATGGCTCTCACGTCCTGCGTATTCATTTTCCTGCATGCAGGCATACTCTTCCTGTATTTTGGGCCGCCATGCCAAAATACAGCGGCATGGCAAGGTAGTATGGATACATATACCTGAAAATACTCACCGGCCCCAACAGATATGTAAGGAATAATGCCGTAAGCATTCCCAAAGGCAGCACACACAGCTTATTCTTATTTCGCACAGCCAGATACAGGCAAAGCGCCAGAAACATAAATGGAAACGCCATTGAATAAAAATACCGGATAACCGGCAGCTCCATACTCCAATGCTCATGGGCAGCCACTTTATCATAAAACGACCGCACTGCCGGGAAATAGTTTTTTGGCTTCACAGTAAAAAAATCTAATATTTCTTGTGTATCTGTCTCTATATATTCCCTTTGGGAATAAACATCCGGAAAAGGGGCATCCAAATACCAGTAATCTACATTCAAATCCAGAAAAATAGTTAAGTATGTTAAAGGCGCTTTTTTAAAAACACTAAAATAAGTTTTCCAGAACAAGTCACCGCTGCTGTCTAGCAAATCTGTCTGGAATGAACTCTTCACATAATCTGCAATCCTGGGATTGAAATCCTCCGCATCAGGCATATATGTCTTTATTGATGTTTTTTCTTCCTCACTTAGAATTTCCGGATTCATTACATAAATACCGCTCAGCTGACTGATTGGAACCGGCAAAGCCTCGCTTACAGGCCCTTCCTCAATCCCTGCTATTGGAAAAATCACCTTTGTAATACATCCATAAAGACAAATGACAGAAAACAAAAACGCCTTTATGCAAAATGTGCAGTGCATAAGCAAACTAATTACCCAGACTACTAAAACCACAAATACCATGTTATTACGGAACATACACGAAAATGTCCCTGATATCAGAATCCCGTATAAACATATTTTACTGTCCTGCTTCATGCCTCCATAGAGCGAAAGCGCAAACAACGTAATAAAGCAGGAAAAACACACATCCTTTGTGGTACAAAATGACATAAGGTGAAGCGCTGGCGCCAGAAGGTAATACAGAAAGCTTACCAAAACCGCATAACTGTTAACAATAATCTTACGTACCGCATAAACCACCAGTATGCTCACCGCTGTCACACATACAATCTCAAAAATACTATAAAAAGCCAGTGCAAGCGACTGCTCCCCCAATCTTTCCCCCACTCTCACAAAAAAAGCCCAGAGCAGCGTATGAAGCACAGGCTGATGATTGTTGTACTCTACATAATTATACGCCTGCCATGTTTGTGAAGGCAGGTCATATGCAAATGTTCCCGGATAATAGGACACAAAACAGACCAAATGAACCGTTGTAAGCAACGCCCACATACCCAAATATGTATAACGGGCCGAAAAAAGCCTGTCCAAAAATCCTGGCTGTCTTATACCACTTAAGCATGCAAGACCTCTATAAAAAAGCATAAGACCTGCCCCCACTGCTGCGCCCCCCGCAAATAAAGCCAGAATAAAGCCTGCCGGATTAACGGCTATTCCACTAAAATCATGATTCTCACAAATGGTTTTTCCAATACAATAAACTAAAGCAAACAGCACACCACATAAATAATGCAAAATATATCCGCCAGCCTTCATTTTTTTATGTTCCATTTTACATCTTAATCCTCCATTCCAACATTCCCCATCACTTATCTTCCTTCATCACCACCAAAGTGGCAGCCTGTCCCGTTATAGCATCCCTCTCTCCATAATCAAAAAGAACATATCCCGGCTTTTCTCTGCGCACCCATCCCCCGCTTTTTTCTTCCTCCCATACAGGATAAAAGAACACATCCATATGCGTCATCTTCATGGTCTGCCTTGCATGATAATTCCCATACGCTTTCAAAAACTCCGGCTCCCTTTCCTCCTTCTGGTAAAAACGCCATATATCCTCCCTCCAGGCGGACAGCTCCCTGCTAAACACCGGACGGCTCTTGGCATTTTCTCTTAAATAATAGTCATAAGTAAGCAGTTCCCGGTACAATTCCTCTGCCTCCGGCGCCCGGCTTATGGCAAACTCCAAAAGTATCTGATAACGATAGCCTCTTGCCGGCGCATTAGTAAAATACCCTTTTCCTTCATAAAAATCCGCCAGTTTTTCAAACATGGCAAAGGGACCTGCAAACAGCTTTTCCAGCACTGGCAATGTAGAGACAAACTGATTGGAATTATAATACAATTCCACCATTTCCTCAACCTGTTTCAGCTTTAATATTTCCCCATAGGAAATCCACTTTGTATAAAGCGCCTCATAGGGCGGCTTATCCTGACATACAATTCCGTACATATCCGCCTTTTCCCATAGAGGCGTCCCCTTTAACACTTTCAGGAATCCCAGCTGAAGCTGCTGAGGTTTCATCGCATACACTTCATCAAAAGACCTGATAAAGCTTTCATACCCTTCAAAGGGAAGTCCGGCAATTAAATCCAGATGAATATGTATGTTTTTCCCCTGCCGGAGCGCTTTGGTTACGCTGGCAATTTTACGGATATCCGTACTGCGGTTAATCTCCTTAAGCGTCTGCCCATTCGTGCTTTGAACGCCAATCTCAAGCTGCACAAGTCCAGGCCGAAGGCTTTTGAGAAGTGCAAGCTCTCCCTCATCCATAATATCGGCTGCTATTTCAAAGTGGAAATTTGTGACACCATTGTCATGTTCTTTGATGTACTGCCAGATTTCCATCGCATGGGTGCGGCTGCAATTAAAAGTCCTGTCAATAAACTTTACCTGCGGCGCTTTTTTTTCCAGAAAAAACTGCAGCTCCTTTTTGACCTTATCTGTGCTGCGAAGCCGTACCTTACGTTCACACGCCGACAAGCAGTAGCTGCACCCAAAAGGACAGCCCCTGCTTGCCTCATAATAAATAATCCTATTTTTTAAATCCTTTAACTCGTCATAAGGAAAAGGCAGCCTGTCCATCTCCAGCAGCTCTCTTTCGGCAGTTTTTCCCTGCCTTAATACCAGCCCCGGAATATCTTCCATTCTCTGATATCTGCACAAAATACCTTCCCCTGACCTGCAGGCATAAAAGGAGAGAAGTTCTTTAAAGGTTTCCTCTCCTTCTCCTGCCATAATTCCTTTCACCATCGGAAGCTCCAAAAGAAGCTTCCCGGATTCAAAGGAAACCTCCGGCCCGCCCAGCCATATATCGGTCTTTGGCAGGACCTTAGGCAGCTCCCTGACCAGCTCACGTATCATACCTATATTCCAGATATAGCAGGAAAAGCCTATCACATCCGGTTTCCTTTTATACAAATCTCCTAAAATTTCTTCCATTCTGTTATTGATTGTATACTCTGCCAAAGCAATATATGGCTTTAGCGCTTCCCCCGCATAAGCCCGAAGGCTGTAGAGCGCGGGGTTGGAATGAATGTACCTGGCATTTACTGCTGTAAGTAGAAACTGCATAGATTTCCTTATCTCCGTTTTTCTTCTTAAATTAATTTAAACCACTTACGCATTCAGACTTTCTATAAATTTATCAAAGGCCTGTGCGCCTTCGCAAGTACGCTTGTAAACTCCCGCGTCTGTAAGAACCTGCATAAACACAATTCCAATCTCTTTTCTTATAATATCATCAATATTGGAAGCATCTACTTTGTCATACCCTGGTAAAAACTCTTCCACCCAGTCAGCATGCTTTGCAAGAACTTCATCCTCCCGAAGATTCTTTCCTTCCAGTATTGCCCTCTTTAAGCTCTCCATCTCGTCTTTTAACCGTGCCGGAAGCACTGCAAGGCCCATTACCTCAATCAAGCCGATGTTTTCTTTCTTAATATGATGAAGGTTTGCATGGGGATGATAAACTCCCAGCGGATGCTCCTGTGTCGTAATATTATTCCTCAGCACCAGGTCAATCTCAAAGCAATCTCCCCTTTTGCGGGCGATTGGCGTAATCGTATTGTGCGGCTCTCCATCTGTTTCTGCATAAATAAATGCAGCCTCATCTGTATATCCTCTCCAATGCTTTAAAATGGTATCTGCCAGTTCAATCACCCGCTCCCGGTCTTTCGCCTTTAGACGTATCACTGACATAGGCCATTTTACAACCCCTGCCTCCACATCTTCAAATCCTTTTACCGCAAAACTTCTTTCCACAGGAGCCTTTGCCATGGCAAATTCATAGTTTCCTCCCTGAAAATGGTCATGGCTTAAAATTGAGCCGCCTACAATGGGCAGGTCTGCATTGGAACCTACAAAATAATGGGGGAACTGTTCCACAAAATCAAACAGCTTACAAAACGCGCCTCTGTCTATTTTCATTGGAATATGCTGCCCATTAAATACAATACAATGTTCATTATAGTATACATAAGGAGAATATTGGAACCCCCATTTGTCTCCCTGAATTGTCACAGGAATAATTCTGTGGTTCTGCCTTGCCGGATGGTTCACCCGACCTGCATATCCCTCATTTTCCCTGCAAAGCAGACATTTGGGATAACCGGACTGCTTTGCCGTCCTTGCTGCTGCAATGGCCTTCGGGTCTTTTTCCGGCTTGGAAAGATTAATGGTAATATCCAAATCCCCATACTCCGTTGCCGTAACCCACTTCATATCCTTCTTTATCCTATAACGCCTGATATAATCAGAATCACAGCTAAGCTTATAGTAATACTCTGTGGCTTTTACCGGGTCCTGCCTGTAATATTCCTCAAAGGTTTTAATCACCTCACCAGGGCGGGGCATCAGCATACTCATAATCTTTGTATCAAACAAATCACGGTATACCACGCCATTTTCTTTCAATATGCCCTTTTCATAAGCATAATCCATCATCCTGCCAAGAATATCCTCAAGCTCTTCCACCTTTGTCTGTGCAATTTCAGCCTCTTTTCCTTCCTCTAAATCTGTAAGCTCATCCAGTTCAAATAATTCCAAAAGCCTGTTTGTGGTGTAAATCTTATCCTCCTCTGTAAAAAGTCCTGTTTTCAACCCATAAACAACAAGCCTTCTAATGTCTTCCTGAATCATAAAATATGCCTCCTAAATTACCATTCCAGTTCCGCTCCACCCTACAAGACGCTTTCTTCTTCAGAGGAAATCCTGTCTGCTTCCCATCCAGGCTTTCCTCTGCGCGTCTTTCCGGGCCTTCGCTGTTTCCAGTTCCGCTCCACCCTGCAAGACGCTTTCTTCTTCTTTCTTACAGCACGCAGGGGCCGTCTCCGATTTCTACTGCATAAAAGTCTGCTGCATATCCGATTTTGGCCTGATATGCTTCTCCCACCTGTTTGATAAAAGTATCAATTGCATCATCCTTTACAAGACTGACTGTACATCCGCCAAATCCCGCTCCTGTCATTCGGGAACCAATAACGCCTTCCACCTTCCACGCTTCCTCAACCAGCGTGTCAAGCTCAATACCCGTCACCTCATAATCATCCCGCAGGGAAACATGGGAAGCGTTCATCATTTGTCCAAATTGCGCAATATCATTTGCTTTTAAAGCCTCCACCGCTTTAACCGTGCGCTGGTTTTCATAGACCGCATGTCTTGCCCTTCTTACCCTTACAGAATCATGAATTGCAGACTTATGTTCTTCAAACTGCTCCTCACTTAAATCCCCAAGCCCTTCAATCTTCACCACTTTCTGAAGCTCTGCAAGGGCAGTCTCACACTCACTTCTTCTTTCATTATATTTGGAGTCTCCAAGACCTCTTTTTTTATTACTGCAGGCAATTACAATCTTGGCGCCCTCAAGTTTAACAGGAGCATATGTATAGGAAAGGTCTGCAGTATCCAGGAAAATAGCATGGTCTCTTTTGCCCATTGCAATGGCAAACTGATCCATAATCCCACAATTAACGCCGTTAAAATTATTTTCCGCAAACTGGCCAATTAGCGCCAGGTCCTGATTGTTCACGTCAAATCCAAAAAATTCCTTTAATATAAATCCTGTAAGCACTTCAACAGAAGCAGAGGAAGACAAACCAGAACCATTAGGAATATTTCCATTTAGGAGAATATCAAGCCCACAGGGAATTTTAAATCCCTTTTCTCCAAAGGCCCACATAACACCCTTTGGATAATTCGTCCACCCTGCTTCCTTTGAAGGTTTCAGGTCATCCAAATCAGACTCAATCACACCCAGGCGCTCAAAATTCATAGAGAAAAACCGAAGCTTTTTATCTTTTCTCACCCTTGCCGCCCCATAAGTGCCAATGGTAAGCGCGCAAGGAAATACATGGCCGCCGTTATAATCCGTATGTTCCCCTATCAGATTCACCCGTCCTGGTGCAAAAAACGCTTTTACGCCTTCCATATCCCCATATACTTCTTCGAATTTTTTTAAAATTGTTTCCTTCATTTACTGCCTCCCAACTTACCGCCCCAGCGGTTTTATTTCTTATCTGTTTTCAGTTTCCATTATAGGCTATGCCCTTTTCCAAACCTATACCGGTTTGTTAAAAATACCTGTCAAAATGTTAACCATTTAATTTGTTTACCTGATTTATAAAATCCTCTATCTGTTTTAAATATTCCTTACTTTTTCTGGTTTCCCCCATCTGCATCTCTTTCCGGTAAGAAGAGGGAGCCATCTTCTTCATCTGCTTAAATGATTTTGTAAATACCAGTGGGTCTGAATATCCGCAGGAAAGGGCAATGCTCTCTACGGGAAGAGATGTAAGCTGCAAAAGCTCTGCCGCCCTTGTAATGCGGAAAGTTGTCAGAAACTGTTGGGGCGACATTCCCATGGCATTCCTGAACAGGGTATAAAGATAGCTTCTGTTAATGCACACATAATTTGCCACATCTGTTACTTTAATAGGGTTACAGTAATTCTTTAATATAAATTCTACCGCACGCCTCACATATTGGTCCGCCTTGTCAGTTTCCCCCCTTTCCTCAATTCTTGCACTCTCTGCTATCAGTGATAAAAACAGGTAAAGCTGCCCGTTCCGCCTAAGGTCATTGGCAATTCCCACTGTATTATGTTCCATCATGTCCATTACTGCCTGATATAACTCTGTTTCCCTGTCCGACTGGAAAACGGGATTTGCTACAGAAAGCCCCATGGACTTTATCAGCTCCTCCGCCATACTCCCATAAAACCCCACCCAGATATAAGTCCAGGGATTTTTTTCGTCTGCCTGGTAAAAAGCAAGCGCATCCGGCGGTATTAAAAAACCATATCCCCTCTCCAATGAATACTCCCTGCCCCCAATAGAAAACCTCCCCTGGCCCCCCAGAATAAAATGAATTACATAATGGGGTTTTATCGCAGGCCCAAAGCTATGAAAAGGTTCCGTTTTTGACATTCCACAGCAATTGACAAATAAACTTCCATTTTTCTCTCCAAAAAACTCCAGCTGATACGCTTTCTCCATCCTTATCCCCCGCATATCACAGACCCGCCTGCGATACTGCACCTATAGAATATTTTAAACTTATTTATTATTCCAGTCTGTCAGCTGACTGCCATTGATAATAGCGTCAGTCCCTGCCCTCCCTCATCATATACCATATCCAAAGAGACGCTTTCCCCATATTCCTCTCCGTGTATTACAATCTGATACTCCCTGCCCTCCAAATCAACAAGGGCCAGAATCCATGGGGTGTTGTTCACATCTCTTTGTATCACAAGCCCTGTCAGAGACTGCCCCGGCGTTAACGGTTCCAGATTTTCAAGTACATTCACATGAATACCGCTATCCCCTTCTTCATATAGCTTAAGACTGGAAAACGAAATTTCTGTGTTGTTTTTCAGCGTAATAAAAACGGGAATGCGCTCAGCCGCCTCTTCTGCCCCCCAAATGCCTGAAAGTGTATCCAAATACCCATCATAGGATTTTATCAGGGCATCCATAATCTGAATCAGCAAATCTATTTCCTCGTCCTGCATATCTGCCAGGTTATAAGTCTCTACTTCCGCCACCTTTTCCTTCAGCTTTAAAAGAGCCTCGTCCAGAGACGCATCATCAATATTTTTGTGTATTTCCACTGCCTGATTATGTTTATCTATTAACTGCACATATTTCGCCTGTGCCTGTTCCACTTTTTCCTTTGAGGGGCCGCAGGAAACCAACATCAGGCTTAAAAAACAGGCAAATAAAAAAAAGACAATCTTTCTGTTCATTCCATACCTCAATTTCATTATAATCTATAATTATTAGTATAGGTAAAAAAAGAGGAAAAAGCAAGAACTCCTGAAATTCACACATAAATCAAAAAAATCTTCTTGACAAACCACATGTCTGCTTGTAAAATATACCATGTGCCAAGGCAAAACAGGAGTTGCCCAGATAGCTCAGTTGGTAGAGCAGAGGACTGAAAATCCTCGTGTCACT
>CAMUHA010000071.1 GCA_947088515.1 uncultured bacterium
TTTTCAAGCATTGTAGCGATTCTATTTTTTCTCAACTGTCAAAAACAGGATTATACTGTTACCAAATTCAAATGTCAATATTCTCCAAAATAAATTTATTCATATAACGTAAAAAATTGTAAAAGATAACGGCCTTAGGCCAACCCGGAAGCTTCACTTTCTGCAAACATAGGCGTGGACAGGTACCTGTCGCCGGAATCCGGAAGCAGAGCCACAATTGTTTTTCCTTCGTTTTCCGGCCTTTGGGATAAAAGCACTGCCGCTTTTAATGCTGCACCTGAAGAAATTCCCACTAAAATCCCCTCACTGCGTGCAAACCGTCTTCCTTCCGCAAACGCATCCTCATCCTCAATCACAATTACTTCATCATATATTTCCGTGTTCAACGCCTTTGGCACAAATCCTGCGCCAATTCCCTGAATCTTATGGGCGCCGGCTGTTTTCTTAGATAAGACCGGACTGGACGCCGGCTCTACTGCCACCACCCCAACCTGTGGATTTTGGGATTTTAAATATTCCCCCACGCCAGTTATTGTTCCGCCGGTACCTACGCCTGCTACAAAAATATCCACCTTTCCATCTGTCTGTTCCCAGATTTCAGGGCCTGTGGTATCCTTGTGGGCTTGGGCATTGGCCGGATTGACAAACTGTCCCAATATCACAGCGCCGGGAATGGATGCCTTAAGCTCATCCGCCTTTTCAATGGCTCCCTTCATCCCCTTTGCGCCTTCTGTAAGCGCCAGCTGCGCGCCATACGCTCTTAGAAGGTTTCTCCGCTCCACGCTCATCGTATCTGGCAGTGTAAAGATGGCTTTGTACCCCTTAGCCGCAGCCACAAGCGCAAGTCCAATGCCCATATTGCCGGAAGTAGGCTCAATAATCGTGGCTCCAGGCCTTAAAATTCCTTTCTTTTCAGCATCCTCCACCATGGCAAGCGCTGCACGTTCCTTTACAGAGCCAGCCGGATTTAAATATTCCAGCTTCGCCAGCAGACACACATTTCCGGCTCCCGCCCATGTTCCATAGCGATTCAGCTTCAAAATTGGCGTCCCGCCAATTAATTCCAGCACACTTTCTTTAATTTTTCCCATTCATACACTCCTTCAATCAAATTCCGTTTCTGCTGCTTTAAATATCCCCACTAGCATTCCTTCACCGCCTCTTCCAGCCTATGTAACGCCTGCTCCAAAACAGCCCTGGGACAAGCAGTATTTACCCTCTGGAATCCGGCTCCGGCATCTCCAAAAATAGAACCGTCATCCAGCCATAATCCTGCCCTTTTCACAATCAGTTCTTCCAGTTTACTGTTCGTAAGCCCAAGCCCGCGGAAATCCAGCCATGCAAGGTATGTGCCTTCCGGTTTATTCATTTTTACCTTTGGAATATGGGAATCAATGTATTCCTTCATATAATCTATATTTCCTTCAATATATTTAAGAACCGCCTGATACCACTCTTCCCCATGCCGGTAAGCTGCCCTGCACGCCATGGCTCCGGCCGCATTTAACTCACTGTACCCGGAAGCCTCCACCTGTTTTTTAAAAGGATGCCGAAGGGCCGCCGATGGTATCAGAATATTGGACGCCTGAAGACCTGCAATATTAAAGGTTTTGCTGGGCGCCGTACAGACAACGGAAATATCCTTATATTCTTCTTTCACTCCTGCAAACACATGATGCCTGCCCTGATGCACAAAATCTGCATGAATCTCATCGCTGACTACAATCACATGATGTTTCAGGCAGATATCCCCCACAGCAGTCAGTTCCTCCTTTGTCCAGACTCTTCCCACCGGATTATGCGGGCTGCACAGCAGGAACAGCTTTATATTGTTTCTGATGATTTTATCCTCAAAATCCTCTATATCCATGTGGTAATTTCCCCATTCGTCGCAAATCAGAGTATTGCTCACCACCATCCGCTTGTTGTTTGTAACCACATTGCTGAATGGATGATAGACTGGCTGCTGGATTAAAACCGCGTCCCCAACATTGGTAAACGCTTTCACTGCCATAGACAGAGCAAAAACAACCCCAGGCGTCTTTACCACCCACCCCGGATTTATTTCAAAATCATGATGCCGGATAAACCATGACTGTAAAGCTTCAAAGTAGTCTTCACCCACTTCACAGTAACCATAAATTCCATGCTTTACCTGCTCTTCCAGCGCTTCCTGAATATAAGAAGAAATCTGAAAGTCCATATCTGCCACCCACAATGACAATGCGTCCTCTGGAAGCTCCTTGTTTATTGTGAAACTATATTTCACCGAATCTGTATTTCTTCTGTCTATCACCTTGTCAAAATCAAGGTTTCTCTCTGCCATCTTTTTATCCTCCTAATGCCAAATTCTTCTAATAGCCTTTTACAGCATCTGCCTGACAAATAATGCCTTTAAATATTTACGGCACATTCTTGACAAATCGCCAAAACAGCTGTATATTACTATCACTTTGCATCATACAATTTTTTGACAGTTTTGTCACGGAGTACATAATGAAAAATTTATTAAATTACCAGACTTCAGAATATGACTGCGGACCTGTTACCATTTTAAACGGCATCCGCTATCTTTTTGAGAGGGAGGAAATTTATCCCGAAATTATAAAATTTATTATGTCTTTTTGTATGGATACCTACAATGAAGCAGGAGAGCCCTGTAAACATGGCACTTCAGCTGCTGCCATGAATTATGTCTCATGCTGGCTGAATCACTTTGGAAAGGTCAAAAATTTCCCTATCCACTGTGAGCATTACTCCAGCGGGGATGTTACGATTACACCGGAAAGCGCCATCACAGCTGCCCTTGCAAAAGGCGGTGTGGTATTATTGCACCTTTTTTTGGATGTGGGTCATTATGTGCTTCTTACAGGAATAGAAAATGACAGGATTCTACTCTTTGACCCCTTTTATGAGGAGACAGATGACCCGGAGCTGGATGAAGAATATAATACTGATGAAATCCACTTTATCACTGACCAGCCCAAGCGGGCAAACCGCTCCGTTTCCATCAGCCGCCTGAACCGGATGACAAAAGGCTACTATGAAATGGGAAGCTTCTGTTGCAGGGAAGCGTTGGTTATGTATAATACAAATATTACTAAGTTATAGCCTGTTACAGAATTTAAAGGGCCGTCCTGCGGCTTTCAAACATATGCTAAAGTATCTACCTGTCGCCGCAAATTTGGCCGCCTCATAAAACCTTCTGAAAATTAATATACAAACCCGGAACTGCAAAAATTTCATTTTACAATTCCGGGTCTTCCATTTTGCCATGATATCTGATAGTTTCTACTGTTCCATCTGTCTTCCAAGAAACCCGGCCGCAGACTGGATTAGTTTTTGCTCCACTTCTCCCATTTTTCCCTTTTCATCATTGTCAATCAGCACCACACCGCCAATCATATCCCCTTCACAGATAATTGGGAAAATGGCTTCCTGCTGAAATTCATCCGTAACGTCCTGGGTAATTGGGATAAAATTCGTATCCTCCTTTGAGGCAATCACCATTTCCCGCTTATTTAACTTTTCCTCCAGTTCCTTACTGATTGACTTTCCAAGAATACTCTTAAAACCGCCTGATACCGCAATAAACTGGTCCCGGTCCGCTATAAGAGCCGTCCTTCCGGACACCTGTGCAAGGCTTTCCGCATATTGCTTTGCAAAGGTATTCATTTCACCTATGGGAGAATATTTTTTTAAAATAATCTCGCCTTCCCTGTCGGTAAATATTTCCAGCGGGTCACTCTCTCTTATGCGGAGTGTGCGCCTTATTTCCTTGGGTATTACAATACGGCCTAAATCATCTATCCGTCTTACAATGCCTGTTGCTTTCATTTATCACTTCCTCCATTTCCACCGGCATATCCATGCTTCCTCCGGTATCCGGCTTCATCTGTCATCCCAAAAACCCAGATGCTGCCGCCGTTTAGACTTTTCCATCAGAAAAAACTGCCGTCAGCTTAAATCAACCGGTATATTTTCGCATTGGTCATGGAGTTATTATCTGTAAAAAATGGAGAATTATTCTTTACAATTGTCAAAAAATATCTTTAAAACCCTCTATACTTCATTGAGTTTATCAATCAGAGCCTGAAGCTCTTTTGCCCCTACGCCGGAGCCTTTTGCAAAACTAAGCACACCTCTAAGAGGCATATAACGCATCATGGCTTCTATCATTTCCCCTGAAATTGCTTCTGAAGTCACGCTGCCGCCTTCATCACTTCCTCCCAGCATATTTTGTGACATTAGTCCCTTTACAATTTCAGCAGCTTTAGGATTTTCCATCACATCGCCCAATGTGGAATCTGTGGTATAATGCACAGGAAGCGCTACGGTTGACTCTACATACACATCCTCCTGCAATACAATATCCCGTGAAGATTTGCCAATCATAATCGTAAATTCCCCGCTTTCCACGTGCCAGTCATGAATTTGGGTGTTATAATACGCAAAGGCCCGTTTCCCCAAAGTAAAGGTTAGCGTCTTAGTTTCTCCCGGCTGTAACTCAACTTTTGCAAAGGCCCGCAGTTCCTTTACCGGACGTATTACCATGCTTTCTTTGTCTGCCACATAAAGCTGCGCCACCTCTTTTCCTGCACGGCTTCCTGTGTTAGTCACTTCCACCGTAACAGTAAGGGTTTCCGTATCTTTTATTCTGCGGCCGTCCAGTTTTAAATTGGAATAGGAAAAAGTTGTATAGGATAGTCCATGCCCAAAAGGAAACAGTACTTCCATTTTTTTCTTATCGTAATAACGGTATCCTACAAAGACCCCCTCTCGGTACTCCACCAAATCTTTTTCTCCTGGGAAGTTCAGGTAAGAGGGATTATCTTCCAGTTTCACAGGAAACGTCTCTGGCAGCTTTGCGCTGGGGTTCACCTTTCCAAACAAAATATCATATTGAGCGCTCCCCACTGCCTGTCCGCCCAAATAACTTTCCAGCACACCTTTTACTTTGGAAATCCATGGCATTTCCACAGGAGAACCATTGTGGAGCGCCACCACCACATTAGGCTGCACCTTAGCCACCTCTTCAATCAATCTGTTCTGGCAGGCTGGCATAGACATATGGCTTCTGTCAAAACCTTCTGATTCAAAGCTGTCCGGCAGGCCGGCAAAAATCACTGCAGCCTCTGCCTTTGCTGCCGCTCTTACCGCCTCTGATAAAAGCGCTTCGTCTGTCTCATCTTTTTCCAAATCATACCCTTGCGCATAAATGATATTATCGTTGCCCGCCGCCGCATCAAGCGCACTGGTCACTTTATGGCTGTTAATATGGGAGCTTCCTCCTCCCTGATAACGGGGTTTTTTGGCAAACATACCGATAAACGCCACTTTCCGCTCCTCCGACAGAGGAAGCAGATTATCTTCATTCTTTAAAAGAACAATGGTTTCCTCTGCAACCCTTCGGGCCGCCTCATGGTCCTTATCCCGGTCAAAAACAGCATTTTTATCCCGGTTTTCCTCAAAGCGGTATATGACATTTAAGATTCTCTCTACTGCCCTGTCCACCACTGCTTCCTCTAAAGTTCCGTTCTTCCACAATCAGCTTGTCATTTGCCCCCATGGAAGATGGCATTTCTAAATCCAGTCCGGCTTTTAAATCAGCCACACGGTCATTTACCGCCCCCCAGTCGCTCATTACATATCCGTCAAAACCCCATTCATCCCTAAGCACATCCGTCAGATATTTCTTGTTTTCAGCCGCATAGACGCCATTTATTTTGTTATAAGAGCACATCACTGTCCAGGGCTTCTTTTTCGTCACCGCCCCTTCAAAAGCTGCTAAATAAATCTCCCGCAAGGTTCTTTCATCTATCTGGGAACTTGCGCTCATTCTTCTGGTTTCCTGATTATTCGCAAGAAAATGCTTGATACTGGTTCCCACATTCTGGCTCTGTATTCCCTCAATCAACGCACCTGCCATTTCAGATGCCACCAGAGGGTCTTCCGAATAATATTCAAAATTCCGCCCGCACAAAGGAGAACGCTTAATATTCACTGCTGGGCCTAAAATCACACTGACTCCCTCTGCCTGACACTCTCTTCCAAGTACCTTTCCCATTTCCACAAGCAGCTCTGTGTTAAATGAAGCGGCAGTTCCGCATCCTGCCGGAAAACAAACTGCTTTAATGCTTTCATTCACCCCAAGATGGTCTGCCTTATCATCCTGTTTCCTAAGTCCATGAGGACCATCAGAAACCATGGATGCCGGGATGCCCAGCCTTTCCAGCCCTTCCGTATGCCAGAAGTCTGCCCCAGAGCAAAAAGCCGCTTTCTCCTCCAGCGTCATCTTCCCAATCAATTCCATTAATTTTTCCGCTTCCACTCCAATACCTCCATTTTTAGTTCCGCTTCCGCCCCTCCTGGCGCCTCCTTCTTCAGAGTAAATCCTGGATGCTTCGCATCCTGTATTTCCTCTGGGCTCCCAGATGGGCTCCGCTGTCTTTTAGTTCCGCTTCCGCCCCTCCTGGCGCCTCCTTCTTCAGAGCAAATCCTGGATGCTTCGCATCCTGTATTTCCTCTGGGCTCCCAGATGGGCTCCGCTGTCTTTTAGTTCCTCTTCTCTTCTTTTAAATCCCTTCATAGTTAAATTCCGGGATGAAGCTGTCTTTTGCCGTGTCTCCCTCCTGGATAAAGGCATTTGTCACTCCCAGCAAAATGGCAAAATCCACCACTGCCTCATACTCTCTTCTCGTTACCTTTCTGCCTAGCTCTCCGAATTCCGCGTTCCCTTTTAACTGTTCAAAAGGCGTATACTGGTTCAAAAGACTGATATATATCTTGTCCCCATATGCCTCATATACATACCGTATTACATCCTTTGCATTCTTCTTATGTCCTGGCAGCAGCAGGTGTCTCACAATCACTCCGCTTTGCATCATGCCATCCTCGTCAAAAACTGGCTCTCCTGTAATCTTTACCATCTCTGCAAGCGCCTCTTTGGCAATCTCCGGATAATCGGCTGCCCCTGAATACCTTTGGGATATCTCTCCATCTATATATTTAAAATCTGTGAGAAAAATATCCACAATTCCCTGCAGATTCTTAATCACCTCCCGTTTTTCATAACCACTTCCATTATATACTACCGGCACTGCAAGTCCGTCTCTGCGGGCCATAAGGACAGCTTTGGCCGCCTTTTCCACATAATGGTCCGGCGTAACCAGATTAATGTTGGCAGCCCCCTTCTTTTGCAGCTCCAGAAAAATTTCTGACAGCCGTTCCACTGAAACCTGCTTTCCTCTTTTCCCCGATGAAATCTCAAAATTCTGACAGTAAACACACCTTAAATTGCATCCCGAAAAAAACACGGTTCCTGAGCCATGTTGTCCCGATATACAAGGCTCTTCCCACATATGAAGCGCTGCCCTTGCAAGAAAAATCTGGTCATCCATCCGGCAAAACCCTATTTGCCCATTCCTCCGGTTTACCATACATTCCCTTGGACATAAATTGCAGGGATTATCACTTAATCCTTTCCATTCCATCCCTTTCCCATCCCGCCTTTTTAACTTCTCACATATTTTTACTCTTTATCTCCATAAAGCGCATCCCATTCTTCACGTGGAATGGCTGTAATTTCCTCTACCCCATAATATGTTTCATAAAAAAGATTAATCCAGTAATCCCTGTCATCTTCCATATCAGAATGGTGGGCATTGCTGTAAGGATTTTTGAAAGCTTCCCGGAACTTTGGCACAACCACAATTCCATCACTATCCGGGTCCGCCTTTTCTTCCAGAATCAGCGTAATCCTCTCCTTTTCTTCCCGGTAAATTCTCGCAAGGTTCACCAGGTTATCCAAATAAGCAAAGACCAGCCATACACATAAACCACTGACCAGACTATACTTTATCGCTTTTACTGCCTGTTCTTTATCTGTCACATCAACAATGGCCTGCAGGCAGGCAGTCAAAAGAAAAATCCCTGCCCCGAAAAACGCCCTGTTCATAGGAGTCGGAGCTAAAGCTAAGGCATAGCTGGTGGCTAAAGCGGCAGTCAGAAACAACACTGATTCATTACAGCGTATCTGCTTCCACATAACCAGCTTTCTTTGTAGAGTCAGAAATACCAGCGCGACAACCGTAAAAATAATCACAGGGAAAAACAGTTCTCTTATGCTGATTGTAATCTTATATATTCTTGAAAGCAGCCCTACAATACCAGTATATCCGTCTTCAGCCATAACCGAACTTCTGCTTTGTACCCCCGGCGCGCTTATCATTCCCAGTATCCCACAGCCCATTCCACAAACACCCAAAACCATAAAAGGATGAATACTCCTTTTTCCTGATTTTCTCTGATTCCACCAGAAATTTATTCCAAACATAAGCACAAGCAAAAGCCCGCCGCCGGAAGTGTTCTCATTACACCACCCAGCCAAAACGCCAAATAAAAAAGCTCCCGCCGCTAAAATTCCCTCATGTTTTATCCTCTCTGCATGGTCCAGAAAATGCCGGTAAAAGGTAATAAATCCCAAAATGAAAACACTTCCCCACAAATAATTGCAGGAACCGCAAATCCACAACATTGTCTGTCCAAAATCCACCGCATATTTCCACAGAAAAGTTAAAATAAGTAAAAGCACAAACAAGTCATGTTTCTTTTTCCGGCGGATATTTGCATACATAAGAAGCACAAGCGCAATAAACATCCCGCTGTTTATTATATTGAATGCCTGCTTGCCAATGGCCAGTGAAAGACGCACATTAAATTGTCCGACTATCCTGCCGCTGTTTGAAAGATATTCCCCATACTGCTGCCTTACCAGATCCCATAAAGAGGACGCCTGCCCCACTTCAACTGCATAAAAATAATCATCTGACAAATATGGCGTCAACAGATTATAGGCATAAATTGTCAGAAACGCAGCTGCCACTATCAGATAAAAAATATGTTTTCTATGTTTTTCCACAAAAGCTATCACTTATCTTTTCCTTTCATTACCATATTAAAACATTTTAACAAAACTAATTACGGATTGCAACGTTACGCCCCCTCTTTTAACAGAAATCATCCCGGCTTTCCTCTTTTATTTTCTTTCGTATAGTGTCTGCGTCTAAAATATGTTATACTATAGCGAAACGTATTAAAAACGCCTTTTATCCGGTGCAATCCACATTTTACCACAAGACATATACCTGCGCCCAGGTTTGTGTACAAAGCAAAAACAGTCAGAATGGGAGTTATTATGAACGAAAAAGTATTAAACACATTAGAATACAACAAAATTATCAGCCTGTTAGTCCAAAAGGCATCCTCAGCGCCCGGCCGCGCCATGTGTGAGGAGCTAAAGCCTTTGACAGACCTATCTGCCATCCGTCTTGCCCAGCAGCAAACTTCGGATGCCCTTTCCATGCTATTTGCGAAAGGCTCCACTTCCTTTGGCGGCAATCATGATGTTGCCATGGCAATGCAAAGCCTTACGGTTGGAAGCACACTTTCCGCCCCTGAACTTTTAAAAATTGCAAGACTTCTTGATAACGTAACCCGTATCAAGGCCTACGGCAAAAGCGCCAAAAATGAGGAAGAGGAAAAAGAAACCACCCTGACGGAATATTTCCGCGCATTGGAGCCTTTAACTGCCCTTTCCGGTGAAATAAACCGCTGCATCCTTTCTGAAGAAGAAATTGCCGATGATGCCAGTCCGGGCCTTAAGCATGTACGCCGCACGATCCAGCTTACCAATGACAAAATCCACTCCCAGCTTGCTTCTATGGTAAATGGTTCCTACAGAAGCTATCTGCAGGATGCAGTCATCACCATGCGGGATAACCGGTATTGTATTCCTGTTAAATCTGAATATAAAAACCAGGTACAGGGTATGGTCCACGACCAATCCTCCACAGGGTCTACCTTTTTTATTGAACCGGCTGCCATTGTCAGCTTAAACAACCAGCTTCGGGAGCTTGCCATAAAAGAAAAAGAGGAAATTGAAGCCGTTCTTGCTTCTTTAAGCAATCAGGCTGCCATACACACAGAGGAAATTACAGAAAACCAGCGCATCATGACATTCCTTGACTTTGTGTTTGCCAAGGCGTCTCTTGCCATGGATGAAAACGCCACTATGCCTCTTTTTAACACCGAACGCTACATCAATATCCGCAAAGGCCGCCATCCTCTGCTTCCCGCCAAAAAAGTGGTCCCCATTGACATTTATCTGGGCAGGGATTTTGATTTGCTGGTAGTAACCGGACCAAACACCGGCGGAAAAACTGTATCTTTAAAAACAGTGGGACTGTTTACCCTGATGGGGCAGGCAGGACTTCACATTCCAGCGCTGGACCGCTCGGAGCTATCCATTTTTACAGAAGTTTTTGCAGACATTGGCGATGAACAGAGCATTGAGCAGAACCTTAGTACCTTTTCCTCCCATATGACCAGTATCGTCTCCATTTTAAAAAATGCAGACGAAGATTCCCTGTGTCTCTTTGATGAATTAGGAGCGGGAACTGACCCAACAGAAGGCGCTGCTCTTGCAGTGGCAATTTTGGACCATCTCCACACCCAGGGCATCCGCACTATGGCTACCACCCATTACAGTGAGCTTAAGGTTTATGCCCTGACCACCAGCTTTGTGGAAAATGCCTGCTGTGAATTTAACGTTGAAACCTTAGCTCCCACTTACCGGCTTTTGGTTGGGATTCCAGGAAAGAGCAACGCTTTTGCTATCTCATCTAAGCTTGGACTGCCGGATTATATCATAGACGCCGCTAAAGCGCAAATTACCACAGAGGAAAAGAGTTTTGAAGATTTGCTTGCCGATTTGGAAAGCAGCCGGACCACTATAGAAAAAGAACGTCTGGAAATTGCCTCCTATAAAGAAGAAATTAAGGCTCTGAAGGAAAAGCTGCGTGAAAAAAATGAAAAAATAGACAACGCTAAAGCCCGTATTTTAAGGGAAGCCAATGAACAGGCAAGGGATATCCTTAAGGATGCCAAAGATGTTGCCGATGAAACCATCCGTATCTTCCAGAAAGCAGGCCCTGGCGCTTCCTTAAAAGACCTGGAAAAAACAAGGGAACGCCTCCGGGGTGAAATTGGCAAAAAGAATGAAAAAATCTCCATAAAATCCAAAGATACCCCACAGGAAAAACAGATAAAACCAGACCAGCTGAAAATAGGCGACAGTGTAAAAATTATTTCCATGGGCCTTTTGGGAACTGTGAGTACACTTCCTGACCACAAAGGAAACCTTTTTGTTCAATGTGGCATTCTGCGCTCACAGACAAATATTAAAGACCTTACATTCATTGCCAGACAGCCTTCTTCCCCCCCACCGTCTCAGCCTAAGAGCCATACCAGCAGAGCCCGGATGTCCAAGGCCTTAAACATTTCTCCGGAAATCAATCTGCTGGGAAAAACAGTGGATGAGGCCCTTGCCGAGCTGGATAAATATATAGATGACGCTTACCTCTCACATCTCTCCACCGTAAGAGTTGTACACGGTAAAGGCACTGGCGCCCTTAGGAACGCTGTGCACAGTCACCTGAAAAAAATTAAGTATGTGAAGTCCTACCGGCTGGGAGAGTATGGTGAAGGCGATGCCGGTGTTACAATTGTAACATTTAAAGAATAAATGGAAAGTGTGATTTTATGGTAAATAAACAAAAAATATTAATTGTAGATGACGATGGCAACATTGCAGAACTGATTTCCCTCTACCTCACCAAGGAATGCTTTGAAACTATGATTGCCGGGGATGGGGAAAGCGCTCTGCTGCTTGCAGACTCCTTTGCCCCGAACCTGATTTTGCTTGATTTGATGCTGCCAGGCATTGACGGTTATCAGGTATGCAGGGAAATCCGTGCCAAATCTGCCATTCCCATTATTATGCTTTCTGCCAAGGGGGAAATCTTTGACAAAGTGCTGGGACTGGAATTAGGGGCAGATGATTATATGGAAAAACCCTTTGACTCCAAAGAACTGGTGGCGCGGGTAAAGGCTGTGCTTCGAAGATATAAGCCTGCCCCCCCTGCCGCCGCCTCTTCGGACATTAAATGTGTGGAATACCCGGACCTTATTATCAACCAGACCAACTACTCTGTAATTTATATGGGAAAAACCGTGGAAATGCCTCCCAAGGAACTGGAATTATTATACTTTCTAGCCTCTTCCCCCAACCACGTTTTTACTAGGGAGCAGCTTCTTGACCAGATATGGGGATATGAATATATTGGTGACACACGGACCGTTGACGTACATATCAAACGGCTCCGGGAAAAAATAAACGACCATGCAGGATGGCGGATTGCCACTATCTGGGGCATTGGCTACAAGTTTGAGGTGAGGCAATGAGAAAAACCCTCTACCTGAAGTTCCTGCTCGCTTATCTTATTTTTGGTTTTTTTGGCTTTGTCGTGGTTGCCACCTTTGTAAGCAGCATGACCATGGAACATTTAAAACGGGAAAAAGCAGACGCCCTGTACAGGGAGGCTACCTTAATCGCCAACACCTATGCTTCCGACTTATACAATGTGGAAACCTCTCTGGAATCTGTAAAAAAACAACTGGATGCCCTGGATACTTACCTTTCCGCCCGGCTGTGGATTATCAACCCTTCCGGGCGGCTGATTCTGGATTCACAGTCGCCTATTGATGTGGGAAACGAAACCGTAATTTCCGACTTTGACCCAACAGTCACCGAAACCTCTTATTACACAGTGGGAAACTTTTTTGGCAGCTTTACAGAAGAACAGCTCAGCGTATTTGCCCCAATTACTTCCAACTATAAAGTGCGTGGATATGTGGTAATCCATTACCCGATGGTCAATATCAGCATATCATGCAACGGACTTTTAAATATTTCTTACTTAATGCTGGTCATTTTGTTTCTCCTCTCCCTGATTATCCTGATTTTCTTTACAGAAATGGTATACCTTCCCCTCCGAAGGATAACCGAGGCTACAGAACAGTATGCAGCGGGAAACATGCACTATGAATTTCAGATAGACAGTGAAGATGAAATTGGTTATCTGGGCGCTACCTTGTCCTATATGGCAAGCGAAATGGCACGCTCCGAAGATGACCAGAAAAAATTTGTCGCCAACGTATCCCACGATTTCCGTTCTCCCCTTACTTCTATCAAAGGCTATCTGGAGGCTATGCTGGATGGAACCATACCTCCTGAATTTTATGAAAAATACCTGACCATTGTGCTAAACGAGACAGAGCGGCTGACCAAACTTACCAATGGTCTTCTGACCCTGAACAACTTAAACACAAAAGGCATTCTTCTTGATAAAAGCGCCTTCAACATCAATATGGTTATCCGCAATACCGCCGCTTCCTTTGAAGGCACATGCAAAAATAAAACCATCGCTATTGAACTGATACTTACTGGTGATGAATTATTTGTAAATGCTGATATTGAAAAAATCCAACAGGTTTTATATAACCTTTTGGACAACGCAATTAAATTCAGCAGTCCCGATTCTATAATTAAAATCGAAACTACCGAAAAGCACAATAAAGTATTTGTATCTGTCAAAGACAGTGGAATTGGAATACCGAAAGATGACCTGAAGCTGATTTGGGACCGTTTTTATAAATCCGATTCCTCAAGAGGTAAAGATAAGCGCGGCACCGGACTCGGCCTTTCCATCACAAAAGAAATTATCCATGCCCATGGAGAGCATATCAACGTCATCAGCACAGAAGGCGTGGGGTCTGAGTTTATTTTTTCCCTGCCAGTTGCCGAAGACGAGAACGAAGATTAAAATTTTATACAAGGAGTGTTTGTTATTATGAATATTATTTTGCACCAGCCTGAAATTCCTGCCAACACAGGCAACATCGGAAGAACCTGCGCCGCTACCGGAACAAGTCTTCACTTAATAGAACCTCTGGGCTTCCGGCTTACTGAAAAGGACATCAAACGCGCCGGAATGGATTACTGGGACAAACTGGATGTAACCAGGTATATGAATTTTGAGGAATTTAAACTTATGCACCCTGATGCAAAAATCTGGATGGCAACCACCAAAGCGCACCGCACATACACAGATGCCTCCTTTGGCCCTGATGATTTTCTTATGTTTGGGAAGGAAAGCGCCGGTATCCCTGAAGAAATACTGGTGGATTATGAGAACACCTGTATCCGTATTCCCATGCTGCCACAAATCCGCTCTTTAAATTTATCAAATTCTGTTGCGATCATCCTCTATGAAGCGCTCCGCCAGCAGAGCTTTTCCCAAATGCAGTTAGAAGGCGGACTTCACCACTTAAGCTGGAACAGCGCCAGTTCCTCTTAACAAAAACTTAAATTAACCCCAAAAATAACCAGTCCTCCTTCGTATCTAAAATAAGGCGATAAAATCCAGCCTTAAACACATATAAAAGTCAGACAACAGGAGGATGAATCTATGAAAAAAATTTATGCGTTATTAACTATGGGAATCTTTACTTTGGGTCTTACCGGATGTGGAAACCTTACCCCAGACAATATGAAGGCGGTGGAACCCTCTTCCATCTCCTCCGATGAGCAGCCCCTTCCTACCATCCCCCCACAGACTGCTTCTTCCCTGCCCTACGGCACAAATTCTATTACAGTAAACAGCAGTGAAAAAGTTGCCGCCGTTCCCGATATTGCCGAAATTACCTATGCAGTCCGCACCCAGGCTGACACAGCCGCTGTCTGCCAACAGCAAAACACAGAATCTGTAGGACAGGTAACGGCCCTTTTAACCAGTCTTAATATTGCCCAAAATTCTATCCAGACTTCCGATTACTACATGAATCCGGTTTACAATTACAGTGGCAATACCCCCCGTCTTACAGGTTATGAGGCTGTGACCACGCTTACGGTATCAGACATACCGATTGATGAGCTTGACAGTATCCTCTCACAGTCTGTATCAAGCGGCGTCAATACA
>CAMUHA010000072.1 GCA_947088515.1 uncultured bacterium
CATACCAGACTCTGTCTGTTGAGAAACACTGCCTGCATACGCATTCTGTCCGTATCCTGCAAAGAATCTATATCCACACCGATACGCATAAACCGGCTTTCCATTTCACTTGCCGCAAGCCCGGAACTGCCTTTCCCGCATGCCACCACCCGCTCTGCTTCAAAAAGGTAGTTTACCACTCTTGCAATCTGTACCTCATCCATAAGGCTGTATGTTTTATTTAAAAGCTCCTGATAGGTATTCAGCACCATTCTTGTGCTGTTTGCCACGAACTCACTTTTCTGTGTAAATGTTTTTTCATACTGGTAAATAAATTCCCGGTATCCATGGAAGCCGCATTTCTTTGCAAACCTTGAAAGCGATGCCTCCGATACAAATATTTCTTTTGCCACATTCTGTGCGGAAAAATCTATCTTCCGCTGATTGCTTAGAAAAAAATCGGCTATATTTTTCTCCACATTTGTGAAACTGTCATATTTTGATTCCACGATAGGGACAATTGATTTAATATAACTGTTCATAACCACCCTTAACTGTATATCCGTCTGCTTTTGGTTGTTCTTTCAGTCTCCTGATGATATGATAGAAAGAAAATACCAGGAGGTGCTTTATGAACACTGCAACCAAAACCATTGTATGTTTCGGCGAGTCCAATACCCATGGCTACAATTCATCCAATCTGGGACGGTTTTCAGAAACAGAACGCTGGACCTGTCTTCTCGCCGATTATCTGGGCGACGGCTACCTTATCCGTGAGGAAGGATTAAGCGGGCGTACCACATCCTTTGACGACCCTCTGTTTGAAGGCCTGAACGGATTTTCCTATATCCATACCTGCATGCTTACCCATGAGCCTTTAGACCTGCTTATCATTATGCTCGGCACCAATGACGTCAAAGAACGCTTTTGCGCCACTCCGGGAAATATCGCCAAAGGACTTGAACGTCTGGTAACTAAGGCAATTCATACACCGGAAGCATGGCGCAACCAGGCAAATATCCTGATTATTGCCCCTCCTCACATTGAAGAGGCATACTATGAAACCGAAATCGGCCCGGAGATGGGGAAGGGCTGTGCGGAAAAATCCAGAGCCCTTTCCTCCCTTTACCGGAAAGTGGCCGACAGACTCGGCTGCCATTTCCTGGATGCAGACACCATCCCCGGCGTCGGTATGTATCCTTATGATTATATGCACCTTAGCCTGGAAGGCCACAGATGTCTTGCCGGAAAGCTTGCAGAGCTTATTCCGCAAATCTGTTAACCTGCCTGCTTCGCCTTTGCATCACAAATCATCTTTGCCGCTTCTTCAACAATCGGCATATCCTCCGGAATCAGAGCTGCTAAGGGCTTGCGTACCCCTCCAAGTTCCAGACCTTCATTGATACGGAGGATTTCTTTGATGACACTGTACATATTTCCATGAGCCGCACACATTTTATAAATAATAGCGTTGGCATCATATTGTATCAGGCGTGCCTCATCCAGCCTGCCTGCTGCCACCAGTTCGTCCATCTTAAGGAACAGCTCCGGCATTACCCCATAGGTTCCGCCGATTCCGCCCTCTGCCCCGATTACACGTCCGCTGATAAACTGTTCATCCGGCCCGTTAAAGATGATGTAATCATCTCCTGCCGCCTGCTTGAACATCTGAATATCCTGTACTGGCATAGAAGAATTTTTAACGCCAATCACACGGGGATTTTTCCTCATTTCGGCAAACAGACTCATGGTTAATGAAACGCCTGCCAGCTGCGGAATATTATATATAATGAAATCTGTCTCTGGAGCCGCGCTGCTGATATCATTCCAATATTGGGCTATCGCATATTCGGGCAGATGGAAGTAAATTGGCGGAATACTTGCAATGGCATCCGCCCCCAGCTTTTGGGCATGCGCTGCCAGCTCCTGACTGTCCTTTGTATTGTTGCAGGCAACATGGGCAATCACTGTCAGTTTTCCCTGGGCTGCTTCCATCACATTTTCCAGGACAATTTTCCGGTCCTCCACGCTCTGGTAAATGCACTCCCCGGATGACCCGTTTACATAAACGCCTTTAACGCCTTTGTCCACAAAATACTTTGTCAAGTCCCTGACACCTTTGGGGCTGATATTGCCTTCCCCGTCATAGCAGGCATAAAATGCCGGTATAATTCCTTTATATTTATCCAAATTTCTCATTTCTATCCCCCTGCATACCACAAGCTGTGCTTGCGGCACTGCCACCAATAAATAGTTTGGAAGTTTACTTCAAAACTTCACACTCACCTTTCAACTGCTTTCCTTCTATTCCAACGCCTTTGCAAAAGCTTTTGTTATCAACTGGGGTCTTGTGATAATTGAACCTACCACCACACTGAACACTCCCAAGTCAATCACCCGTTTTGCCTTTTCAGGTGTATTAATATTGCCCTCTGCAATTACCCTGTGCTTTGCCTTTGCTACAATTTCTCTGATAATCTTGAAGTCATCAGCTTCAATCTTATCATCCTTACTCTGGTCCGTATAACCTACCAGTGTTGTTCCGATAAAATCAAATCCTAACTCATCTGCATGAAGCGCTTCTTCCACCGTAGAACAATCCGCCATCCATAGCTGGTCCGGATATCTTTCTTTTAGCTGACGGAAAAAATCATCCAGCAAAATACCTCCCGGCCTTACCGCACTGGTAGCGTCCAATGCAATAATTTCCGGTTTTACTTCCATTAGTTCCTCCACTTCTTTCATTGTCGGCGTAATGTAAATTTTGCTGTCTTCATAATCCCGTTTTACAATGCCGATAACTGGCAAATCTACCTGTGACTGGATTTCCCTGATATCCTCTTTCGTATTTGCGCGGATGCCAAACGCCCCGCCTTCCTTAGCGGCCAACGCCATTCTTCCCATAATAAAAGAAGAATGCAGCGGCTCATGGGGAAGTGCCTGACAGGATACAATCAGTTTTCCTTCCAGTTGCTCCACTTTACTTGTTCCCACTTTTCATCGCCTCTTTCCTGTCGCATTTTCTAAATTAACTTCATTATAGCATCTTTGAAATTGTTTTCAATCCCGCAATCTCTTTTCGAAAGTTCTTTCAATTTGTTTGTGTATTATGTATATTGCCTACGTGTAAAATAAAGGAATCTTTGTCTTTTCGCCACAAATTAATGTTTATGATTTCTTTTTTCCCTCTTCCAGTGCCTTCTGTGCCGCCCTTGCCGCACCTAACATTCCGGCCATATTCCCCAATTGTGCCGGAACTACCTCCACATTGCTAAAGGAAGGCATAATCTGTTTCTTAAGCTGCTCCCTTACTCTTCCCGCCACATATTCCTGCTCCATAACACCGCCTCCAAGGACTATCATAGAAGGGTTAAAAATATGCACAAGAGTTACCAGCCCATAAACAATCTCCAAAATCCACTGGTCAATCAGTTCCTTTACCTCCGGGACTTCTATCTGTGCAAAAATCTTACGCCCAGATAGAAGTTCTGGAAAAGCTTTCCCTACACGATTTACAAGGGCAGTTGTGGAGGCGTATCTTTCATAGCACCCGCTGAACATATCTTCCTCTGGGTTCCTGTCCTCCGGGTGGGTCACAATTCCCCCAAACTCTCCGGCAGAATATCCTGCCCCGTTATACACTTCCCTGTTAATGACAATTGCGCCTCCAACGCCTGTCCCATAGGTCAGGCACAGGAAATCCTTCTGATTTTTCCCTACGCCGTAAAAAGCTTCCCCGGTTGCAGCGCTGTTCACATCATTTAACACAGCTGTGGGCACATGAAAACGGGTTTCTACCATCTCTTTAATTCTGGTTCCTGTATAACCCGGAATATTTTCATTTGCATACAGAATCATTCCTTTTGCTGTGTCTACCTGTCCCGCCGTGCTGACACCCACCGCCTGGAAATCCTGCACTTCTTCCAAAATCCCTATTACCGTCTGCATTACATGACTGCCGCCAAGCCTGGCGTTTGTAGGACTTTCCTTTACTTCCTTTATTTCCCCGTCTTCCCAAACTCCTGACTTGATATTTGTCCCTCCGATATCAATTACTGCTATCCTCATATAATCTCCTTCCAGCCTGATTTGCTATTCCTTTCCGCACAGCCAGGGGCAGCGCCTTTGGCTGTAAAAAAGGCCGTGTTTATCTGTGTACCTTAATTACCGCTTTCCGTATTTTATCTTCTTTCCCCTCCGCTGCAACGCCTGGAAGATGCGGTTCTCCCGGCTCACAGATTGCAAACCGCGCAGGTCCTAAATGACAGAGCGCTTCACACTGGCAGATTCCAAAGCCTATATCCCCCTCCTTCTGGTAAGGTTTGGTAATCTCCTGATATTGGGATGCAAACATTATGTCCTCATTTCCAACAATATCAATCTGGATATCATAGTATTCCTGGTGAAATTCATATTCGTTTTTATCCGCTTTTGTAACTGCCTCCATCACATTTACAAAAACATTTTCCCCATCAATTACATGCTTCCCATCCTCTAAAGAAGATAAGTCGGTATCCATCATGTACTGGATTGCCCTGTCCATATTCTGACTGATTCCCAGATATCTGCCTGCCTTTTCAATTTTGTCGTAAATCATCTGATTAACTCCTTTCTATGCTTTTTATCTTTTTTATAAATTGCAGTTAAAGACTTGTCAAGCTAAATCAGGAATTTAGAAATTACAATCTATCTGACATGCCAGCACAATTCAGCTCTTTTTTCCCCATATACAAAGATTCCATCCAAAAGAGCCTGAAACAGTTTCCCCTCCGCCTCTTTGTCCGTTATCTGTGGCAGCTTTCCTTCCCACTTTGGACCTATCTGCATTGTTTTCTTTTCCAGCTCCTTCCATTCTTCCATAAGCCTTAAAAGCTCTTCTTCCGCTTTTTGCGCCAAGCCCTCTTCCTGCTGTTTCTTAATCAGGTATTCTTCCCGCAAAAGCTCTCCTTGCCGGTACCTGCAATAACATGCGATTCCCGCCTCCTTTTTCTTCCCGGCCTGCAATTTCCTGCTTTTAATGTCCTTGACAAGCTTCTTTCTTTTTTCCTCACACAGCTCCCTTTCCCTTTCTGAAAGCATATCTGCCTCTCTTAGCAGCGCAAGCTGTGTATAAACCGCTGTCCTTACAAGCTCTTCCAAATCCTTTTCCAAAAAGCTCCCAACAGGATTATGCTTCGTAAACTTCTGGTAACGGCAGCGGAACTTTCCCTTTTCCCTTACCAGCATACGCCCACATTCCCCACACCGTACAAGTCCTTTCAGCAAGAATGTATGTTCTTTTCCTTTTCTTTTCGTATTCATCTTCTCTTGCACTTGTTGGAAGGTTTCTTTATCTATAATAGGCGGGTGGGCATCTGTTACATGAATGCGTTCCTCCTTTGGTACAAAAACACGTTTTCCGCTTCCAAGGGGACCATTTTGATAGGCTCCGGAAGACAGTACACCTATATAAGTTTCACTGCGTAAAATCTGCTGGATTGCAGTAGGAAGCCAGGCATAGATTCTCCCTTTTTCTTCCCGCAAAAGTCCTTTGTTTATCTTGTGTTGTTTCGGCGAGGGTATCCCTTCCCGGTTCAGTTCTCCTGCCAGTTGTGCAAGTCCCACCCCGGAAAGATATTCCCTGTAGATTCTCTCTACCACACCCTTTGTCTCTTTATCCGGCGTCAGAAATCCATTTTCATCCTTTTGATAGCCATAGGGCGGAAGGGAACCGATATAAAGGCCCTTTTTTCTCCGCACCCCAAGAGAGGACTTAATTTTATCCGAAATGTCCTGACTGTATAGTGCATAAGCCAGGTTTCGGAAGGGCACATCTATATCAGGCGTTTTTCCTTTGCAGTCTTTACTGTCATAGCCGTCATTGACAGAGATAAACCGTATCTGCATAAACGGAAAAATATGTTCAATATAATCCCCCACTTCCATATAGTCTCTTCCAAACCGTGAAAAATCTTTCACTATAACGCACTGTATCTTTCCCTTTTTAATGTCTTTTATCATTTCCGCAAAGCTGGGACGTTCAAATCCGGTGCCCGAATATCCGTCATCCACATATTGAAAGGCCAGACTTTCTGCAAACTCCTTTTTCTTTTTTAAAAACCCTAAAAGAAGTTTTCTCTGGTTGCTGATGCTGTTGCTCTCATTCTCTCCG
Organism: uncultured bacterium; assembly: GCA_947088515.1. Taxonomy (GTDB): domain Bacteria; phylum Bacillota; class Clostridia; order Lachnospirales; family Lachnospiraceae; genus Suilimivivens. Next base: position 6,131 of record CAMUHA010000072.1, read on the forward strand.
AAATTGTTTTCAGGGACTTTCTCGTCTTCCTTTGAAATCCTCATATACAAAGCCACCCTAATCTCTTCCGCCATTCTTCTCCCCTTCTCCTTGTTCATCCCTGAAATTCAACACAATTTCCACCCTTTTCCCATCATACAAAAAAATTTGTTTCACAAAAGCAGAAACCATTTGCGCAGTAAGCCCTCCTTCTCCTGTTGCAAAAAACGCCTCCCCTCCGGCAGTATATTTTTTTCTGCCCTGCGTGGATTTAAAAAAAGCCGCCTTTTCCTCCAGCTGCTCCTTTCTCTTTTGGTGATAACAAATTTCATTTTCTTTTTTTCGCTTTTCCTTTAAATACCATTCCTTATTGCCTCCCTCCCTTCTTTCCCCTATGCCTGCCCGCCTCCTTTTGATGTATTCCTGATACAGGAAAAATTTTTCATTTTCCCCCAAACGGACAGCCTCCTCTTCCATTCGCAGCTCCTTCTCCAGGGTTTTCTGTCTTTCATCTAAAAGCGCACTCTGAAAACAGGGACATGACGCATTCCGGCTCCCTATTTGGCAAATAAAGCTTGTAACAGCCACACGCACAATTTCCTCCAGCGCCTTTTCCGAAATGGACTTTGAGGTACATTCCCACGCCCCCTTGTCCTTATAAGTCCGGCACCTATAACGGTAAATCCGGACAATCTGGTCGTTTTCCTTATTTTCTGTTCTGTTTTTTCTGTGATAGTTTGCTCCCATCCGCAGGGCAGGTCTGCGGCAGTCTCCGCACAGCACCTTCCCTTTCAGTATATTTTCCGGACGAATAATACTTGCATTTATGGCGTTATGGCTTTTATACTTTGCTTTCCTTGTTCTTAAAATTTCCTGTACCAGCGCAAAATCATGCTCTGTTACAATGGCCGGATGGGTGTTTCCTGTTATTATCCACATTGATTCTTCCAGTTTATGGGGTTTAATCCCTTCCCCTTTGGATTCTTTCCATTTATGAAGCGCCATGTGCCCGGCATACACCATGTTCTTCAAAGCCATATTTACCGTAACTTCATTCCAGTAACGCCGCTCCCCTTCCCGCCTGAAAAGCAGCCCGGTATCCTGATAAACTTTGGGGGGATTAATATTTTTCTTTGTCAGTTTCTTTACGATGTCGCGGGCCGATTCTCCCTGTATCGTCCATGCGAAAATATCTCTTATAATTTCTGCCGCTCTTTCATCCACCGCAAACCTTGTCTTTCTTTTGTCCGCAAAAACATAACCATATGGCGCCCGGCCGCCGTCATACTCGCCGTTTTCCTGCTTTGCCTTATAGCCTGATGTGACCTTAAGGGAAATATCCTTTGCAACATATTCATTGACCAGGTTCTTTAAAATGACTGCCAGCTTTTTGTCTGCGCATTCTCTGTCAAAGCTGTCATAACCGTCATTGATGGAAATAAACCGTACCCCAAGAAAAGGAAATACCTTTTCCAGATAGCTTCCAACTTCTACATGGTCTCTGCCAAACCGTGAGAAATCTTTTACTATAATACAATTAATTTCACCTTTTCTGACTGCCCCCAGCAGGCTGTCAAAGGCCTGGCGGCTAAACCTTGTGCCGCTGACTCCATCATCCATGTATTCCCGCACAAGCAAAAACTCTTCTCTGCCTTTTAAATAGTCCCGCATGAGCATTTGCTGGCTGGCTATGGAATCGCTTTTTGTCACAGCGCTTTCAACAGAAAGCCTTGCATAAGTTGCTGTCTTAAATACCAAAGGCTCTGCCGGTTCTGTCAGAGCCTTCACAGGGTTTTCCCCTCCTGTCCTTTGCAGCTGCCTTGTCCTGTCCTTTATCCGTGCCATTTTCCCGTTTCCTTTTTATCAGGCAGATGCCTCCATCCTGGCCCCTTTTTCAAATATCCCGGAGAGTATACCACATCCATCCTGTCTTTATAGAGAAAGGAAACTTCCACTCGCTTCCCCTCATATACCCATATCTTGTCAATCAGAAAGCAAATAAGACTACGCTGGATATCTTTTTCTTCCTCCAGCCAGCTTTCCAGAGATTTCAGCCGTGAAAGCCGCCCTTTTGCTTTCCCGGCTCTCTCTCCGGCTTTCTCCGCCCGTCCCTTCCGCTCCTGTATCTGCCCTTTCAGCTCCTTACAGCGTCCTGCAAAAAAGTCCTTCATCTCCCCATACTCTTCTTCTGAAAGAATGCCTTCCATCCAATCCCTGTAAAGACCGGCGTCCATGGCTGCCGTTTCCAAAAGCTCCTGTTCCAGTTCCGGCAGGCGATTGTCCACAGATACCGCTGCCTCTGCCTTTTCCATTGCCTCATCTGCCATGGCGCGGATTTTCTCTGCATCTTTGGCCATCCGAACCTGTGCCCTGACAGCCTCCTTTACAAGGGAAATAAGCTCCTGTTCTCTTACACTGTGCCTTGTGCAGTTCTTTTCCACATTGTAGGTTTTGCAAATATAAAAAACAGTCTCTTTTCCCTTACAGACAGTCTTTCGCCGTATCATCTGCCTGCCGCAGTCCGGACAGAATAAAATGCCGCCCAAAAGACTCCCTCTGGTCTTTCCAGGAATTGTTCTTGTATCCTTTTTTAGCAATTCCTGCATGATGGCAAACCGCTTTTCCCCTATAATGGCCAAATCCTCCTGCCAAAAGCGGCTTTGCTCCGCTTCGGGCCTTGCCACCATCTTTTTAATTTTATGGTTGATGCGCTCCCACTTTCCCTGGACCACCAGTCCTTTGCATAAAGGGTTTGCAAGTATTCTTCCTACCGCCGCCGGACTCCATCTGGAATAAAGGTTCTTCTGAAAACCGCTTCTGTACCTGATGCCAAGACTTCGTTTATACTCTGCCGGTGACAAAATGCCAAGGGAATTAAGTCTCTCTGCAATCTGACTATTGCTCATACCGTCCATTTTCCACCTGAAAATCAGCTTCACATTCTCCCCTGCCACCGGATCAGGCGTCAGCCTGTTATGGTCGCCCTCCTCCTTGATAAAGCCATAGGAAACATATGCCCCTGTATATTCCCCATTTCTGCGCTTACTGTCAAGATGGCTCCTGATTTTTACAGAAAGATCTGCACTGTAAGCGTCATTCACAAAATTTTTTACAGGTATGACAATATTTTTCTGCATCTGGTCGGCAGTCAGCGAATCGTACTGGTCGGTGACTGCAATAAAACGCACTCCTGCCGCCGGAAAAATTTTTTGTATGTATCTCCCTGCTTCTATGTATTCCCTTCCAAAACGGGAAAGGTCCTTCACAATAATAAGATTGACCTTTCCCGCTTCCATATCTTTTATCATTTTCTGAAAGGAAGGACGCCGGAAGTCGGAACCAGTGTATCCATCGTCCACATATTCCTTATAAACCCGGATGTCCTCCCTTCCTTTTAAAAAATCATGAATGAGCCGCTTCTGGTTCGTGATGCTGTTGCTCTCTTCCCTCCCGCCCTTGCCGCACACATCGCCATCCTCTTTTGAAAGGCGCAGATACACTGCAGCCGCATAGATGTTCTTTTCTTCCATGGATTTTAATTTCCACCAACTGTTTTTAGCAGTATATTCTTTTGGAGATTGTCCCTATGCCCCTTGAATCAAGTGTCATTATTATTGCTCAATCACCTGCCGCAAGAATCGCTTTTACATCATCAGGGTAACTTTCCACCCACCCACCTGTCATAAAAAAAGTGACGTGGATGTCATGTTTTCTTAATATTTCCAGAATTTTGGCAGTATCTTCATTCCCCCAGGCAGCATCAAAAGTAAGGGCAATTTTTTTCTCCTGCGTTTCCACACAGTAAATGGGCAGCTTTTTCCCATTCCCACCGCTATTTACTATCACATCGGCTCCTGCTGTTACCAACACCCCCCGGAGCGTTGCAAATGCGGCCAGCAGGAATACTCCGTATTTTAATCCCTGAACCACCCGCTGTTTTGCGTATTCTTCTCTGCTTTCCCCCTCCTGCCTTGGGGGGAAAATTCTTACCTTCTGTATAAGTTTTTCTATGAAGCTTTTCATACTAAAACACCTGTCATAACTGTTATTACAGTTTATGACAGGTTATGTTCGTCCTATCACATTCCAGGTATATTCGGCCCTGTTCCTGCGGCTGCTATAATACAAACCGGTCTTTTATGGTATCTGCCTGCCGGGCTTTCCTTTTCCATCTACATTACAATCCATGATACCAGCGGCATTGTAGCCACAGACAAAACTGTGGTAAGTGCCACCCCTTTTGACGCCATCTCATAATCCCCTTCATACTGCTGTGCCAGCATAGCTGTCATGCTGCCTACTGGTGTGGAAAGCATAACCATGCAGACGCCGCAGATTATTTCGCTGTCCACAAACTGCCTGATAAGCAGCACACCGGCTACCGGTATAATAATCAGTTTAATAACAGAAAACAGCAAAAGCTTCCCATCTGTAAACAAAGCTTTTATATTCATGGTTGCAAGAGAAGCGCCTATCACCATCATACTTAGAGGGGCTGTCAGGTTACTTAAATTTGTAACTGTGGTCTCTATAACTCCAGGAACTGACATTCCCGTCATATAAATAATTATAGTCAAAATACAGGCAACCACTCCCACATTCAAAATTCTCCCCAAAGAAAATGAATGCTTTTCTCCCCCCTGATTTTGGGTTTCTTCCTTTTTGTTCCCTGACATTGCGTTTACCCCATACGTATAAATTAAAATATTATATGGAATCATAAAAAGAGCGGCATAAAGCAGTGCGCCGTTTCCATATAAAGCAGAAATCACAGGAAACCCCATAAATCCTATATTGGAAAAAACCGTCATTGCCTTGTAAGTTCCCCTGCTTTTTTCCTCCACCTGCAACAGACGCGGCAGCAAAAAGGCCAGCACAAGAAGAGAGGCGTATATGCCAAGCATAATTAACACCACCATAAGCAACTCACTGCCCTTAATCCTCTCTTCCCCCATGCACCCGGTAAGCACCAGCGCCGGGTTTGCAATGTTCACCACAATAGATGAAAGCTTCCGGCTTACTTCATCTGTAATTATTGCCCTCTTATAACAAAAAAAGCCCACTCCCATCAGTAAAAAAAGTACCACCATTTGTTCCAGCATTAACATATCACTTTCTCCTATTTTATATTCTGCGCTTGCTTTTCCTATCTCTTTCCATAACACATTACACACGCATTAATTTTCCCTTTTTTGCTCATATTCCGCCATCCGCAATATTCAAACTTTCCGCAGCCTCTTGTGCTGACAATATCGCCTTCTTTCAATAGATAGCTGTTGTTTTCACAGACCCTGCCATTGACATACACCTTTTTTTGCCGGAAGTATTCTATGGCGTCGCTGCGCGAAAACCTGTAAACCTTCGCAAGAACCCCGTCTATCCGCTCTGAGGAAATCTGGATTTTCACTTCCTGTCTGTCCTTTTCCCCAAAAGCCGGAAGCTCGGTTGTCCTTACGCAGCTGATGGACGTGTGTTTGACTTTATCCAGATGCTCTGTGATATAATCCGCCATATTTTCCATACAAAAAATATAGCCTGTATTATCCAAAAGCATAATATCTCCCAGCATACTTCTGTCTATTCCAAGATTCATAAGCGCCCCAAGAAAATCCCTGTGTGTCAGCTCATCTGCAAACCGGGCCGCAAGCGGTTTGGCACAAATGCAGGCAATAGGAAATGGCTCCTCATAGCCAAGCATGTCCTCGCTGCCAAATCGAAGCATCACTCTCTCGCAAAGTTCGCTTCCTCCCCACAACCTAAAAGGAACATAAGAAAGTTCTTTTTCCACCTCATAAAAACAACTCACATCCGAAAGCCCCAAAAATCCTGTAAAAGTATACTGGTTATTTTGATAACACTTCTGCGCCAGCTCCCGGAAACGCTTTTTTAACAAATCCTCTGTTTCCATCATTATCTCCCTGCCTATAAAAAAAATATACCCGCAGTCACTAATATATCATAGCACAAAATCTGACAGCCGGTATATTTTTTGAAATCATTTTTAAATTGCCGCCTGCGGTTAATGGATAAAAACAGAAAAAAGGCCCGGATAAAGCATTCACTATATCCAAGCCTGTTTTAATCTTTTTATCTTTCCTTTTCATTTGATGTAAAGGTTTTGACATCCATGGAGTCTATACAGATATTTTCACTGTCAATGTTAAGACTTTCCGAGGCAAGCGTCATTAACTCATCCTTATTTGTAATTTCTTCATTACACACAATAAATATATTTGCACCAGTGATTTTGTCATCTGCGCTTCCTAAGTATACCCAGGTTTCAACAATATTCTCTTTATCAGACTCACACAAAATCTTTTTTAACTCTATTTCTTTTAAATGCCTTTCTCTCTCAAAAGGGGTTTCTGCATATGTTATAATACCATTCCCATTGTTGCCTTTACCGCTATGTACACCAAAATAAAATGCTGCACATAGAATTATGGCAAGAACCGCGCCTGATAAAACAAAAGTTTTTTTGGAAAATTTCTTGTGACTCATAATTGTATGTTACCTCCTCCTAATATGATTCTCTGTCCCCACATAATACAGATAATAAAGCATCAGTTTATATTGTTGCAATTATAATACTATGTTAATATAAAATTGTCAATGTTAGTTCTTATGCTGTAAACGGGCTGCACAGGCATAATGTTGTAAACGCAGATATTTTGTGCTTTGTATATACGCCGTATTATGTCAGCGGCTGCTCTGAAAATTATTTTCCATAAAAATAAAGGAGAAAACTATGCACTTAAAAGATGCCATAAAAAGTATCATCAAACCACACGAAGAAGATGTGATAACCCCTCTTTCCACCATTTGGGGAGAAAATCTTGACCCGGATCATATTCTGCCGGAATATCCCCGCCCCCAGATGCAACGTTCTTCCTATCTTTCCCTAAATGGCCGCTGGGACTATGCTATCACCAGTTCCCCTTCCGTTCCGTCCGCCTTTGATGGAACAATCCTTGTCCCCTTTTCCCCGGAAAGTTCTCTCTCTGGTGTAAATCGGCAATTAAAGCCAGACGAATTTCTCTGGTACCGCCGGATGCTGCCCAGCCTTCCCGCTTCATCCGCTTCCTTTTGCACTATTTTGCATTTTGACGCTGTGGATTATAAGGCGGAAGTGTATGTAAACGGCCGTCATGCCATCACTCACAAAGGAGGCTACCTTCCTTTCTGTATAGATATCACCGAATACCTAAAGGATGATGAAAACCAGCTTCTGGTAAAAGTTCAGGATACCACAGGCCTTGAAAGTCAGGCAAGAGGAAAACAGTCGCTAAAGCGGGGAGGCATTTTTTACACTGCCCAAAGCGGCATCTGGCAAAGTGTATGGCTGGAGCAGGTTCCCCGGACCCATCTGGAAAACCTCTGGTTTGAAACCGATTACGATGCCCGGCAGGTAACTGCCCATATAAGCGCCGTAATCAAAGACCAGGAACCGGAGCTTTTCCTGTCTGTCTTTTGCAAAGAAAAAGAAATTATCACTATAACCCGGAAATTAACTTCCGGCGCCTCCACAATTTCCTTTACCATACCGGAGGAATTTTTTTGCAGCTGGAGTCCTAAAAACCCGTTTTTATATGACGTATATGTCACTTTGTGTTCCGACAAGGTGCAAAGCTACTTTGCCATGCGCCTTTACTCCATTGAAAAAGATACCCGCGGTCACATTCCGGGAAATATACCTGTTTTCTGCCTAAACCACAAACCTTACTTCCTTATGGGCGTTCTTGACCAGGGATACTGGCCGGATGGCCTTTATACAGCGCCTTCGGATGAAGCTTTAATTTATGACATTACTGTCATGAAATCTATGGGGTTTCATATGCTGCGCAAGCATATCAAAGTGGAAAGCGCGCGATGGTATTATCACTGTGACAGGCTGGGCATGATTGTCTGCCAGGATATGGTAAATGGCGGGAGCCGCTATCACATGCCGGTTATCAGCTATTTGCCCACGCTTTTTCCCAATCTCTCCGCCCACTTAAAGGATTCCCACTATGCCATGCTTTCACGGAAAGATAAAAAAGCGCGCCTTCAATGGAAAAAGGAGTGCGCTGAAACTGTGGAATATTTAAAGTTTTTCCCTTCTATTGCAATCTGGGTTCCTTTTAATGAAGGATGGGGGCAGTTTGATACGCAGAAAGTGACAAAACTGATTAAAAAGAAAGACCCTTCCCGTCTGGTAGACTCCGCCAGCGGATGGTTCGACCAAAACTGCGGCGACTTTGTCAGCGTCCATAATTATTTCCGTCCGCTTTCCGTCTCTGTGAAGAACTGGGGCAGCCGGGCATTTTTCCTGTCTGAATATGGGGGATATGCCTGCCACATTAAAGACCATTCCAGTGTAGAACGGATTTTTGGTTATAAACGCTTTGACTCTCTGGACGACTTTGCCAAAGCTTACCGGAAGCTGATAAAAAAATCCCTGCTGCCATTGCGGAAACAGGGACTTAGCGGCGCCGTGTATACACAGCTCTCTGATGTGGAAGAAGAGGTTAACGGCCTGCTTACCTATGACCGGAA
>CAMUHA010000073.1 GCA_947088515.1 uncultured bacterium
CTTATACTTTGATTTGGCTGAGTTCCCGCTCACAGCAAGAGTTGACTCCCGTACACCTTCAAGACCTGGCGATTCCGTTAAGTTTGCTTTTGATGTTGAGAAGATTCACGTATTTGATAAGGAAACAGAACAGACTATTACCAACTAGTATTATATGTAAAAGGGATGTCATTGACATCCCTTTTTTATTGTTGCCAAAATTTAACCATTTCTGGTATACTGTACAATATAGAAAGGATGTGAAGATATGATATCTACACAGGTTATAGCAAACTGTATTGAAGAGCTTCGAATGATTACAAGGGTGAATTTGGCAGTGTTTGGTCTGGATGGGGTTGTGGTCACTTCCACTTTTGATTGTGGCGACATTTCAACAGCGCTTATTACTGGTTTCGCAGATTCTCCTGCGGACAGCCAGGTGATAGGGAGGGACCACTTGCTTAAGATTATGGACGAAAACGAGCTGGTTTATATTCTTGTAGCAAGAGGCAGCAATGACGAGGCGTATCTGATTGGAAAGATTGCGGTAAGCCAGTTGCAGCAACTGATAACAGCTTATAAAGAACGTTTTGACAGGAATAATTTTTTTCAAAACCTGTTAATGGACAATCTGTTGCTGGTGGATGTATATAATCGTGCAAAAAAGCTGCATATTGAAGTAATGGCGCCGAGGGTGGTTTTTATTATTGAAACAAGAACCGAGAAGGATGGTACCGCTGCAGAGCTGCTTAGGGGAATGTTTTCAGCACAGTCAGGCGATTTTATCACTGCGGTGGACGAGAGCAGTGTAATACTGATTAAGGCGTTAAGTACAGCAGATGGAAACCAGGAAATTGAACAAACAGCACAGACAATTGTGGATATGATGAGTACAGAAGCTATGATGAATGTCAGAGTGGCATATGGGACGGTTGTGCAAGAACTTAAAGACGTGTCTAAGTCGTATAAGGAAGCAATGATGGCGCTTGATGTGGGGAAGATTTTTTATGTGGAAAAGAAGGTGAATTCCTATGGAAGCCTTGGGATAGGACGTCTCATATACCAGCTTCCTGCTAATCTGTGCAGAATTTTTATTGAGGAAATTTTTGGTGATAATGATCCAGGTGATTTTGATGAGGAAATTGTCACTACTGTAAGTAAGTTTTTTGAGAACAACCTTAATGTGTCAGAGACTTCCAGACAGCTTTTTGTCCATCGGAATACACTTGTATACAGGGTGGAAAAACTTCAAAAAAGCACAGGGCTTGATGTACGCACATTTGATGATGCTCTTACTTTTAAGATTGCAATGATGGTTTATAATTACATGAAGTATCAGGATTCGGAAAAATGATTAAAGGAATTTCCGGTATCTGAATATACATGGAAAATGTGGAATGAACAACCTTATTTCTGAATACAATAATACATAATTGTAGGGAGGGATAAGGTTGTTTTTGTATGAAAAGAAAATAGTATATCTTTCATGCTATAAGGAAGGCGTTAAACAGTCCTTGGCCGGATTTGCAAGGATTTCTGGAAAGAGAGAGGACCTGTTGTTGGACATACATATTAAAAATGTGCAGGAGATGGAAGATGGAAATTATGCACTGTTTCTTGTGCTTGCAAACAGGGAAGTGCAGTGTGGAACTGCGGCGGCCAAAGGCGGCAGCTTAAATATAGTAAAAAGAATCGTTCAGCATGGAAACGTAGTGCGTGTAGGGGACGAGCGCTTTCAGGAAGAAGAGATATGCGGCATTTTGATTTATTTAAGTGGTAAAAAGTGGATATCAGGCTATTGGAAGCAGCCGGCTGTTTTTCCGGCTACAGAAAACCGATCTGAAAGGGATAGAGAGAATAAAAAGGTTAATTCAACAAAAGCAGAAAGTAGAGAAAATGAATCTAATAAAAGCATAGATTTATATGCTGCCAATAAAAATCCGGTTATCACTTCTGTAAGCGGAGAAGTAATGAAAAGCAGGATAGAAAAGAAGGAAGCTGCAGATGAGACAAAAAGGGAAGCAATAGAAAATGTGAAAATGGATATTTCCGGTGTATATACGGGAAACGAGGTGGTGATGGAAACTGCCTCTGAAAATAAGTGGGAGCAGCTTCAAAGAGGATATAAAAAAGTTCACCCGTTTGGGGATGAAAGGTTGTTTTTATCAATTGAGCCAAAGGACTTTGTAATTCTCCGGGCATCTTATCAAAGGCTTGTAAATAACAGTTTTCTTTTACATGGCTTTTATAATTACGGGCACCTGATATTGGGACCTGATGCGGAAATGAGAGATGAAAACAACACCTGCTTTTATCTGGGTGTGCCGGGAACCTATTTTGAAAGGGAGAAAATGGTAGCTGTGATGTTTGGATTTGAGGGATTTGAGTGTAGCGGAGCAGTAGAAATTGGAAAATTTGGCTATTATATGCGACGGGTGGAGCTATAAATTTTATTTTCAGGGAAACTGTCATGCGTTACCTGTCCAGTTAGCTAAAACCAGGCACCCTTACGGCACATGAAAAGTTCTGTTTAGTGCTGCTTTGTTCCCAACCTGACACGGTTCACAGATTTCCATTGCGTAAGACCCAATCTTCAGACACCACTTATACAGGGCGGCCATGACAGCTTCCCTAAAAATAAAGCTTCACAGTCCCTAATATGCTGGCAATTTTGCATAGGACAATCATCTGGCCTTATGCAAAGTATCTTCTTGTAGTATATGTTTTTTCATTCTGTTTGTCAACAAAAATGATATGGAAAAATCATAGTAACTGCATTTGCACATACCAAGTTGCCAGCGGTGAAGCGCAAATGCTCTCATAATCTACTGAATTGACTGCAAATGGCAACAATTGATTTCCGATTATGGAAAATGCAATACAAAAAAGAGGAGAAAATTAAGGAACATGACAGAACAGGAAAAGTTCATGAAACAGGCGCTGAAACAGGCGGAAAAGGCTTATGCTTTGGGGGAAGTGCCTATTGGGTGTGTGATTGTATATGAGGGGAAAATTATTGGGAGGGGATATAATCGCAGAAATACAGATAAAAATACGTTGTCACATGCGGAAATTACAGCAATCAATAAGGCAAGCAAAAAAATGGGGGACTGGCGGTTAGAGGGATGTACGTTATATGTGACGCTTGAGCCGTGCCAGATGTGTGCCGGAGCTATTGTGCAGGCAAGAATAGATGAAGTAGTGATGGGAAGTATGAATCCAAAAGCAGGCTGTGGCGGGTCAATATTAAATATTTTGGAGATGCCGGAATTTAATCATCAGGTAAAGGTGACAAGAGGGGTGCTGCAGGAAGAGTGCGCCCATATGCTGACTACATTTTTTAAGGAGCTTCGGATACGCAATAAACGGGAGAAAGAGCAAAAAAATTCAGCTCTTCTCCCCAACAATATTCTGCATCCAGACACCGCTTCTGACCATGAAGAATCCTAACACCACTTTAATAATCTCTGTAAACTGAACCAGGAAAAAGACAGTCGTTATGTATAGGGAAGTGTAGTTTGCCAGCAGATAGGCAAAGGGGATTACGAGTACCCAGGTGTAAACACTGTCAAAAAGAAAAGTGACAACCGTTTTTCCGCCGGAACGCAAAGTAAAGTAAGCGCAATGGGAAAAAGCGCAAAGGGGCATAACAAGGGCTGAGATGACAATCAGCTTTTGGGCAAGCGCTTTGATGCTTTCTTCTGTGTTATAGATGGAGGGGAAATACCTGCCAATTACAACCATAATCATTGAAATGCAGGAACAGCAGAAAACACTAAAGAAGATCATCTTATTGTCAGCATCTTTTGCTTCTTCTGTTTTGCCTGCGCCAAGGAGCTGACCTACCACAATGGAAATGCAGCCGCCAAGTTGTATGTAAACGATATTGAACAGGTTACTGATAGTGGAGGAGATATTCTGGGCAGCCACAACTTCTAATCCACGGACAGCATAACACTGGGAGATAACAGCCATACCTGCCGCCCAGAACATTTCATTAAACATTAAAGGAGACCCTTTTACTAAAATACCTTTAAGGATATGCCAGGGAATTTTAGGACTGCTGTATGCGCCTTTAATGTAAGGATTAACTTTTTTGTGGCTGTGTGTCCAGAACACTACAATTGCACATTCAATAAAGCGTGCAATTACCGTTGCGATAGCCGCACCGCGTACGCCAAGTGAAGGCGCTCCAAAGACGCCAAAAATCAGTATGTAGTCAAGAATCAGATTGGTAATAACTGCTACAATTCCTGCCAGCATGGGTACAAAAGTTTGTCCGGTTTCGCGGATGGTATTAGTATATGACTGGCCAAGAGCAAAAGGAATCAGACCGATAACCATAATTGCAAGATATTCCTTTCCATATCTTAAGGCCAGGGAGATATCGCCTACACTGCCGCTATCATTTAAATAGAGGGAAATCAGCTGGGTATCAAAAAATCCAAACAATATAAGTGCAGCTCCGGTAATGACGGTACAGGCATAGAGTTTAAAACGAAAAGTGTATTTCTGGCCTTCATAGTCACCTTTTCCAAAAAACTGTGTGCCGAAAATACCAGCGCCTGAAACGCCTCCAAATATACAAATATTAAAAACAAACATCAGTTGGTTGACAATAGCAACACCGGACATTTGTTCAGTGCCAATCTGTCCTACCATAATATTGTCTAAAAAACTGACGAAGCTGGTAATGGCATTTTGAATAATCATTGGCACTGCAAGATAGAGTACACGTCTGTAAAAGTCTTTGTCACCTATAAATTTGTTTCGAAACCATTTCAACATAATAACATTCTCCATAATCATTTTGTCTGTATCTGACACATGTCAGACTATTGTAATGGAAAGAGCAGCCGCCGTCAATAGATTTACAAGCTGATTTTTGTAAGGCGGTTAACTGTTTGTGCCAGCCATATCAGAGGGGAAAGATTGGGCTTGCAGGATTGAGGGATAGAATTTTATGGGCAAGACAATTATGCTATTGACAGAAGGACAGAAAATAAAGGAGAATATAAGAAAAGCAGGAAACTCTAAAATAACATAAGTGACTGTGCTTATTTTGGGAAAGTCCAATTTTCAAATATCTATAATGAAGCAGCTGGGAAAAAGAATGGAGGATGAAAATGACAAGTCAGACACTGCATAAGGCGCGCAAATATGAACAGGAAGCAGAAAAGCTGATTAAGAAAGAAGAGCGTCCGGATTTTCATTTGTCTGTACGCGCGGGATGGCTGAATGACCCAAATGGATTCTCTTACTTTAAGGGGGAATATCATTTGTTTTATCAGTATTATCCCTATGATACCAAGTGGGGCCCTATGCACTGGGGACATGCAGTAAGCAAAGACCTTCTGCACTGGGAATATCTTCCGGCAGCTTTGGCGCCGGATGAAGCATACGACAAGGATGGCTGCTTTTCCGGGAGTGCAGTGGAGCTGTCAGACGGCAGGCATTTGTTGATGTACACAGGGGTTTTAAAAGAACGCCAGACAGACGGAAGATGGTGTGGCGTGCAGACACAGTGCCTGGCTGTTGGAGATGGCGTAGATTACATAAAATATGAAAAAAACCCTGTAATTGATGAAAGCAGTCTGCCAGAAGGCGGCAGCCGGGTTGATTTCCGGGACCCGAAAATTTGGCAGGAGAAGGATGGAACCTATCGCTGTGTGGCTGGGAACCGCTCTGCAGATGGCAGTGGTCAGATTTTGCTGTATACAAGTCAGGATGGATTTAATTGGGCGTTCAAAAGTGTACTGTTGCCCAATAATAACCGATTTGGAAGAATGTGGGAATGCCCTGATTTTTTTGAATTGGATGGGGCTTGGGTATTGCTTACAAGTCCACAGGATATGCTTCCAAAGGGACTTGAGTATCATAATGGAAATGGAACTCTCTGTCTGATTGGTGATTTGGATGAAGCGTCAGGCGCTTTTACAGAAAAAAGCGACCAGTCAGTTGACTATGGAATTGATTTTTATGCGCCTCAGACTCTGCTCTCTCCAGATGGACGGAGGATAATGATTGGATGGATGCAGAACTGGGACACCTGTGAGCCGCAGATACATAACAAGCATTGGTTTGGCCAGATGAGCCTGCCAAGGGAGTTGTCCATAAGAGATGGAAGGCTTTATCAGAATCCCGTAAGGGAGCTGGAGGAAATGCGCTGCAATAAGGTGACGCATACAGATGTCTCTTTTTCAGAAACGATAAGCCTGGAAGGGGTAAAAGGAAGACGAATGGACATGGAACTTGTGCTCCGGCCAGGAGATGAACAGAAAATTTACCAGAAATTTGCTGTCCGGTTTGCCCAGAATGATAAATACCAGACATCATTAAGTTTTCGTCCCAGAGAATCTATATTAAAGGTGGACAGAAAATTTTCAGGTTCCCGCAAGGCGATTATCCATCAGAGACGTTGTATGGTTAACAGTACGGACGGAAATTTGAAGCTCCGTATAATTCTGGACCGTTTTAGCGCGGAGGTTTTTGTAAATGATGGAGAACATGTTCTGACAGCAACCATATATACAGAGCAGGAGGCAGATGGAGTTTCTTTCTTTGCGGATGGGGATGTTAAAATGGATATCGTGAAATATGATTTACTGTAAAATTTAGGAGATTAATTCAGTTTATAATTATTTTTAAACAGAAGCAAAACCTATATGAAACGTAGAGAAATAAAAAGTCCACAAGCATCAAACCTGCTTGTGGACGTAAATTTCTGGCGGAGAGTGTGGGATTCGAACCCACGTGCCCTGTAAGGACAACTGCATTTCGAGTGCAGCTCGTTATGACCGCTTCGATAACTCTCCATGTGCAACATCAGCTTCCAAAGAAGTTCTCCAAATACGCTGATGAAAAGAACTTCAATTATTATACTGTTTTCAAAATTACAAGTCAATGTCTTTTGCATGAAATTATCCGGAAATCTTATTTGACGGAAGTGAAAACGATTGCTGGTTAATTGCTTTTCGATTTCAGGGACAGATGTGCTGTATTTTCTGAAAGCGGCAGACATTGGCATTGTTTGAATTAACGCTGGTAAATATATTGTAAACGGGCCGTAAATTAGGTATAATAATTAATACATTGTTAAAATGAATCTGTTGGTGTAAGGAGAAGGAGGATGGGAAAAGTGAAAAGAATTGGTATGTTAACAAGCGGCGGCGATTGTCAGGCATTAAACGCTGCTATGAGAGGGGTTGTGAAATGTCTTGTAAACAGCAAGGAAAATGTGGAAATTTATGGATTTCTTGATGGCTACAGGGGGCTGATTTATGGAAACTTCCGTATGCTTGGGGGGCATGACTTTTCAGGAATACTTACAAAGGGAGGCACCATGCTTGGAACCTCACGGACACCTTTTAAAACAATTAAGGACCCGGATGAAAAAGGTTTGGATAAAGTAGATGCCATGAAGCAGAACTACTACAAGCTTCGTCTGGACTGTCTGGTAATCCTTGGGGGGAACGGAACTCACAAGACAGCCAATCTTTTAAGGGAAGAGGGTTTAAATATTATTACCCTGCCCAAGACCATTGACAATGATTTGTGGGGAACAGACATGACCTTTGGATTCCAAAGTGCGGTAAATATTGCAACGGATGCCATTGACTGTATTCATACAACAGCGGCCTCTCACGGCAGAGTGTTTATTGTGGAGGTAATGGGACACAAGGTTGGATGGCTGACGTTAAATGCAGGTATGGCAGGTGGTGCGGATATTATCCTTATTCCTGAAATACCATATGACATTAAAAAAGTAGTGTCTAAGATTGAAGAGCGCAATAGAAATGGAAGCAGTTTTACAATACTGGCAGTGGCGGAAGGCGCAATTTCAAAGGAAGATGCAAAGCTGTCCAAAAAAGAATTTAAGGAAAAAAGAAAAAATTATAAGTATCCTTCTGTATCATATGAACTGGCCGAGCAGATTCAGAAAGCCACCGGAAATGAAGTAAGGGTTACGGTTCCAGGACATACGCAAAGAGGCGGAAGTCCCTGCCCTTATGACCGTGTATTCGCCAGCCGTCTGGGAGCGGAAGCAGGCGCGCTTATTTTAAAGGGTGAATACGGATTTATGGTGGGATACAAAAACCGTGAAGTTGTGAAAGTGCCTTTGGAGGAAGTTGCCGGAAAGTTAAAGATGGTTTCTCCTGATGCGTCTATTGTAAAAGAAGCAAAATTACTGGGGATAAGTTTTGGCGGCTGATTTCTGCAGATGTGCAGGGCGGATGCTGCAAAAGCCTATGTTATAGAACCTGCATTAGGGACTGATGTATGGAAAGCCTGCGGCAGGGGAACAGATAACCCTTAAAGTGAAAGGAAAAAGTATGTCGTATACAGCCCTTTACAGAAAATTTCGTCCCACAGTCTTTGAAGATGTAAAGGGACAAGACCATATTGTCACGACACTGAAAAACCAAATTAAGTCTGAACGGACTTCTCATGCGTATCTGTTCTGCGGCACGAGAGGCACAGGCAAGACTACGATTGCCAAAATATTTGCCAGGGCTGTTAACTGTGAAAGTCCTAAGGATGGAAGTCCCTGTGGAGAGTGTGCCGTCTGCAGAGCCATTTTATCAGGAGCTAGTATGAATGTCATAGAAATTGACGCTGCTTCTAATAATGGTGTAGACAGTATTCGTGAAATCGTGGATGAAGTGACCTATTCCCCGGCAGAGGGAAAATATAAGGTTTATATTATCGATGAGGTTCATATGCTTTCCATGGGGGCATTTAACGCGCTTTTGAAAACTCTGGAAGAACCGCCATCCTATGTGATTTTTATACTGGCAACCACCGAGGTCCATAAGATACCTGTTACAATTTTGTCCAGATGCCAGAGATATGATTTTAAAAGGATTACCATTGAAACCATATCTGACAGAATGAGGGAACTTGTGGAAAAAGAGCAGGTTCAGATAGAGAGTAAGGCAGTCCGCTATATTGCAAAGACCGCGGACGGCTCTATGAGAGATGCGCTAAGCCTTTTGGACCAGTGTATTGCGTTTCATTTTGGAAAAGAACTGACTTATGATAAGGTATTGGATGTGCTGGGAGCTGTTGACACAGAAGTGTTCAGTCGGCTTTTGCGGGTGGCTCTTAAAGGAGATGTGACAGGAACTATTGTACTTTTGGAAGAAATTGTGATGCAGGGACGGGAACTGACACAGTTTATATCAGATTTTACTTGGTATCTGCGGAATCTGCTTTTGGTGAAAGCGGCAGATGGGATTGAGGATGTGATAGATGTCTCTACAGAAAACCTTGCCCGTCTCAAGGAAGAAGCACAGATGGTGGAAAATGATGTCATTATGCGGTATATCCGGGTATTGTCAGAGTTATCTGGCCAGGTCCGTTATGCGTCCCAAAAGAGAATACTTGTGGAAATTGGTTTAATTAAGCTTTGCAGGCCGGGGATGGAAACGGATATCCAGTCACTCGTAGACCGAATCAGACAATTGGAAGAAAAAGTGGAAAATGGCGTACCGGTAATTGCAGATCAGGCAAAAGCAGCCGGAGGGCAGATGGACATTACAGTCCCTCCTAAACCAGAAGTAAGGGCAGAAATGCCCAAGGCGGTTCCCGAAGATGTAAGGCAGGCAGTAGAAAAATGGTCGGCGATTGTGGGGCAGACTGCCATGCCGATGAAAGCTTATTTAAAAGCAGCCTATCCAAGTCTTGCAGGGGACGGAAGTTTGCTTATAGTGGTGCAAGATGGACTTCCTTCGGATTATTTTAAAGAGAAAGTGCATAAGGAAGAACTGGAAGCGGTAATTGCAGGCTTTACTGGAAAGAATATGAGCATTACAATTCAAAGTCCTGAGAGAAACCAGAACCCGCAGGAACTTTTCCCGGACCTGACAAAGATGGTGAGCCAGGCAATTCATATGGAAGTGGAAGAGTTGGAAGAAGAGCCGGAAATATTTTAAGAAACTGTGTATGAAAGTGTAGAGAAAATAAGCTAAAATGGAGGAGCAAGATGGCAAAACGTGGTGGATTTCCGGGGGGAATGCCCGGAAATATGAATAATCTGATGAAGCAGGCCCAAAGGATGCAGCGTCAGATGGAGGAAAACCAGAAGGAACTGGAAGTAAAGGAATTTACAGCAAAGGCAGGCGGCGGCGCTGTAGAGGTAACTGTAACGGGGAAAAAAGAAGTTACTAAAGTAAAGCTTTCAGGAGAAGTGGTGGACCCTGATGATATTGAAATGCTGGAAGACTTGGTAATGGCAGCAACCAATGAAGCGCTGCGGATGGCAGAGGAAGCAAGCGCTGAGATTATGAATAAAATGACAGGCGGACTCGGTTTGGGAGGAGGACTTCCCTTTTAATGGATTTATACAGCGGACATATTAATAAATTAATAGATGAGCTGGCAGGTCTGCCAGGAATTGGTTCCAAGTCCGCCCAAAGGCTGGCATTCCATTTGATAAATCTTCCAAAAGATAAAATAAACAGGCTTGTAAAGACAATTGTAGAGGCAAAGGAAAATGTTTGCTACTGCAGGGAATGTTATACTTTGACTGATAGTGAGGTCTGCCCAGTATGTGCAGATGCCAAAAGGGACCATGGGATGATTATGGTGGTGGAAAATACAAGAGACCTGGCGGCATATGAAAAAACTGGAAAATATGGAGGGATTTATCATGTGCTTCATGGTGCGATTTCTCCCATGCTTGGAATTGGGCCAGGCGATATCCGGCTGAAGGAACTGGTTACACGGATACAGGAGAATGTATCAGAGGTAATTATTGCAACAAATTCAAGCCTGGAAGGTGAAACTACCGCTATGTATATCAGTAAGCTGATTAAACCAACAGGGATAAAAGTGACCAGAATTGCCAGTGGTGTACCTGTAGGAGGAGATTTAGAGTACATTGATGAGGTTACACTGCTTCGGGCATTGGAAGGAAGGGTGGAAATGTAATATGGGAATACAAAAAGAGTTGTTTGGCAAAACAGATAGCGGGAAGGAAATTTACAGATACTGGCTTGAAAATGGGAATGGAATGAAGGCAGGTATCATAAATTATGGAGCGATTCTGGTTAATCTGATTGTTCCTGATGCGCAGGGCAATGAAGATGACGTGGTCTTAGGATACGATACATTGGAGCCATATTTTACGAATGGATGTTTTTTTGGCGCAGTGATTGGACCTAATGCGAACAGAATAGGAAAGGCTTCTTTTATGCTTGAGGGAAAGAAATGCCTGCTGGACGTAAATGATGGGGAAAACAATCTGCACAGCCATGAAGAGCTTGGGTACCATAAGAGAGTATGGGAAGTGTCAGAAGGAGATAACGAGATAATTTTGTCTTTGGAAGATAAAGATGGCTGTATGGGATTTCCGGGCAATAAGAAAATCCAGGTAATTTATTCTGTCACAAAGGACAATGAACTGATACTGAAGTATGAGGCCGAAAGCGATAAGGAAACGATTATCAATATGACAAACCATACATACTTTAATCTTGCAGGACATAACAAAGGAAAAATATATGACCATGAGTTGGAGCTGAAAGCGTCGGCCTATACACCTTCTGATGCAGGCTCTATTCCCACAGGCGAGATAGCAAAAGTGACGGGGACTCCATTTGACTTTACCAGAAAAACAAGGATTGGTGAAAGGATCGATTCTGACAATGAGCAGTTAAAGATGGCAGGAGGATATGACCACAACTGGGTTATTGACGGAGCGGATGGAACTATAAAACAATTTGCGGCAGTATCAGACCCGGTATCAGGACGCGAAATGAAAGTTTATACTGATTTACCAGGAGTACAATTTTATGCAGGCAATTTCGTAAAAAAACAGACAGGAAAGACAGGGGCCATATATGAAGAGAGAAGCGGCTTTTGCCTGGAAACCCAGTACTTTCCAGATGCGCCTAATAAACCGAATTTCCCCTCTTCCATATTGGGACCGGGAGAAAAATATAAAAGCGCTACAATATATAAATTTACTTAACAGGTCAAAAAAGATATGGGGATATCTCATATCTTTTTTAAATACCAGGTTTTTTGGATGTGAAAGCGATGGATTACAATCCCATTTATCACTGTATTATGCTAAACTTGAGGCATATAGTACAGGGAAAATGGAGGTATTATTATGTGGTTGCCGGATATGGTAAAACAGGTGGGAAGGATAAACGGCAAGGAACGGGTTTATGTTGAAGATTACGTATATACATACTTAAATGAATTAAAAAAAGAAAAAAATCTCCTGGCAAAAACAGAATTTTCACCGGAAAAAGTTTTTCCGCTTCGTATTGCGCTTTTTGGACATGTATTTCACAAGGAAGAACAAAATATTTATCTTGTATATGGCGCAGCTTGTGTGGTGGAAGAACTGGAAAATGGAAAAAACGAGGAACAGATAAGAACAGAATATTTTGATGAGTACGAGCTGATAGGATATGTCAATATATATGGAAATAAACAGGAGCTTCCAGGAAAACGGGAAGGATATTATATTTTTTACGAAAAAAATGAAGCTATGCAGGGTTATCTTCTTGCCTGTTATGAGCGAAAAAATAAAGAGCGGACAAGAAGGCTGCAGGGAAGGGGGAACAGATACAGGGAATTGGTCCGGCCAGAGAGGAGAAAAGCGGTCTTTTCCCTAGCAGAAACTATAAAAAAACTGCTTTATGGAGAATGTATTGTTATTTTGGCGCTAGCGGTAACTGCGATTAATGACTATAATAAAATGAACGGCTTTGTGGAAGCCGCTGACAGAGTAATTACACTGACAGAAACAGAAAAGTAGATGGAAATCTTTAATACAAAAGAGTTGGAGATGAGCCTATGGCAAATGTGCGGGACTATTTAAAAGAAAAGGAAAAGCGGGAAAAGGCGGCCCCAGGCGCTGATTATAAAGAAAAAATCCGAAGTCATAAGCTGACAGTGTTTTACAGAGTAATTCTTTTTATTATACTGGCAGCTGCCATAATTGCCTTTTTTGTTTTGCAATGGAGAGACAAAGTTTTTACAGAAAGCAGCATTACACATTCTGCGCCCGTTACAATTGTACAGGGAGCAACAGTTAAAAATCTTGGAGGAAATGTTTTGCTCTACAGCAAAGACGGGGCAAGCTGCATAGACACGAAGGGAAACGTGGTGTGGAACCGTACATATGAAATGCAGACGCCAATTGCATCTGTTTGCAATCAGGTAGTGGCGATAGGAGATTATAATGGCCGTACAATTTATGTTATGGACAAAAATGGTGAAAAAGGTACTGTAAACACAAACCTTCCAATCAGGGATTTGTGTGTTTCGGCTAATGGTGTAGTGGCGGCTGTGCTGGATGACTCGGAAGTTATCAGAATTTTTGTATATGATGCAAATGAAAATACAGATACACCAATAATTCAGGGCAGGGCTACAATGGATAAGAGCGGATATCCAGTCAGCATATCCTTAAGTCCAAATGGTAAATTGATGGCGGTTTCTTACCTGTATGTGGATAGTGGGGATATGAAATCATCGGTTGCGTTTTATAATTTTGGAGAAGTAGGGCAAAACGAAACTGATAATTTTGTTGGTGGCTATGATTATCTTGATACAATAGTGCCTTATGTACAGTTTATGAATAACAACTCTGCCTTTGCTGTTTCTGATGACAGAATTGTATTTTTTTCCGGTGGAGAAAGGCCAATCAGCATTGCTTCCGGTTTCCTTGATGAGAAAATACAGAGCATCTATTTTAATGAAGAATATGTTGGGTTGGTGTTTATAAATCAAAGCGGAGAATCCGCTTACCGTCTGGATGTGTATAATACTTCAGGAGAAAAAGAGCACTCACAGCTTATTGACATAGAATATACAGATATTATTTTTAACAAGAACCAGATCATTGTGTATAACGATACCGAATGCCGTATATGTAATATGAGGGGAGTGGATAAATTTTCCGGGAACTTTGAGAAAAGCACCGCATTGGTAATTCCCGCTTCTTCAGCCTATAAGTATACTGCAGTTACATCAAATTCGGTTGATACCATAGAACTTAATTAGTGGAAGGTACAAATGTATTATATAGCGATTATTATTATTGGGATAATTTTTATATGGAGAATTGCGGCAGGTTTCCGGAAAGGTATGGTAAAGGAAATTATATCGCTGATTGCAATGACCGTTGCATGTTTTTGCATAGTGCTTATTATGGGAATTATTGGGAGCTATTTGGATAACGAAACAGGCAAAGTAGTTCAGATGGTGGCTGGGCTTTTTATAATATGTCTTGCATACCGTCTGATACATATCCTGTTTACTTCACTGGAACTGATTTCAAAACTTCCGGTAATTAAAGGGGTTGATAAAATCCTGGGGGCAATTGTTGGGATAGTGGAAGCGGGACTGATAGTGGGACTTCTGGTGTATTTCCTTAAAGGATGGGGGCTGTCGGTGATGGAACATATCTGAAAAAGCATGTCTGTTCTTTTCGGTTTTCATCTTTCATATTCAATACAGCAGAAGATAATTATAATGTAATTAAAAAAAATAAAAAAATTTAAAAAAAAGTGTTGACATTATTTTCAATATTTGCTATTATCTACAAGTCGCACGTCGCAAGACATGCTGACAAAGATAAAAAATAAAAGATTTAAAAAAATCAAAAAAAGAGCTTGACAAAAAAGAGAGCGCATGATAA
>CAMUHA010000074.1 GCA_947088515.1 uncultured bacterium
GTATCTTTCCTCAAAATCAGCTCATCATTTACATCATAAAAATACCGGGCGCAAAGCTGCCCTGCATCATCATATTCATACCGCTGCATTACACAGCCGGCATCCTGCCGCATGACAGGGTTCCCATTCCCGTCAAAATACCGTTCCTCCTGTTTTTTTCCATTTATATAAACGTATTTTGTAGCTGACACACCAGTCTCCTTGTCGTGAACAGCTCTCATAATATGATTTCGCAGTCCTTTATAACTTTTTTCCACCATAAGACCATCTTTATATTTCCAGTATATGGCCGCATATCCCTTATCCAGCCGGTTTGCCTGCTGACCCTGGGCGTCCTTATACCACTCACGTATCCTGTTTCCATCATCGGCATATGCGTAATTAATCTCAGCCACTTTATAATCTGTCCGGCAGACAGGATACCCGCTTTCATCCAGGTAAACCTCACGGACCAGGAGCCCGCTTTCATCATAAACTCTCTTTTTTGCCGCATATCCATAATCAAACAGCCGGAAAGCCTTTTTCTCATTATCATAATAAGACTCTGTAATGCTTTCAAATCCATCCTCGTTGGCATAAGAATACCCAACATACGCATACCCCAGCTCCCTGTTCATGGTACAACACTCTTTCTCATCCAGATATTCTATACTTTTAATGTTTCCATTTTGATAATATTTTTTTCTGATTCGGGCATATCCCCCATTTACAAGACATGGTCTGCCCGTCTCATCAAAAAATTTTTCTACTTTTATGCGTTTTTGGGCGTTATATTCCAAACCTTTTACCGCATAACCATTCTCATTTATCACCGGATTTCTTTTTTTATCTAAATAAGTCTCCTTAAACACTTTATTTTGTCCATCCAGTGTATATTGAATATAAGCATAATTCCGTCCAAAATCTGTCCTGTTTTTCTTTTCCCTGCCCCCATTACTTTCCTCTGTTCCGCTTCCTGTTCCCACAAACAGATTCGACACCGTAATTGCCTGCAGACCGCTATCCCACCCAGACCGGCCAGTGTTAGTTGCTTGGGCCTGACTGTAAGGCAGACTGAAGGAAAGCCCATCACTGCCATTTTCTCCAACCGAGTCAAAAGAAATTTCAACTACATTTCCCTTTGCTGTCTTCTTTTCAAGAAAGCCAGCCGCCTGACACCGGAAATTATCCACCCAGATTCTTTCCCCGCTAAAGCCAAGATATTCTTCTCCTGTCAGCGCCCCCGCTTCATAAAAATAACGGTACGTGTACACTTCATTATCGTCATAACACCAGTTTTCATCTCTGTCCAACTGTCTTCGTTCTGTAAGATTTCCATCATCGTCATAAATAAACCTTTCACAAAACACACCATGAAATCCTTCTGTCTTCTTCTCCCCCTTTTCATCTCCATAATAACGAATGCTTTGCAGATTTCCATTTTCCTTGTATTGGAAAGCTGCCATCATAATCCCCAGCTTATTGCATACAGGCGCTCCATTCGCGTCCAGATAATACAACTCTGTCATACTCCCATTTTCATTATAAACATACATCTCCCCATTCACACCATACTGGTTATAAATATGAGGAATGAGCCTCCGTGATTGGGGAAGCCCATCTGAATTGTAGAAAACCTCTATACCGGATACTGTGGTTCTTTCCATCGTTTCCCCTTTGGGAAGCTGAAGCAGTGTGGAATTTAACAGCTGCGGCAAATCCTCCCGCGAATAGGTAATAATATCAAATTGTCCATTATCATTTCTTTCCATCTCCAAAAGCAATTTGTCACTGCTGCTGTAATAGGAAATTTCCAAAGGAATCTTAAAATGTCTGTCATACATATTTGAATAATACTCCTGCCCATAGGCACGGTA
This sequence comes from uncultured bacterium, assembly GCA_947088515.1. Classification (GTDB taxonomy): domain Bacteria; phylum Bacillota; class Clostridia; order Lachnospirales; family Lachnospiraceae; genus Suilimivivens. Next base: position 1,857 of record CAMUHA010000074.1, read on the forward strand.
TTTCTCATTATCCCAATCTTTCCCATAAGAATACTCCACACGCACAGGCAGCTTAAAAAACATCATGTTATATAAAGTTGAATGTTGCTGTATCAAATCCATCTGACTGTAATTGGTTTCATATGTCAGCGTTATTTTGTGTGCAAATGGATAATTTTTTATTTTCCAATAACCTGCAAGAAGCTCTGCTTCATTTTCCTTTAAAGGCTGTCCAACCCCTTCCGGCAGCCCAAAGACTTCAACTACGGAAACATAACATTCCGTTTTGCAATACTTGGAGCAAAGCAGAAAAATTAAAAGACAGGCTCCAAAGGGTATCAGTAAAAAAAGAAAGGCTTTCTTTTGCAGAGAACGCACTTTACAAACACCATTTTGTAACCCACTCCATAATTTTATTATTCGATCATACCCAATACCACAAATAACCTGTAAAAGGAGAAAAGCGCCTAATACCACAACAGAAAAAAACGCACAGTAATATAAGAACTCCGTTCCCTGGTATCCGGCAATTGCCGGATGAATCGCTATAACAACCAGCATTGCTACAAAATCAGGAAGCGTTGAAATCAGATTTGTTGTAACGTCTTTTTTTCCTTTGTCTATTGCTTTTTTTGCTTTCAAAATCAAATTCTTCAGTTCTTTTTTTATCCACTCTTTCATTTTTATCCCCCGTATGCGCTGACTTTATCTGGTGTTTCATATCCATAGTTCAATGTTTATTCTGATGCCTGTCCCTCTGTTTTTAATGTATTATGGTATTGAATATTTTAGTAATTAAGATTTTTCCTCTTTTAGATACAGAATTGTTTTAAGTTGTAAATAAAAAAGGTAAAAATATGTTTTCATAATCCTACATATTTTTACCTTTATTTACAATATACTTATAGTTCCTGTTGTTTATACCATGTCTGCCATGATTTTTGCGAAATTTAACCGATTTCTGGTTAAATCTTAAATGCCCAGTACTTATTTAATATATAATTCAATGGAATTGTAATCAGTAAGTTAAGTATTGGGCCCAATATTTCATTCATCCCAATAATGTCCACCCATAAAACCAGCAAAATATTATTAAGGACAAGACCAGTTCCTGCATAAGATAAAAATGTTTTCAAAAAACCTTTCCACCACTCCTGCGCCTGTCTATCTTCTGCTCTAAATACATACTTATCATTCCAATAGTACGCATTTATAACACTGACAAAAAATCCGATAAAACTTGCGATTAAATAATGAACGGAAAAGGATACTAAAATGATGTATACCACATAAAAAATTAGATTATTGACTAATCCAACGACTCCAAATTTAACAAACTGACTCAACTTTTTTAACGCTGTATCGCTTAATTTAAAGCGCAATATTTCACATAATATAAAGCGTATAATATGTTCTATCAGACTCCAAATTCTGTTCATTTCCATCCACTTACTTTTCTTCCATCCGTCGTAATACTTTGGCCGGATTCCCTGCTACAATTGTATACGGCTCCACATCTTTTGTTACTACACTTCCAGCTCCTATAACTGCGCATTCGCCTACATGTACCCCTGGTAATATCGTAACATTTGCACCTATCCATACATCATTTGCAATGACAATTCGGCCTTCTTTACATAGGCGCTCCTTTACATATGGTATCAGATTAATTTTCTTCCCATTATTTGCACTAGAACAGGCAATCATCACTACATTCAGAGCTATGGAAACATTATCTCCTATTATGACTCTTGTCTTATAATCATCTGACACAATACGAAATCCTAAATTCCCGTATGTATGTCTTCCCATCTTTACACCAAGTTTTCTAAGATATGCCTTCCTTACCCTTGCGTCCGTGTAAAAAAATGCTATAAGCTTTACCAGCCTCATAGGCATAATATTTATATTTTTCAGAAGGAAAATATATAATCCTTCATCGAACTTATTTAATAATTTTTTTTTCATATTCCATCCTCTCTCACAATATTTTTGTATAAGTTCTGTTTACATATTCAAAAGTTCCAAATCCTTCCTTAAATTGTGCAAGGGATTTATTTAATATTTTTCCATGTTCCAAAGTTGATGTGCCAAAGGATATTTTTTCAAATTCCTGCTCTTTTGCGGTTTCTATTAATTTCATATATAGAAACTCACTTGGGTATAGCGAAAGATTATCTTGATTTGCAGCCAAATATTGGGTATGAAACACCTTCTTTCCAAAATGAAATACCATACTGCCTGCAACTATTGTGTCTTCAAAATAAACTCCATAAAATGAGATATTTTGTTTTAACCTGCAATTTTTAAACTCAAGCAATTCCTCTAATGTATGCAATGGCTGAGTCCTGAATTTTTTCATATTATTCACTAATACGGCATAAAATTGGGCCACGTCACTGTCTGCAGCAAGCAATTTATACCTCAGTTCTTTTTTTAAAGAATTTTTATATCCCCGTCTTCTGGAGGCATTAAAGTTAGAGGCAATATCCGGATTGTAATGAAGAAAATCCACTGCATATCCAATTTCACAAGCAGACTTAAAATTATGCAAAAATAAAAGATAATCTAAAAGTTCCGATTCCATTTCCGTGTACAATCTGCTCGTCATCTTCAATGATATTTGTGTAAATCTATTACTTGTCAAATAATCATCCAATTCGCTTAAAATTGTATCTGTTTCATCAATTTTTTTGTAAGGCTTTCCTAATACAATACCTCCAAAAGTACTTCCCATATGGGAAATTAACTTTTTTTCACCTCCATGTCTGACAATGTTGGCTGGAATCACTGCAATTATATTATTTCCTTTCATAAACATCAGCGAATTATCCTCGAATCTCCCTTCTGGATGATAATTCAAGAATTTTCTTGTTTGCAGAAATGTGCCGTTTATACTTTCCTCCAATACAAATCTATCCCATGCCGCTTCATAGGATTTCTCATATTCCATCAATGTAATATTCCCCATTCTTAAGCCGCCTTTCTGTCATAAAATCTGTCAGTTATCATATATGACTTTATAGCTAGCTTTGGTATATTGGCTTTACATATACCCCCCCCCTGGTAATTTTACAACTGCTTCCCCAGTAATCACCAGCATGCCTTTCTGGTTTGTTACCTGAGTATTCAGTTTTGCTTTTCCTTTGTCCATAAGTTCTGTAATTGATACTTGCGCTTCTATCGTATCGCCAATAAATATTGGAGCCTTAAACTGCAAGCGCTGGGAAATATAAATCGTTCCTGGCCCTGGCAGAATCATCCCCAAAACAGCAGAAATTAATGAGCTACCTAACATACCATGAGCTATTCTTTTCCCAAAACTGGATTTTCCTGCCTCCTGCTCATTGATATGGACAGGATTAAAGTCACCACATATCCCGGCAAATCCATACACATCTGCCTCTGAAATGGTTTTTGAAAACTTTCCTTTCTGTCCAACATAATATTGGCCACACGCTATAGTATGGTTGACAGCGCTGCTTTCTTCTGTATTGTCTACATCCCTTATCACTTTCGCCGGAACTCCCATAACCACTTTGTGGTCTGGTACATCCTTCGTAACCACCGCCCCAGCTCCTACAATGCAATTTTCACCTATTACCGTATTAGGCAGTATATTCGCAGCTGCACCAATGGTTGTATTCTTCTTAATATGAGGACCTCCAACATGGTCTTCATCATATTCTTCACGTCCCATTGTATTATCATTTGTCGTTGCCACCAGCACACTAATAAAAACATCTTCTTCAATGACTGCATTGCCTGTAATATGTGTGTTGTCCATAATTTTTGTCCGGCTTCCAATGCTTGTATTATAATTAACACTCACATTACGGCTTATAATACAATAATTCCCAATTTTGCAGTCTTCCCGAATAGAGCAATTATCCCCTAACAAAGTGTTATGTCCAATCTGAGTTCCTGCGTATACCACGCATCCTGGGCTTAATATGGTTTCTTCTCCTATAACTGTTTTTTCAAATTCAGCGCTTAGCTTTCTGGAAGTACAGCCTGGAGACTTGGGGCGCCGTCCCACAACACAATGTTCAAAAATTTCTGCCCCAGACTTAATAACCACATTAGGATAAATTACTACAAAATCGTGAATAATTACACCTTCTTCAATAATTGCACCTTCATATATTTTTGCATTTTCTGATATTTCCCTCATGCTAAGCCACCTCCATGTCATACAATCTATTATTGCATATTAACATGAGGCATTCCTTTATATAAGCTCTACTTATACCCCCCCCCGATTGCAACAAATACTCATTTTTTAAAATACTATACCATTTCAATGTTTTATACTCTCCTTTCAAAAACAAATGGTTCCGAAATGCTCCTTCATATACAAATCCACACTTCTCATACAAATGAATCGCACTTCTGTTTTCAGACAACACATTCAAATATACTCTTTCCAAACCAAATTTATCAAAAGCAAGCCTTAACAGTTCCCTGGTCGCTTCTGTTGCAATACCTTTACCCTGTGCCATTTTCCTAAGACTGATTGCAAACTCTGCTTTCCGGGCTGATAAATCTATATCTTTTAAGCTTATCGTTCCCAAATACTCATCTTCCTCACCAGCAATGGCATAATGTATGCTTTTTCCCTCTATCAAATCTGACTGTGATTGATTAATAAATTCGATTACATCCTCCATTTTTCTGTTCATCATATCAATTTGAAAATGTTTTTGAAATTCAGGGTCGTGCATCCATTCAAGCATACCAGATGCATCTTTTTTTTGTAGTCTGCGTAATTTCATAATTTGTAATTATCTCTTTTCATCTGATTATTTCAATTTTCCCTTTTTCATTATGTTTTAGTGTTATCGAATCAACAACATAGTGATAATCATTCTCATAAATAACAATATTTATTCCATTGTCCTTTCTGCTGAATTCCTCACCATCAATTTTAATAGATAATTCCCCATTTGAATTCTCAATTATACAGTGTGAATTAAATGCACCTTGTTCTGTACCAACAATCGCTTCATATTTTTTGTCTTCCTTACCGTTATTTGTGTACATAGTATTTCCTTCATGCACCACCCTGATATAGGGTTTTCCATTCTGAGCAAAATCCAATCCCATTTGGGTAAATGCTTCTCTATCGACCACAGTCCCTATCTCTGATAAACCTTCATTCGCAACTGCAAGAATAGTAAATCTGGAGTCATTTACCAGCTTTGACCATTCTGTAAAATTTGTTGTCTGTGATATTACTTTGCCAATTTCACAACCTTCCTTAACACTATTAATTAATTTATTTATTTCTTCTTTTGTTTCTGATTCTTCCTCCTCAAAGCGTTTGTAATCTTCATTCCAACTGTCATATATATCCTCCTCCCGATGGTCAGGCATTTCATAATTATCCAATATATAGTTCTCCAGGAAATCTGTATACTTTTCAGCCCCATAGCAATTTACATGGTCTCCATTATAAAAATCAGTAGAGAAGTCAATTTTCATTTTTTTATAATAATCATTTGCATTCAAAAAATCAAATCCATAAGATGTAATAACGTCTGCTATTGTATTATATTTCTCGTAGTCTTCCTTGTCAATCTGGTATGGGCACACAACAAACAACACATCCAGGTTTTCTTCCTTACAAAAATCAAGCAAATCACATAATATACTTATGTTTTCTTCTGGCAGTTCTGCACGTTCCTCTGAAAAATAATTCTTTGGCTCCCTTAAATACTGATAGCTCTTAATCCATTCAAAACCTTTGTTTACGGAACTGCCTTTGTTATTTATCAAACTCCAATTATCCGGATTCTCCAAAGCAGAATAATTTGAATGATATCTCATAATATCAATATACAATGAAATCTCTTCAATATTTTCCTCTATAATACGATTATTCAAATATTCATTAACCAGATTAATTCGATCTATTCCTAAATCCAGTGAATCACTTGAATTTCGTATTCCAGCTTCTCCCTCTACTTCCTTTTCAAAATATTGAAAAGCCCGTACTCCAATTACAAAAAGTCTGGGATTATGATGCTTCAATGCCCATTTAATATAATATTTAATGCTTTCTGCCTGTATTGTATCTGTAGCCAGGTTATATGAACTAAATCCACAGTCATTCCAGGCTTTTAACGGCTCCCAGTATACAAACGCTGCACTTCCCCCCACATATATCATATCCAGCGGTTCTTCTTCTTGTATACCTACAACATGCAGTCTATTGTTGTTACTGTTTCTAAAAACATATGTAATTGATGCAAAAACCTTCCCCAGTAACAGCAAGAACAAAATTAAAGCAATTATTTTTTTTAATTTAGCAATTATATCCTGACTACATATCTGTTTTTTCATAATCCCAACCTCTAAAATCCCTGATATATAAATTCAGCAGCATTATATCCATCACCATATTTTCCATAAATAAGCGTTATAGAAAACAACGCCATCCATATAAACCAGCGAAATACAATCGTCTGCTGGTCCAGCCAGTTTCTTGCATATCCATATTTTTCACGTAAAATACCAACAAGCAGCAAACAAGCAATTGAAAATATAATAATATTTAAATCCAGATACGTTACACCCAAATTTAATATTGACTCATCAAAGAAAATCCATGGATTCCAATTTTCTTTCTTAAAAGATATAAATGCACTTTCTAAAAAGGCAATCGCAGCTTTTATCCCCTCTGCGCGAAAGAAAACTGCCCCAACAGCATATATTAAGTATGTCCGAACCATCTGAAAAAGTTCCCAGCTAAAACTTTTAATACGAAAATTTAATTTAACCACAAACTCTGAAAAAAAGGGAGCTGCAAATTCTCCCAGCATTAAAATGATCCAATACCACAAGCTGACGCCAATCACGTATTTAGGAGCTCCATGCCACACTCCCATAACCATCCATAGCGCAAACATTCCAATTGCTGTAGAAAGAAACTTCCCTGTTTTCTTACCATATTTTTTCTTTAACTTTTTCCCCAGGCTGATAATTAATTTACTTTTAAGTATTGGAAATAAGACATAATCTTTCGCCCATGTACCTAAGGTAATATGCCATCTTTGCCAAAATTCCTGACTTGACTTTGAAAAAAAGGGATTATTAAAATTTTCTGCCAGTTTAATGTCAAATAGCTCTGCAGAGCCTATTACAATATCCATACAGCCTGAAAAATCCGAATACATCTGAATTGGATATAAGAGAAGAGCAACCCACACATAAAGACCATCATATGTCGCTAAATCTGACCAGATACCATTTACGATAATACCTACTCTCTCTGCAAGTACAAGTTTCTTAAAAACTCCCCAGAGAATCCTTTGAGCGCCATGTGTAATATTTAGATAAGAAAACTTATGTCTTTCAAATAAGCTGTTTAACTGATTATACCGGCTTATCGGACCAGTTACCAGCTGTGGAAAAAAGGCAGTAAACAAAAACAATTTTAAAATATTTTTTTGTGGTCTGGCCGTTTCCCAATAGCAGTCTAAAATATATCCGATTATTTGTAATGTGTAATACCCCATTCCCAATGCCGCAACCAGCTTAACAGGTTCAATTGTCCCAATATCCGTAAACAACCTTCCAAATAGATTATAACCTATAATAAAAAACTGACTTCCCTTTAAAATAAACCACAATAAAATATTAATCCCTATAACAGCCATCACAAATATACGGCAGAAACCTAATGTTTCTGCCGACTTATTCTTCTGTCTGAACTGTTCCAGCCAATTGGTTACTCCCCATGCTGTTAGAGTCGATATTCCCAAATAAAGCAATGTATATGGTGTTGCCGCCACACAATAAAATAATATACTTAATGTTAAAAGCACTATCCACTGCCCAGCCCTTGGCATAATATAATATATAATTACTCCTGCCAAAAGCATGGTAAAATAACTAAAAGATGTAATTGTCATAATATTTTCTCAATTTTTATTTTCCTAACTCCAATATAATGTCCACCATTTCACCGACATCCTTCATAGTTACAACTTTTCCCATTGGTATCTTAAAAGAAAATTCTTCTTCAACCGCTACAACCAAATTGATATGTTCGAAAGAATCCCAATCCTCAATATCGTCTGCTGTGGTAGTATCTTCCAGAATAATCTCTTCATCGTCAAAAACTTCTCTAAAAACTATTGTCAATCTCTCAAATACTTCTTCTCTTGTCATATTTTTTCCTCTCTTTCTCATCTTAATACAAGTACTTTCATATTCGCTTTAGACACACACTGGTTTATTTGATTCGTTATTTTTACTTGTAGGCACAACAGCTTTAATTCCTCCTGCTTTTGAACCACTTTTCCAGTTACTCTTAGCACATCTCCAGCAAACACAGGCCTTTGGAACTTTATTTCAAGGCTATGAATGAGGCTGTATTTCCCTGGAAGATACACACCTGCCATTGTTGAATATAAAGAGGCTGTCAGCATCCCAAAAGACACATGTTGCCGAAATTTTCCATTTCCAACTTCCATAGCAAATGTATCATCCTTGTGTAATGGATTTTCATCTCCCGTAATGTGTCGGAAAGCCTTTTCCATTTCTTCTGTTATTTCTTTTTCAAATGTTTCTGTTAATCCCTCCCTGATTTCTGAAAATGTATATTCATTCATTATATTTCTCCTTAATACATTTATATACTGTTGTGCTATCCAAACCATTTTCTGTCCTTACAAGTTTTTGTGTTCCATATCCAACCGCAAACCTGTCTTTTAATCCAATCCTTACTACTTTTTTCCCAACTCCGGCTTCAGCCATTATTTCTGATATAATACTTCCTAATCCTCCATAAATATTATGTTCTTCCACTGTTACAATCATTTTTGACTTTTCAGCGCACTCTATAACTTTTTCCTCATCAAAAGGCTTTATAGATACGGCATTTACAATTGCTGCACTAATTCCATCTGTTTCCAGCTTTTGAACCGCTTCCCATACCTCTTCCAAAATACTGCCTGTGGAAAAAATAGTAATATTATTTCCTTCTTTCACTGTTACAGCTTTTCCTATATCAACTAAATGGTTTTCATCAAAATATTCTTTTTCGTTATTCATTCCAATTCTAATATAAACAGGGCCATGTATCTGGTATGCCAGCTGCACACAAGACATCACTTCCAAAGGCGTTGCTGGAGATAGAATCTTTAAATTAGGCAGGCTTCGTAATACAGAAATATCTTCCGTTGTATGATGTGTTGGTCCAAGGGTACTCCATGCAAGGCCGCTTCCCATACCCACTATCTTAACATTTAAATTTTGAAAACAGACATCATCACGAATGAATTCAAATGCCCTGTATGCCAAAAACGCTCCTGCTGTAAAAATAAATGGAATCTTACCACCAGTCGCCATTCCTGCTGCAGCCGCTACCATATGTTCTTCTGCAATCCCAAAGTTCAACATCTGCGCCGGAAAATTCCGTTTAAACATTTCATCAAATCCAGTACCACTGTCAGCAATCAAATGCAGTACATTTTTATCATTCTCTGCCAGTTCCATCAGTTTACTTATATATGCACGCTGCATTTACTTACTTCACCTCCAATTCCTCATCTGAAATACCCAATTCCTGCTTAAAATATTTCAATTCTTTTTTATTAGGTAATTTAAAGTGCCATATTGGATTATTTTCCATAATTGAAACCCCCTTACCCTTTATTGTATGCGCAATAATCAGGCGAGGCTTTCCCGGCATATTCTCTTCACTTAAACAAGTGTACAACTCTTTTATACAATGCCCATTTACTTCACATACTGACCAGCCAAAGGCCTCCCACTTTTCCTTCCAATTAACTGTCTTTATTGTATCTTTCACAGTTGTCATTTTCTGAACCTGATTACAATCAAGAACTACTGTCAGATTATCCAGCTGGAATGCAGCAGCAGACATGGCGCCTTCCCATATTGTTCCCTCTTCGCATTCCCCATCTCCAAGAATAACATAAGTCTTCGCTTTGAGATGGTCTAACTTCTGTGTTATCGCTATCCCAACGCCAATTGATAACCCATGTCCAAGAGAACCTGTAGACGCCTCCACACCTTTTAGGTCTCTCATACAGGGTTCCCCTCCAATATGTGTACCTGGTTTCAAATAAGTATCTAGCTCTTCTTCTTTAAGAAATCCGGCTTTCCACATCACAGTATATAATGCAAGACCGGCATGTCCCTTGCTTAAGATGAGCCTGTCCCTCTCCTGCATATCTGGTTCCGCCACATTATATTGCATAATGCCTTTTGTATACAGAGTATACAATATCTCCAAACACGAAAAGGAAGAAGCCAGATGCGCCGTTCCCCCCTTATATCCAGTTATAAATATTTTCTTTCTTAAATCTTTTAGCTCTTTTTCATCACTCATATCCATGCCATAACCTTTCTTAGATTTACATACTGTGGATTTTCATTCTATCCAAACTCTGTCACCTCATCTGCGTCAATCCCCAATCCCCCGCAATATGGTAATTCATTTAACACTATTGTATCTTCCTTAGTCAGGGAAAAATCAAAGATATTCCTATTTTGTGTTATTCTATCTAAATTTTCTGTTTTAGGAATGGCTAAAACCTCCTTCTCCAATTCCCAACGCAAGCAAATCTGTGCTGGTGTTTTATTATATCTTTTTGCTATTTCATTCAATACTGTGTCTTGTAGAATATCTCCATTTCCCAGCGGACTGCTGGCCTCAATTCTTATATTTTCCTTTTTGCAATAATCTAAAAGTTCTTTTGGCCAAAATCCAGGATGAAACTCTATCTGATTAAGCTCTGGCATTTCCTTTGCAGATTTTTTTAACTTTTCCAAATGATGGACTTTAAAATTGCAGACACCTATAGTTCTTACATAGCCGTCTGCCTTTAATTTTTCCAATCCTCTCCAGGCTTCAGCATTAATTTCCTCCCAATTTGTATGTAATTTAGGTGATGCAGGCCAATGAATCAGATAAGCATCCAAAAAATCTAGCTTTAACTTTTTAAGAGATTTTTTACAGGCTTCCTGCGCTTCCTGATACCCACGCCCGGAATTCCAAAGCTTATCCTGCAAAAATAATTTATCTCTGGGAATCGCTAACGCTCTCAACGCTTTGGAAATTGCAATTTCATTTCCATATGCTGATGCTGTATCTATTAACTGATACCCTGCTTCAAATGCCTGCCGAAAGATTTCAGTAATTCGTTCCGCATCTTTCATCTGCCATGTTCCTATTCCCAGTTTCGGAATGGGTATCCCACTTCTCAAATTATAGGTCTCCATCTATATATATCACCTTATTCTTTTTTTCGTAATTTTCTTCTATACTATATAGCCAGACTGTATTCCCTTTCTCGTCTTCACTAACCTTCCCAAATCCCTGTAACTGATAAAAATCTTTTACCATTCCATTTTTAACTGTAGGATAATAGTATCCATATATTTGATTAATCCCAGCTTTTTGACACCTTTGAACCAGCTCATCCATCATTGCGTATTCCATGTCACGCTTTAACACCCGACAGCTCATAAGCCATAGTTCAATATGGAGTTCCTTACCAGAAATCTTTCCTATAACAACGCTGACTAATCCATTATCTCCGAACTTATCTTCTAATTTTCCATATAACGTTATATGTGCCTTGTCCTCTGCAATTTCCTGTATTTCATTCTGACTATATCTTTTAGTGGTAAGATTAAATTGATTGCTTTTATTTGTAAGCTGGGATACACGAGACATATATATAGGTTCAAATTCTTTTATTATACCTTTCATTTCCAGGGATTTTAAATAATCGCCATAGTCCTGAAAGGCCGACTGCTCTTTTGCTCTTTTTGCATTCTCCTTATACATCTCATTTCGATTTAAATCATCTGTTGAAAAAGACGTTACTTCAAAAAAACCCGACCTGTCCAATACCTCAATATAATGTTCTATCTGGTCCATTTCCGGAACACTAACCCCATTCAATCCATTACGGACTATTTCCCGTTCAGCAGGGTTATCATCCACAAAAACAAAACTTTCTGGAAGAAGGCGCAATTCCGCCGCAATATCCGATAAATTTTTATCCTTTGGATTCCAATTCGCCCTGATACTGACAAAATCATCTTCTTTCAATATTGAATCTGGTCTGTGCAGACCTTCTAATGCCGTTTTCTCTTCGTTTTTAGAATTCACTGTTAGAAGTATTCCCAACTCCTTCAGCGACTTTAGATATGATTGAAACTCACTGTATACTTGTCCAATTGCCGTTTCCTGGCCAATCTCAATATTTTCTACTCCATCATCACCTATTACCCCCCCCCCATAGAACATTGTCCATATCCAGACAAAATGCCTTCTTATTCTTTCCAAAAATAGACTTGATAATATTGGATACATTGAATGCAAGATAGGGAATAGCATTTACATTAAGAGCATATTTATACATATACCAATAAAAGGGATTCGCCCAATCCCTTAGCCCATAGTCTGCGCTAATATAATTAATATCACATATAAAAAAACTGTCATGACTTTGTGCATATTCATAAAACTTTAGATTCAGCCGTGTCAGGAAGTTAACTGCACCATGAATATCACTGGCATCCTTATTCCCAAGCAGACGGTAAAACGGCATCTCAAAATTATTTTGAATA
>CAMUHA010000075.1 GCA_947088515.1 uncultured bacterium
GAGATTCGTATTTTAAGGTTTGGAGCCTAAAAATCGGTATTAACCGACAGCCCCAGTGTTTTATTTTTCTATTTCTCCTGTATTTTTCGTAAAACGACACCTTGGAAATTCTTCACAGCCATAAAAATAACCATATCTTCCTTTTCTCTTTACCAGATTTCCTCCGCATTTCGGGCACTGCAAGTCTGTTTCCTCACTATTTTTTAATATTTTTCCCATCTCTTCATAGCACTTCTGATTCATTATACAATCCGCCAATGCTCTATGTGCTCCTTTGGTGTCAATATGAAAATACTCTGAAATATCTGTCAGTTTATGATGAGAGAGCTTGGGCAGGCACCTTCTTGCCATATAAAGCGTGTCCACATAATCGTTGCAAAGTTCATGCCCAAGAAATTCCCATGCCGCATCATATGCAAAATTCATATCAAACGTATGTATATTATGGCCCACTAGCGCTTCATGTCCTACAAACTCCAGAAAACCGGCAATGGCAGTTTTAATATCTGGCGCATCTGCCACCATGTTATCTGTAATTCCATTTACTGCAGAAGCTCCGGCAGGAATTGGCCTTTTAGGATTTACCAGAGTTGTATATTCTCCCACAACTTTATGTCCACACACCTTTACTGCTGATATTTCGATTATAGCATCCTTTTTTGGGTCAATTCCTGTTGTCTCAAGGTCAAATACCACATAATTTTCAAAAAAACCATTGAGCCTTTTTCCTTTGTTTCTTATTTTCATCTTTCCCCCACAATCGCTTAAAAGTTTCATACCCTTTTCTTAAAAGGGCTTTTTCGCTTACCAAATTGTTTCTATTTCTTCTTTTTTCACTTCGTACAAAGCCATAAATTCTTCCAAATCCTTTTCGTTCCGTATTAGCATCAGCTCTTCCAGATGTCCGCTTCCTTCTTCCTGGAATCCCGCCACCCGCTCACCTGTACAAATGCTTGCACGGATTACAGGCCTTTTTCCCGTCTTGTCATAGGCAGGCATGTTATTGTCTTTTTTCTTTCTTTTCCACATTTCCCATCATCCTCCAAAACCCTTTACTTTAAAACTTTAGTATGTTAAAATTCTACTGTGCAGATTTATTTACACTGGGAGGCGTCTATACATGAATAAAAAAATACAAACAACTGCCGTAGACCACTTATTTGAGGCTGTTTTATGTCTGGAAAACAAGGAAGAATGTTACAGCTTTTTTGAAGACCTGTGTACCGTCAACGAACTTCTCTCACTTTCCCAGCGCTATGAGGTAGCCTCTATGCTAAAAGACCACAAAACATATCTTGAAATAGCAGAGAAAACTGGCGCTTCAACTGCCACAATAAGCCGGGTCAACCGTTCCCTTCACTATGGTAACGATGGATATGACCTGGTATTTGGCAGGCTTGAGTCTTAATTCTTTCCCTCTATTTTACATAGTTGATTTTCTGTATATGTAAGGCAGGCTTCTTTCAAACATCTCATCAACATAAACGGATAATCCCATATGGATTATCCGTTTATGTCAATTAATATTAAGGGGTCAATATATTCGTCATTCTGCATTATCTGGTAACCAAGTTCCCTGTTGTCTTCTCCTACAGTAAACAGAATATAACCTTTCCCCAGCGCTTCACCACTTTTTACCAGTGCCGTTCCATTATTGCGGTAAACAGACTGATATCCATTCCCATGGTCCAGCACAATTCTCGTACCATAAACCTCATCTTTATCCACGCTCACTACAGTTCCTGTCCCCGAAGTAAGCACATTAACCCCTGATGATGCAGTAAATACCAGCATAGGGTCCCCTTCTTTCGCCTCTGTCATGGTTGATGAACCGCTAAGTGGAAATCCCTTCGGCAAAGCATTTTCAATGGTTTCCTGCAATATGGCATCCTCCACTTCCGCTTTCTGGCTTACAGTGCCGCTAAGTACAGTCACCTTACTAGAAAGGGTGGAATTTTCCATGGTTAATGCTTCATTTTCATCCGTGAGATTATTAATTGCAACTATTTGCTCAACAATTTCCCGCCTTGCATTTCTAATGGTAATTTCATCATAAATAAACTTACAGATAACAACCACAGTCAAAATAAAAACTATGGCAGCAGTTACTTCTACTACGGCAGAGCTGATGTTTCGCCTCCTTATCATGCCGCTTTCTTCCTGAATTACCAGAACCAGCGAATATTTCCCTTGTCTTTTATTCTGTTGCCCCATAATTTCATGTCACCTCCGGTCAATTATCTCTATTTTATCACAGGCAATAAATTAACGCAACTTCATTTACCATTTCCACTATAGTAAACGTTCCCGGTAACCATACCAATATAGGGTTTGTTAATTTACTAAATACTAAAATTTTGCAACTATCTAATAATTACTGAAATTTTGTGGAATTTTGTGAAATTCCTGTTATTTTATTTACTTTTGTTTCCGACTGTGTTATGCTTATTACGTTGTAAGAATTTGCAACGTAACAATTTACTTATTTATTTTTTGGAGGTATCTATATGAACAAAGGTACAGTAAAGTGGTTTAACAACCAAAAAGGGTACGGTTTCATCTCTGACGCATCTGGCAATGATGTATTTGTACACTACTCAGGGCTTAACATGGAAGGCTTTAAGTCCCTTGAAGAAGGCGCTTCCGTGGAATTTGATGTCGTTAACGGTGAAAAAGGACCTCAGGCCGTAAACGTAACCAAGTTATAATTAGCGAATGTGCTATTTATAGCGCATTAATCAGTAACGCGATGTGCTTATTCTTAATATAAGCTTCAATTTATTATGAACCTGCAATATTGTTTTATTAGATTAATGAAATAACCTACCCCGATAAGGGGTAGGTTATTTTTAAGGACATATTATTGCATTTGCTATAATTTCCCCGCCATAAAGCTTCCCTTAATCTGCCGCCAGATAAGAAACTATCTCATCAATCCTCATATTGCCGCCAAAAATATCAAGTGCACTTCCAATTGTAACATCAATATTTCCATTTCCCAACTCTTTTAATTTTTGAAGGTCATGGAAATTATGCACTCCTCCGGCATATGTCACTGGAATTTTGCACTCGGTTCCTAATATAGTTGCCAGTTCCTCTTCAATTCCCTGGGCCTTTCCCTCCACATCCACTGCATGGACCAGAAATTCATCACATTTTTCAGAAAGTTCCCGTATAATGTCTCCTGTTATTTTTACCTCTGTATAATTCTGCCATCTGTCGGTTACAATATAGTAATCGTTTCCTCTCCTGCGGCAGCTTAAATCCAGCGCCAGATGCTCTCTTCCAACACTCAAGAGCATTTCTTCCAATTTATTATAATGAAGCTTTCCTTTATCAAAAACATAAGATGTGACTATCACATGGGATGCGCCTGCGTCTAAAAACTCCTTTGCGTTTAAAGGCGTTACCCCTCCTCCAACCTGAAGCCCACCCGGATAAGCTGACAAAGCCTGGATTGCCTGTTTTTTTGTTTCTGTATAAAACTCACTGGAAAAAGGATTTAATAGGATAACATGACCACCACTTAATCCTTTTTCTTGATAGAGTTTCGCAAAAAAAGCCGCATCCTGACAGGATACAAAATTTTCTGCTGCCGCATTTTCCTGGTCTGAAAGGCTGTCTCCGACAATCTGCTTAACCTTTCCATTATGAATGTCAATACATGGTCTAAATTTCATCTTATGCCTCTGTCTTTTACAATTTTTCTTATTTTATCATATTTATTATAAGTATAACAGAATTTATTCTAAAAACACTATAATAAACAGCCAATTCTTTCACCGCTTTCTATAAGTATATTTTTTAAAATTTTGCACATAATAGCAACAGAACTGCCATAATACATTTTTAAGGCAGGTTCTATAAAGGAGGTCATTATGAAAAAAACGAGAAAACTAATCGCGGTATCTCTTGTTCTTGGAATGCTTTGTATCTTTACTGCCTGCGGAAATGACAAAAAGAACAATGCAAATGATATGGCAGGAAATACCAACACCACTACAGATAACGACACTGCCGGAGATAACACTACCGGCAGCGGAACAAACAATACTACCGGAAACGATACTGGTACTACTACTGATAACACAGACACCATTGGTGGTTCCACACAGGACAACGGAACTGGTATGGACACAGACAACGGCATGACAACAGACAACAATGCCTCTGGTGTAAATGATGGAATTGGTACTGGAAACAATAACACCGGTAATGGTAGTGTAAACAGCGCCACTGCCGGTAATGGCAATGATGACGATTCAATTCTTGATGATGCAGGAGATGCTGTAGGAAATGTTGTGGATGACATTGCTGATGGTGTGTCAGATATCACTGATGATGTAATTGGAGATGGAAATGACAAATCCAATACGGCTAATGGTACAAACAACACCACTTCCGGCGCCAGCGCACGGGGATAACCATTAAAAAACAGCAAAAAACGCATGGAAGTTATAAAAAGAAGGCCTGTTTACCTGCAGGCCTCCTTTTTGTAAGCATATGAAAGCAAAAATGTATTCATATCTCTGTCATTTACTTTTCAATGATTGTACCTTCCCTGTATGCCTGAAGAAGCTGTTCAAGCTGTTTGATGGTTTCACGCAGCTCAACGCCACTGTCCGTTTCTGAAACCTGAATCCTGTTTGGTACAGTTTCAACCACAGTGGAATCAGAAAAAATATCAGATTCATGAAGTATTGCTGCTTCTGTTGATTCAAAGGGTTCATGTGCTACCAAACGCATTCCATGTGAATTCGCTACCAGCGTATATCCAGCAATTCCTGTCTTATTCTGATAAGCTTTGGAAAATCCCCCATCAATAATTAAAAGTTTTCCATCACATTTAACAGGCGTTTCTCCTTTTTTTAGTTCCACAGGCACATGTCCGTTTATTATATGGGATTTCTTTTTATCCAAACCAAACTCTTCCAAAATGCGGTTAATGATTGTCTCATCATCCAGCATAGAATAGTAGCAGTTTTTGGTTTCCTTATGCGTATCTTTATCCTCAATAAAATAACGCTCAAAAGTTGCCATCTTATCCTTACCAAATACTGGAGAATTTGGCCCTGCCCAGATATACCAGATGTAATCCTGCGCTTTACGCATGCCAGAGGGGTCATTTTTTGCATAATATCCTTTTCTTGCATAGTTATCCAGTATATCATAAAGCGCTCTGCCCCTGTATTTCTTTCCATCTACATTCACAGCCTTAAAATTTCCGTCTTCGTCAAGGGGCATACAGCCATGATATAAAAGGTTAGAATTATGGATTTTATAAAGGCCTCCATTAGAATAAAGAAAACGCACATGCCTTTGCAGTTTCTCACATTTAAGGAATGCCTGCTGCAGCCTTGCCATCATCTGTTCCTCATCCGGGGATAAATTATAAGGAGCGGCCGGGTCTACCGTTGGGAAATCTGTGTCCTTCATGGCATACTCTTTTCCCTTTATCTGAACTGTCTTTTTTTCAAAATTTATTTTATCCAAAAGCAGTCTGTCGTCCATCTCAAATTCGGGGTGCTTTTTGATGACCTGTCCTTCCAGCTTCAACTGAATAATAGCTATCGCCTTATGGATTTTCATATCCATGCTTAAATCCTTGGTATTATAATCGGTATTATATTTAATGGTAAATACGTCACAGTTAACATCCTGATAGGTATCCAGGGCAAATGTGGCAAGAGGAATCAGATTTATGCCATAACCATCTTCCAGTGTGTCCAGGTTTCCATATCTTGCCGCAACCCGCAACACAGTTGCAATACAGGCAAGATGTCCGCATGCTGCCCCCATCCACACAATATCATGATTGCCCCACTGGATATCCACGGAATGGTAATTCATCAGCGTATCCATAATAATATGAGGGCCTGGCCCCCTGTCATAAATATCCCCTACAATATGTAGATGGTCCACTACAAGCCTCTGGATTAAATTGCTAAGAGCCGCAATAAAATCCGGCGCCCTTCCAATCCGTATAATAGTGTGGATAATTTCATTATAATAACCTTCTTTATCTGAAATATCAAATTTTTCTGTGATTAACTCTTCTATAATATAGGCGAAATCCTCCGGAAGCGCCTTACGGACTTTGGAACGGGTATATTTGGAGGCTGCTCTTTTGGTAATCTGAACCAACCGGTGTAAGGTAATTTTATACCAATCCTCTAAATTATCCTCTTCCTTTGCCACAATATCCAGCTTTTCATGGGGATAATAAATCAGGGTTGCCAGCAGCTTTTTGTCCCTGCTGCTTAATGTATTATCAAATTCCTCATCAATTTGCCTCCTCACCGCACCGGAACCATTTTTTAGCACATGGTTAAACTGCTCATATTCCCCATGTATATCTGTCAGGAAATGTTCTGTGCCCTTTGGAAGGTTTAAAATTGCCTGCAGGTTAATAATCTCTGTGGATGCCGCCGCAATATTGGGATAAAGATGTGCAAGACTTTTTAAATATTTTAGCTCCATTAATTCAAGATCGTTCATTTTTATACCTCCACATACCGCAGGGCTCTGCTTGCGATACTGCATCAATAGTCATTTTGGAAGTTTACTCCCAAACTTATACCCCATATACCGCAGGCTCTGCCTGTGATACTGCTCAAATATGAAATGTGAAAAGAAAACTTAAAGTGTCCTGTCTGTTTTTGCTCCAGTTTTATTATCCAATCACATGGCTCATATCATATAATCCAGCTGGCTTACCCTTTAGAAATTTCGCCGCCTGAATCGCTCCTTTGCCAAATACAGCTTTAGAATATGCTGTATGGGAAAAAGTAATTACTTCATCTGCCCCGGCAAAAATTACATCGTGGTCCCCCACAATCGTCCCGCCCCTCACTGCCGAAAAACCAATTTCCTTTTTCGGACGTTTTTCTCTTCTAGCACTTCTGTCAAACACATATTCATATTCATTTCCAAGAGCCTCATTGACAGCATCTCCAAGAGATAAGGCTGTTCCGCTGGGAGCATCCACCTTCAGCCGGTGATGTTTTTCCACAATTTCAATATCAAATCCAGCCGGTTCCAAAACCAATGCCGCTTCCTTTAACAGTTTCATTAGCATATTGATGCCCAAAGACATATTGGCAGACTTTAAAACCGCTACTTTTCCTGCAGCCTCTTCCACCTTTTCCAGCTGCTGCTGGCTAAGTCCTGTAGTACAAAGAACACAGGGAATCTGCTCCTTTATACAATAATCCAAAAGTCCATCTACGGCAAACGCAACGGAAAAGTCAATAACCACATCCCCTTTAACTGTGCACTCACTGATGTTTTTAAAAACAGGAAATGGATTTTTTCCCTCATCAAAGGCGTCCACACCTGCTACAACAGTTACAGAATCTTCATCTGCCACTAGCCCGGCAATGGTCTGGCCCATCTTTCCATTGCATCCATGTAAAATTATATTTAACATAAATTCTCTCCTATTTTAAGTTCTGCCGCCGCCCACAAGCGCCATCCCAAACCAGGTAATTTAAGACCGCTTTATATCCTTGAATTTTCTGGGACTTCATATATATGGGCAGTATCTGTTTTGTGTTTACACTCCCTATAATATTCCGTAGTCTTCCATTGCTTTTTTTAATTTTTCCGTATTTGCTTCTTCCATATCTGTAAGCGGCATCCGCAGGGAGCCCACTTCTTTTCCCATCAGATTAAGCGCCATCTTTACCGGAATGGGATTTACTTCGCTAAAAAGCGCATTGCAAAGAGGTATCATACGAAGCTGCTCTGCACAGCTTCCAGCAATATCCCCTGCAAAAAACTTTGCACATATATCATGAGTTTGTCTGGGAGCTACATTAGAGCTTACCGAGATTACACCTTTTGCACCCAGTGCAAGAAGCGGTACAATCTGGTCATCATTTCCTGAATACAAATCTACTTTTCCATCCGCTAAAGACATTAACTTTACAATCTGTGCAATATTTCCACTAGCTTCCTTGACGCCTACAATATTTTTCACATCTGTGCAGAGCCTTACCACCGTTTCCGGCGCCACATTACATCCAGTACGGCTGGGCACATTATAAATAAGACATGGAATTTTTACAGAATCAGCAACTGTTTTATAATGTTTATAAAGTCCGTTTTGGGTAGCCTTATTATAATAGGGTGTAACGAGAAGAAGCGCATCTGCACCATATTTTTCTGCTTCTGTTGATAAATAGACCGCTGTTTCTGTGCAATTGGAGCCTGTTCCTGCCACCACGGGAATACGTCCTTTTACCTTGTCAATACAATACTTGATTACCTCTAAATGCTCTTCATGCGAAAGGGTGGATGATTCTCCTGTGGTTCCACACACTATAATCGCATCTGTTCCACCTGCAATCTGGTCTTCAATCAGCTCTCCAAATTTCTCATAGTTTACATCTCCATTTGCCTTAAAGGGTGTAACAATTGCAACACCTGCACCTGTAAATACAGCCATATTTTCTCCTCCTATTTTTACTGTTACTGTTTTTAGTCCCACTGTTAAAAAAATAGCAGCCGTGGCATATCGACTACTACAATTACTGTTCATCGGATAGCGCAACATCAATTTTGATGACAGTCATACAGTTTTTCACTGTATGCCCAAGAATCCGGCTACAGGAATTCCAGACTCTTTCGGCGCTCTTCCCTTTCATCTTTCTTCCCCTGTGCCTGTCACATCCAAAAAATTACTCATAAATCACGCAACCTCTATCTCTTAATCCTATGAAATTATTATCACTCTTTCTTATATCTATTAGAAAAAGTATTTTTAATATAAAAATATCATAGCACCATGCGAAAAAGCTGTCAACGCATAGATGCTATGATTTCATGCTTTAAATTTTGCAAAAAATGCCCGGCATATTTCCCTGCTCTTAGAACACCTGACTATAACTGAAAAATAATCATTCTTCCATAAGTTCAAGCTTGCTTACAGAAACTTCATAGGCAATTCTTTTTTCTGCATCTTCATCAGAAAGACGTTTCATGTACTCCCGACTTTGAATTCTTCCCCAGATTTCACATCTGGTTCCCACTGAAAAATTGCTTGCAAACCGGGCATTTCTGCCCCAGCAGATACAAGGTATGTAATCACTCTTTCCATAAGGTCTGTTCACCGCCAAAAGCAGGTCCGCAATTTCACGTCCAAGAGGTGTTTTCCGATAAATAGGTTCCTTACAGATATACCCATCCAGATAAATCTGGTTGGTTTTAGAACTTTCCGGTGTTTCATCCACAAATTCAATTTCTCTTGCAAATACGGAAAGCACCAGCCTGTTCTTGCGCTCTTCATGCCGGTTATAAGAACGGAACTGTCCCTGTACCATAATATTCAGCCCCTTATAATCCTCATCCACATTAATTAGACGCTCTGATACCATCAGCGGAATAATGTCGCTGGAATCGCTTAATCTGGGCACATTAACATCTACCATATAAAAGCCTTCCCCGAATATCTCATGACTAAATGTGAAATCACTTACGATTTCTCCCATGATCACCACCTGATTGTTTTCGATTACCTTATCTGTCATTTTAGTTCTCCCTTCTTACTCTTTAAGAATTTTTTCCTGTCATGTATTACTATTTATATGAAAAAATCCTTTATATAGAACTGTCAGTTATCGCGCGGCTCCATAACTGCAGAAAACAATCTATTTCTACTGCATGCCAATCCTTCCAGCTCCCAAAATCTGCTTAAATGCAGCAGGGTATAAATTTTTATATTTACATGTTATATAAAATAGTGCTATACTAAAGCGGATTGAAATAAAAAACGGTCTTTGATACTATAAGATACCGGCTGTTTTGTACGAGGAGTAAATTTATGAGACAGAAACGAGAAAATGTCAGAAACATCGCCATCATCGCCCATGTAGACCATGGCAAAACAACTCTGGTGGACGAACTGTTAAAGCAAAGTGGTGTATTCCGTGAAAATCAGGAAATTACCGAACGCATCATGGATTCCAACGATATTGAACGGGAACGTGGAATTACCATTCTTTCCAAAAATACTGCTGTTTCCTATAAAGGAACTAAAATCAACATTATTGATACTCCCGGACATGCTGACTTCGGCGGAGAGGTAGAGCGTGTTCTTAAAATGGTAAACGGTGTTATTCTGGTGGTGGATGCCTTTGAAGGCGCCATGCCCCAGACAAAATTTGTGCTCCGTAAAGCGCTGGAGCTTAAGCTGCCTGTTATTGTATGCGTAAACAAAATCGACCGCCCGGAGGCCCGTCCAAATGAAGTTGTAGATGAGGTTTTGGAGCTTTTTCTTGAATTAGATGCAGATGAAGCCCAGTTTGACTGCCCTTTCGTGTTTGCTTCCGCTAAAACCGGCACTGCCACTATGGACCTTCAAACACCAGGCACAACTATGGCTCCATTATTTGAAACCATTCTCGATTATATTCCTGCTCCAGAAGGAGACCCGGATGCAGGCACCCAGATACTTATCAGCACCATTGATTATAACGAATATGTTGGCAGAATCGGCATTGGTAAAGTGGACAACGGTTCTGTGCGAGTCAATCAGGAAGTAGTTATCGTCAACCACCATGACCCGGACAAACTTAGAAAAGTAAAGGTAAGCAAACTTTATGAATTTGATGGACTAAATAAGATAGGCGTCACACAAGCAGATACTGGTTCCATTGTGGCCATTTCTGGTATTTCCGATATTCGCATTGGAGATACCCTCTGCTCTCCCGAAGCCCCCATTCCTATTCCTTTCCAAAAAATCTCGGAGCCTACCATTGCCATGCACTTCATTGTCAATGATTCTCCTCTTGCCGGACAGGAAGGGAAATATGTCACCAGCCGCCATCTGCGCGAACGTCTCTTCCGTGAGTTAAATACTGATGTCTCTTTACGTGTGGAAGAAACAGATACAACAGAAGCTTTTAAGGTATCAGGGCGGGGCGAACTTCATCTGTCTGTGCTCATTGAAAATATGCGCCGGGAGGGATTTGAGTTTGCGGTAAGCAAGGCGGAAGTCTTATATAAAAATGACGAGAACGGCAAAAAGCTAGAACCTATGGAGCTTTGTTACATTGATGTGCCTGAGGAGTTTTCAGGCTCTGTCATTGAAAAGCTAAGTCAAAGAAAAGGGGAACTCCAGAGCATGGGAGCCGCTTCCGGCGGCTATATTCGGCTTGAATTTTCTATTCCATCCAGGGGACTGATTGGCTATCGGGGCGAATTTATGACAGATACCAAAGGAAATGGCATTATGAACAGTATTTTTGATGGCTATGGTCCTTACAAGGGAGATATCCAGTACCGTAAACAAGGGTCCCTGATTGCCTTTGAAGCTGGAGAAGCCATTACTTATGGTCTATACAATGCCCAGGAAAGAGGAACTCTTTTTATTGGTCCCGGTGAAAAAGTTTACTCTGGTATGGTTGTGGGGCAAAATGGAAAAGGAGACGACATTGAACTTAATGTATGTAAAAAGAAACAGCTCACCAATACCCGTTCGTCCAGTGCAGATGAAGCTCTCCGGCTTACGCCTCCCAAAATCCTTAGCCTGGAACAGGCCCTCGAATTTATAGACACCGATGAACTTTTGGAAGTAACTCCAAAGTCTTTAAGAATACGTAAAAAAATTCTGGACCCCACCATGCGCAAGCGTGCTGCCATGCGGAACGCATCTCTTGCTCAAAACTGAAAACAAAATCATTTCCCAAATACCAAACTCCGGCCAGAACCCTGACCGGAGTTTTTATTTTCCACAAACAGTAAACTAACTTTTCTGCTTTGATATTTCATAATATAAAAATATGGCCATACTATCCAATAGGAAGCAGCCATGCCGCAACCTGGAAATATACCAGAAGGGACAGTACATCCACAATGGTTGTAATAAAGGGGCTTGCCATAACTGCCGGGTCAAACCCAATCTTTTTTGCAAGCAGGGGCAAAAGGCATCCCACCACTTTTGCAATTAAAACTGCTGCAACCAACGTAATACATACCACAAGCGCCACCATAATGCCTACCTGGTCAAAAAACAGTAGTTTGAGAAAATTTGCAGCCGATAAAGTGATGCCGCAAAGCAATGCCACCCGAATTTCTTTCCATACCACCCGGAAACTGTCCCGAAACTCAATTTCTTTTAAGGACAGTCCGCGGATAATCGTAACACTTGCCTGTCCCCCCGCATTTCCTCCAGTATCCATAAGCATGGGGATATAGGCAATTAATACACCGTATGCCATCAGCGCTCCTTCAAACGCTGTCAGTATACTTCCCGTAAAAGCTGCCGATATCATCAAAAGCAGCAGCCATGGCATACGCTTCTTCCAGGTTTCGAACACACTTGTTTTCATATATGGCTTGTCTGATGGCACAATAGCAGCCATTTTTTCCATATCTTCCGTTGCCTCTTCCTGAAGAATGTCTACCACATCATCCACGGTAATAATTCCCACAAGCCTCTTTTCATTGTCCACCACAGGCATAGCGGTAAAGTCATACTTCTGAAACTGCCTGGCAACCTCTTCCTGGTCCATCATCGTATTGATATAAACCACATTTTCGTGCATGATATCACTGATTATTGCATCTCCCGGACTAATCAGCAGATATCGCAGAGCTACTGTCCCCACCAACATTCTTTTGGCATTCAATACATAACAGATATTAATGGTTTCGCTGTCCATCCCCACCTTTCTTATGCGGGCAATGGCATCTTCTATAGTCATGTTTTCCTTTAAATCCACATATTCCACTGTCATAATGCTTCCGGCAGAATCTTCTGGGTATCTAAGCAGCTGATTGATATCCCTTCTGGTTTCCGGGTTGGCATTGGCAAGCAGCTTTTTTACCACATTAGCAGGCATTTCCTCCAAAAGGTCTGTGGCATCATCCGCCATCAGATTATCTATAATGCCTGCTGCATCTTTTTCTGACAAGCTGGTTATGATAAACTGCTGACTGTCCACCTCCAAATAAGAAAAAACATCAGCTGCCATATCTTTGGACAAAATACGAAAAATCTTCAGCAAATCCTCCTCGCCAAACTCGTCCATGACGGCTGCAAGGTCAGCAGTATTCATGGCTTCCATTCTCTGCCGGAGACTGGCATATTGCTTTGTTTCCAGCAATTCTCTTATAACTTCAAGCTCTCTAATCTCTTCCATGGCTCTTCTCCTTTATATGTGATTTTTATGCTCCGTTCATGAGGAGGAATATCTGCACTGCCTGCTGTACTCTTATTCATAAAAACCACCACCTTTCAGAAGAATGCCTGTTGTCAGTTACCATTTTTACTTTATCTTAAGGCGCTTTCTTTGTCAATGGATTTTCATTTCTGCCTTTTCCATATAATAACCGGAACCTGTAACTGTTATCCGCGCTCTTGCTGAAGTCGCCTCTGTCAGCGCCTTCTCCACCTCCTTTTGGCAATTGGCCGGAATACGGATATCAAACTCCACCTTATCTGTATATCTGGATGCAGCAATTTCAATCTGCCTGCTTCCCAGCAAATACTGAACTTTCCCCACATCAGTATAATCAATGCCTATCGTTATTTCCTTTCCATAAAGCATAGTTGCAATCCCAGCATCTGCAATCGCTGCCTGGGCTGCATTTGTATAGGCTCTCACCAGTCCTCCTGTACCTAAAAGGGTTCCTCCAAAATATCTGGTAACTACTGCTGCCACATTCGTAACCCCGGCTCCCAAAAGCGCTTCCAGAATTGGCTTTCCTGCCGTTCCAGAAGGTTCCCCATCATCGCTGCACCTTGTAAGCTCCCTGTTTCTTCCTATTATAAATGCCGGACAGTTATGCCGGGCATCATAATATTTCTTTTTTATTGTCTCAATAAATTCTGCTGCCTCTTTTTCCGATGTCACTGGCATAACATTCGCAATAAACCGTGATTTCTTTTCTTCATATTCTCCATGCCCCTGCCGATATACTACTTTATATGGAAGAAATTCATTTTCATTCCCCTGCATATTCTTTTACCTTCTTTATATTTCTTCTTATAATTCTGCTATTTCTGCTTCTTGAAGTTTAACACAACGGGGAATAATTGTGTATCAAATTGTGAATAATTCTTAATAAAACATAAAAAAACTTTATTTCGGTCCCACATTTTGGTATACTCTAAGTGTTCAGAATTTGAATATGATTTCAATCTACATGGAGGCATATACATGAACTATAGTAAAAAAGGGATACGTGCCAGACAAAAATCCCTGCATGCAACATCAACAAAACTTGGAAAGAAGCTGCTTCTGGCGGTATTAAATCTTTCCCTCCTTGCCATTATTGGCATAGGTATTATTGGCATCAGCATGGCTTTTGGCATTTTTAAGGGAGTAATTGACACTGCTCCCAGTATTGAAAATGTCAAAGTCACACCTACTGGTTTTTCCA
>CAMUHA010000076.1 GCA_947088515.1 uncultured bacterium
ACAGCCTCTGGGAAATAATAAGTTTATGATTGAATCAGAAAAGATACCTTCAATAAACAGTGTGGAAGATATTATGGAAGTCAACCGGAAGATAGTTGCGCTGGGAGATGAATTTCACAAACCTGTGGCGGCAACCTGTGATGTTCACTTTCTGGACCCGGAGGATGAAGTTTACCGACGGATTATCATGACTGGTAAGGGGTTTGCAGATGCAGATAATCAGGCGCCTTTGTATCTGCGCACCACGGAGGAGATGCTGGAAGAGTTTGCTTATCTTGGCAGTGATAAGGCAGAAGAAGTGGTTATTACGAACACAAATAAGATTGCAGACAGAATAGATGTGATTTCACCTGTGCGGCCGGATAAGTGTGCGCCAGTAATTCCTGACAGTGATAAAACCCTGACGGATATCTGCTATAATCGTGCCCATGAGCTTTATGGAAATGAGCTGCCCTTAATTGTAAAGGAACGTTTGGAGAAAGAATTACATTCCATTATCACCAATGGATTTGCAGTTATGTATATTATTGCACAGAAGCTTGTGTGGAAATCGGTGGAGGATGGGTACCTGGTAGGCTCCCGTGGTTCTGTAGGTTCTTCCCTTGTGGCGTTTATGGCTGGGATTACGGAAGTAAATTCGCTAAGCGCTCATTACAGATGCCCTAATTGCTTTTATTATGATTTTGATTCACCGGAAGTTAGGGCATATGCCGGAAATGCCGGATGTGACCTGCCGGATAAAATGTGTCCGGTATGCGGGAAACCGTTGGTAAAAGATGGATTTGACATTCCTTTTGAAACGTTTTTGGGATTTAAGGGGGATAAAGAGCCTGACATAGACCTGAACTTTTCAGGGGAATATCAAAGTAAGGCTCATAAGTATACGGAGGTTATTTTTGGGGCAGGGCAGACATACCGTGCGGGAACCATTGCAACGCTGGCGGATAAGACAGCCTTTGGCTATGTAAGAAATTATTATGAGGAGCGGGGAAACCGGAAACGGGTCTGTGAGATTAACCGGATTGTGGGAGGATGTACAGGGATAAGGCGTAGCACGGGACAGCATCCTGGGGGGATTATTGTTCTTCCTATGGGAGAGGATATTAATTCTTTTACACCAGTGCAGCATCCGGCTAATGATATGGAGACGGATATTGTTACCACACATTTTGACTATCATTCCATTGACCACAATCTGTTAAAGCTTGATATTCTGGGGCATGATGACCCTACAATGATTCGTATGCTGCAGGACTTGACAGGAATAGACCCAACGAAGATTCCGCTGGATGACCCACAGGTAATGTCCCTGTTCCAAAATACCTCGGCCCTTGGAATTACACCGGAACAGATTGACGGCTGCCCGGTAGGGTCTTTGGGGATACCGGAATTTGGCACAGAGTTTGTTATCCAAATGCTTCTTGATACCAAACCACAACGGCTTTCGGACTTAATCCGGATATCCGGGTTAGGTCATGGGACGGATGTGTGGCTTGGAAATGCCCAGACATTGATTTTGGAGGGAACAGCCACGATTTCCACAGCGATCTGCTGTCGTGATGATATTATGATATACCTGATTAATCAGGGAGTGGACAGCGCCTTGTCTTTTACGATTATGGAAAGTGTGCGTAAAGGAAAGGGACTAAAAAAAGAGTGGGAGGAGGCTATGAAGGAAAAGGATGTGCCAGACTGGTATATCTGGTCCTGTAAGAAAATTAAATATATGTTTCCAAAAGCACATGCTGCAGCATATGTAATGATGGCATGGAGGATTGCCTACTGTAAAATCAATTACCCTCTCGCCTACTATGCCTCTTTTTTTTCCATACGTGCTTCCGCTTTTTCCTACGAATTAATGTGTCTGGGACAGAAGCATCTGGAGAACGTGATGGCAGATTACAAAAAAAGAGGAGACAGCCTTTCAAAAAAGGAGCAGGATTCCTATAAGGATATGAAAATTGTGCAGGAGATGTATGCACGGGGATTTGAATTTGTGCCCATTGATATTTTTACAGCCCATTCCAGAAATTTTCAGATTGTGGAAGACAAACTGATGCCGTCTTTAAGCAGTATTGACGGGTTGGGTGATAAGGCAGCAGATGCTATTGTGGAGGCGGCCAAAGACGGGCCATTTTTATCCAAAGATGATTTCCGTCAAAGAACCAAGGTTTCCAAGACAGTTGTTGATTTGATGGACAGACTGAATCTGTTAGGAGAGCTGCCAGAGTCCAACCAGATTAGCCTTTTTGATTTTGTATCCTAATCGTTAATAGCTGTTATGTTTTTATTTTGGAATAAAAATATGGGCAGGAAGAATTTCCTGCCCTGTAAAGGTATTTGCTATTCGTTTTCCCATTCATCTTCTAGTGGAGCATGGGCGCCATTTCTCACCGTAATACCATTGACTTCTACCTGATCATTGATTTCTATTACCAGACAGCGCTTTCCGTCCAGGGTCATCGTGTTTACCAAATCAGCACGGTCAGGATTGACCCGTACAACAACATCCGGGGTTTTTACCTCAAAGGTTTTGGTATTTGCGATATTATCCACCAAAAGAGAAGCGTTTTCTCCTGCAGCAGCGTCATAAAGCTTATCAAAATCAGCAAGCCGTTCTTCGGGAGCGCCGCTCTTTTCAAAAAGATTTTTTACCTGCTGCCTGTCCAGGGTTAAAGGCTCTGGCAGTTCCTTGTGTTCTTCGATCATTTCAGTAAGATTTTCATGGATGCTTTTTACCACATTATATTCCGCATAATCCCCCAGCGCCTCTTCAACAAGAGTCTGGAAGGTTTCCTTTTGTGTGCCGGCAGATAGCGGCAAAACAGCGCCTAAAATGCCGTCTACAAATTCAGAATGAGGCTCTTCCGGGTTTTTGGTATAGTAAAGAATGCTGTGGAGGTCTGTGCACCTGTCGTTAAACGCCGGAAAGAGAAAGCCTGTATGGGGAACTTCAACCACCCAGTCCCGGACCCTGTTGTGGAATCCATTTTCCGTGGCATCATAGCTTAAGCCGGGCTTGGAAAGATTTACAGGGCAGAGACAGCATAAAATGTACTCAAATACGGTGTCGGAAGCATCATCCATGGTGAGCCCGTCACTGGTTTTTCCTGGGACATCGTAAGCATCGTGAATAAGCAGTATCAGATAATTTCCCACATACTCATAGGAGCCGATAACCCGGTCATAAAATTCTTCCAGCAGAGCATCGTCTTTTAACTTGCTGTCCCGGAGACGTAAGAGAAACTCCTGGGTTCCGCCTTCTTCCTCTGTGGCTAAGGGAAATTCAAGATTCAGCATGTTTTTTCCCAGAGAGCCGGAGAGAGTTTTGCGGAGCAGTTCAAAGTATTTAAAGATTTCCTCTTCAGGAAGAGAAAGAAAAGCATCCTTAAATTCAGTCTTCTTGTTTTTTTCACCATCTACATAGCAGCCGCAGATACGTGTGATGGAACAGCTGCTGGGTGTATAAAGCCGTTTGATTTCATTGACTTCCTGCTTTATCATAATTAAAAATCCCCCTGTGTGTTTCTTTGTGTTTTAAGGTTTTTCTGGGCAGTGGAAAGCATCAGTTTAATCCGGTTTAACTGGTTAACTTCACTAGCGCCGGGGTCGTAGTCAATTGCCACAATATTGCTTAAAGGATATTGCCGGCGCAGCTCTTTGATAACGCCTTTGCCCACCACGTGGTTGGGCAGGCAGGCGAAGGGCTGGGCACATACAATATTGTTGACGCCTCCATGGATTAGTTCCACCATTTCTCCAGTGAGAAACCAGCCTTCCCCAGTCTGGTTGCCAATAGAAACGATGGGTTTGGCATATGCTGCTGTCTGGTAAATACTGGTAGGAGGTGAAAAATGTTTACTCCGGGCAAGAGCTTTTGCGGCAGCGCCTCTTAAAAACTCCAGGGCATCAATGCCAAATCTGGATATAATTGCTGCTTTTTTACTGGTGCCAAGTTCCTGTGCTTTATATATCTGATTGTAAAAGCAGTAGAGCATAAAGTCAAGAAGGTCAGGAACAACTGCCTCTGCGCCTTCAGATTCCAAAAGCTCAACCAGGTAGTTGTTGGCAGCAGGAGCAAATTTAACCAGAATTTCTCCCACAATACCTACTTTAGGCTTAATTTCATCTGTAATAGGGATTGCATCAAATTCTTCCACCATCTGGCGGCACATTTTGCGGAAGGTAAAAAAGTTCATATGTCTGGCGGATACAAATGCCTGGCATTTTTTCAGCCATTTCCTGTGAAGGGCCTCCACACTTCCCTTTTCTTTTTCATAGGGGCGCATACGGTAAATGCAGCGCATGAATATATCCCCAAACACAGCGCCATAGGCGGTGCGCAAAAGTAAATCCGCATTCAAATGGAAGCCGGGATTGGATTCTATACCAGCCATGTTTAGGGAGATTACCGGTACCTGGGGCATTCCTGCTTTTTCAAGGGCTCTGCGGATAAAGCCTATATAGTTGGTGGCACGGCATCCGCCGCCAGTCTGGGTCATTATGACCGCAACTTTGTTTAAGTCATATTTTCCGGACAATAATGCGTCCATAATCTGTCCCACTACCATAAGAGAAGGATAGCAGGCATCATTGTTTACATATTTTAATCCCACATCCACAGCGCGACGGTTGTCATTTGGCAGCACCTCAAAATGGTAGCCACAGGCGCAAAAAGCAGCCTCCAGTATATCAAAATGGATAGGCGACATTTGGGGACACAAAATGGTATATTCCTTCCGCATTTCTTCTGTAAATTGTATTTTGTTTATGGCGGAAGTCCGTACTGTGCGCTGTTTGTTCTGCTTTTCTTTTACGCGGATGGCAGAGAGCAAAGACCGTATCCGAATCCTTGCGGCGCCCAGATTATTTACTTCATCAATTTTCAGGCAGGTATAAATTTTATCTGACCCTGTGAGTATATCATTTACCTGGTCTGTGGTAACGGCATCCAGACCGCAGCCAAAGGAGTTAAGCTGGATCAGGTCAAGGTTATCTGTGGTTTTAACATAGCTGGCAGCGGCATAAAGTCTTGAATGATACATCCATTGGTCAGAAACAATTAAGGGACGTTCAGGCTTTGCCAAATGGGACACTGCGTCCTCCGTCAGCACAGCAATACCATAAGAGGTAATCAGTTCCGGAATCCCATGATGGATTTCCGGGTCAATATGATAAGGCCGTCCTGCAAGAACAATGCCTCTTTTTCCTTCCTTTTTCAGTAAGGAGAGAATTTCTTCCCCCTTATTTTGCATGTCTTTGCGTGCAGACGACAGTTCTTCCCATCCAAGGCGGGCCGCTTCCGCCACTTCCTTCGCCGGAAGGTCCTTAAACTCTTTAACAAGGGCCTTTGAAGCTGTTTTTAAATCACGGAAGGACATAAAAGGATTGCGGAAGGAAACTTCCCCTCTGCCGATTTCCTCCACATTGTTTTTGATGTTTTCCGAGTAGGAGGTGACAATGGGGCAGTTGTAATGATTATTAGCTTCCTCAAACTCGCATCTTTCATAAAAAAGAGCGGGATAAAAGATAAAATCGGGCTTCTGGTTAATCAGCCAGCTGATATGCCCATGGGCAAGCTTGGCAGGGTAACATTCAGACTCACTTGGAATGGATTCAATTCCCAGCTCATAAATTTTCCGGTTGGATACAGGGGAGAGGATTACCCGGTAGCCTAGTTTTGAAAAGAAAACATGCCAGAAGGGGTAGTTTTCATACATATTAAGGACACGGGGAATTCCTACGGTTCCCCGTTTTGCTTTATCAGCATCCAAAGACCCATATCCGAAAATTCTCTTTAGCTTATAATCAAAAAGGTTGGGGACATTATTTTCATTTTTCTGTTTACCCAATCCTCTTTCGCATCGGTTCCCGGAAATGTATTGGCGTCCTCCTGTAAATTTATTAATTGTAAGACGACAATTGTTGGTGCAGCCTTTACATTTGGCCATAGAAGTTTCGAATTGCAGAGCATTAATTTTCTCAAAAGAGAGCATAGATGTCCTGCTTCCCTTCTGGTACCGTTCCCTGGCAATCAGCGCTGCGCCAAATGCCCCCATAATCCCTGCAATATCCGGCCGGATGGCATTGCAGCCGGCAATTTTTTCAAAACTCCTTAAAACTGCATCATTGTAAAAGGTCCCGCCCTGCACCACAATATTTTTGCCAAGGGCAGAAGCATCAGAAACCTTAATAACCTTAAACAGGGCATTTTTAATTACAGAGTAAGCAAGCCCGGCGGAAATATCGGGAACAGAAGCCCCTTCTTTTTGTGCCTGCTTTACTTTGGAATTCATAAAGACTGTACAGCGGGTACCCAGGTCAATGGGGTGCTCTGCAAACAGTGCGGCAGATGCAAAATCTTCTACTGTGTAATTTAAGGACTTAGCGAAAGTTTCTATAAAAGAGCCGCAGCCGGAGGAACATGCCTCATTTAGCTGCACACTGTCCACTGTCTGGTTTTTGATTTTAATACATTTCATATCCTGTCCGCCGATATCTAAAATACAGTCCACCTGGGGATTAAAAAAAGCGGCGGCATAATAGTGGGCAACGGTTTCCACCTCTCCATCATCAAGAAGAAATGCCGCTTTCATAAGCGCTTCCCCGTATCCGGTAGAGCAGGTGTGCAGGATATTGGCGCCTTTGGGGAGAAGGGAATAGATTTCCTTTATGGAGCGGATTGCTGTCTTTAAAGGGCTTCCATCATTGCTGCTGTAGAAAGAGTAAAGAAGAGAACCGTCTTCTCCGACAAGAGCCGCTTTAGTGGTGGTGCTTCCGGCATCAATGCCAAGGAAACAGCCACCCTGATAAGCGGCAAGGTCAGCGGTCTTTACATGATAGGAGGCATGGCGGTCTTTAAAGTCCTGATATTCTTCCTGTGAGGAAAATAAAGGTTCCATACGTTCCACTTCAAATTCCATTTTGATATCAGAAGAGAGTTTACCTGCCATTTCCTCCAAGGTCATGAAAACTTCCTCTTTTGCATTCATGGCAGAGCCAATTGCGGCAAAAAGATGGGAATGTGCGGTATCAATAATATGTTCTTCATCCAGCTTTAAAGTGCGGATAAACGCTTTCTTCAGCTCTGACAAAAAGTGCAGGGGACCACCCAAAAAGGCAACATGTCCCCGAATGGGTTTGCCGCAGGCAAGACCGCTGATCGTCTGGTTTACAACTGCCTGAAAAATGGAAGCGGACAAATCCTCTTTGGTAGCCCCATCGTTGATGAGAGGCTGGATATCGGACTTGGCAAATACGCCGCATCTGGCCGCAATGGTGTAAAGGGAATGAAACTCTTTAGCATATTCATTTAATCCGCTGGCATCTGTCTGCAGAAGGGAAGCCATCTGGTCAATAAAGGAGCCAGTGCCTCCGGCGCAAATACCGTTCATCCGCTGTTCTACGTTTCCGCCTTCAAAATAAATAATTTTGGCATCCTCACCTCCAAGCTCAATTGCCACGTCTGTTTTGGGGGCAAGTTCCTTTAGGGCAGTGGCCACTGAAATTACTTCCTGCACAAAAGGCACGCCCAGATGGGAAGCAAGGGTAAGCCCGCCGGAACCAGTAATTACAGGATGGACCTTTAGGTTGCCAAACTGTAAACAGGCATCGGAAAGAAGCGCCTGGAGAGTTTCTCTTATATTTGCAAAGTGTCTTTTATAATCAGAAAAAAGAATATTATGAGCATCATCCAAAATGGCAATCTTGACAGTGGTAGAACCAATGTCAATGCCAAGGGTGCAATGTTGATTGTCCATAATCTACCGCCTTTCTTATTCCAGTAATTTCCTATATTAATGTGTCGTGTTTATCTGACACGCCTTGTAATTATACGACAGGGTTTTTCAAAATGCAATCTGGGAAACTAAACAAATTGTAAAGAAAAAATTGTTAATTTCTAAAAAAAGTGTGGGTTTATTTACATTTGGAAGCCGGGATGTTAGAATATATGAAGTTTCATGTAAGGTAATGAATAAACCTTTAATGGCTTTGGTGGCGTTTGATGGAAAACATGCGGAGGTGCAGAGATGAGGGCGGGCAAATTTGAAAAAAAATTTGGAAAATATGCGATAAAGAATTTATCAATGGTGTTGATAATATGTTATGTGTTTGGGTATTTATTCCAGTGGATGTATCCCAATATGCTTCCCTTTCTTTACCTGAATCCATATGAGATTATATTTCATGGTCAGGTATGGCGGCTGTTTACATGGCTTATTATCCCGCCTTCCAGTTTTGATTTTTTTACTCTTTTGATGTTGTATTTTTACTATTCGTTGGGAACCACATTAGAGAGAACCTGGGGGACCTACCGGTATAATGTATATATTTTCTCAGGAATGTTGTTTACCATATTGGGAGCGTTTCTTCTGTTTGCATATTCTGTGATTTTATATAAAGAAGATGGGCTTGCCATGTGGGGGGCTTATATGGGGATGTTTTCCCCGGCGTCCATGTTCAGTACCTATTATGTGAACATGTCCATTTACCTTGCATTTGCTTCCACTTATCCTAATATGCAGCTGCTGCTGTTTTTCTTTATACCTGTAAAAATTAAGGCGCTTGCTATTATTTATGGTGCGCTGCTTGCCTATCAGTTTGTGACAGGGCCGGTTGCCGTCAAGTTTGTAATTGGCGCATCTCTCATGAACTTTATTATCTTTTTTGTTACAGGCAGGGGAAAAGTCCATATGACCCCAAGACAGGCAAAACGTCAGTATGAATTCCGTCGGGAAGTAAAGAGGACAACAATGTCCACAAGGCATAAATGCGCGATCTGTGGAAGAACGGAGGAAACCAACCCGGAGCTTGAATTCCGGTTTTGCTCTAAGTGCGAAGGAAATTATGAATATTGCCAGGACCATATTTTTACCCATACCCATGTAAAGGGTAAGTAGGAGGGCTGCATGGAAGAAAATAAGGAGATTTTATTTGCCAGAACCCTTGAAGGGGTAAAGAAGCTGGCAAAAGAGCAGGGGAATTGTATATCTGACAAACAGATAAGGGAGGCTTTTGCAGAGTTATCTCTTTCAGAAGAACAGTTAACGCTTGTGTTTGATTACCTGAAAAAGCATAGGATAGGCATTGGACAGCCTGCGGATTTGGATGAGTATTTGTCAGAAGAAGAGACAAACTATCTGGAAGAATATCAAAAGTCATTTTCAGGGAAAGATGCGGTAAGCAATGGGGAGAGGGAAGCAGTTTTGCTCTCTGCAATGGCAGGGGAAAAGGCAGCCCAGGAGAAGCTGATTCACCTGTTTTTGCCCCAAGTGATGGAAATTGCCAAACTCTATACAGGGCAGGGCGTATATCTGGAGGATTTGATTGGGGAAGGAAATCTTGCGCTTTCGGCGGGAGCTGCTATGCTGGGATGTGCGGAAGATATAAAGGATGCAGAAGGAATGCTGGTGAGAATGATTATGGACGCCATGGAAGAGAGCATTGATGAAAACCGGCAGGAGATGGATAAAGATAAGAAAATTTTATCCCGTGTAAATAAGGTGGCAGCAGGCGCAAAGGAACTTGCCAGAGAACTGAAAAGAAAAGTGACAATAGAAGAGCTGGCCGAGGAGACAGGTATTTCCCTACAGGAAATAAGCGACGCTATGCGTATGAGTGGGTTTGCCATTGAGGATTTGGAAGGTTCAAACACGCGCTAGGGAAGGCATGGGGATATTACATGAAGATGACTTATTACGATGACTTTAAGTATGTGCTGACAGATGTGGGCAATGTTTATCTTGGGGCAGGTTTTTCCTATGAAGAGCTTTTGTCCCATGAAATGGTGCCGTTTAAGCTTAAAGCAATCATCAGCCAGTATATTTTAAAAGAATTTTCCGCGGATACTACCTTAGAGAGCCAGTTTTATTATCTGGAGGAAAATACATTTCTTTATCAGGTTTTTGCCCAGCTGAAGATTCGTGTGAAAGCACAGGTGCCGGAAGAAAAAAAGAAACCTTCCGGAAAGGTGCAGACATTATACAAAGAAAGCTTTTATTCCCTGCAGGACCTTGCAGGGATGAACCTTGCAGAAAAAAAGGCATCAGGTATGATTATCAGGGAAGTTATTATATCAAAATTAGGGATGATGGCTTTTAATATATAAAAAATCTAAAAATTTTAAAATAATACTTGCAAAATTAAAAAAGCCTTGCTATAATAATAAATGTAATCGAACAGAATGTTTGACTACATTGGATTCCGGTAAAATTCCCCTTTTACACTGGGCGGGTTGGAGATTTTTGTTTCCACCCGCCCTTTTATTTTAAGTAAAGACAGGGAATACTGTATGAAACCAAGAGACAAAAGATTTACAGCAATAAAATTCAATTTTTAAGAAAAGGAAAGGAGAGGGTAACACGCATATGCAACAGCAGATAGAAAATATGGATGCTTATCAGATACTTGAAAAGAGAACAATCAGTGACTTAAATTCTGAAGGATATATCCTAAAACACAAGAGGACAGGGGCTTCCATAACATTATTACTTAATGATGATGAAAACAAGGTGTTTTACATTGGCTTTAAGACGCCGCCCCAAAACAGCACAGGTGTTGCGCATATTTTGGAACATTCGGTTCTGTGCGGGTCAAAAAACTTCCCGGTTAAGGATCCTTTTGTTGAACTTGTGAAAGGTTCCCTGAATACTTTCTTAAATGCCATGACGTACCCGGATAAAACGGTGTACCCGGTGGCCAGCTGTAATGACAAGGATTTTAAAAATCTGGTGCATGTTTATCTGGATGCGGTTTTATATCCCAACATTTATAAGGAAGAGAAGATTTTCCGGCAGGAAGGCTGGCATTATGAGATGGAAAATCCAGAGGATGATCTTGTCATTAACGGCGTTGTATACAATGAAATGAAAGGTGTATTTTCCTCTCCGGACGATGTGACGGAGATGGAAATTATGAAATCCCTTTATCCGGATACCGTCTATGGAAAGGAATACGGCGGCGACCCGGAAGTAATTCCGGAGCTGTCCTATGAAGAATTTCTTGAGTTTCACAAGAGATACTATCATCCTTCCAACAGCTATATTTATTTTTATGGAAATATGGATGCAAAGGAGTATCTTGATTTTTTGGACAGGGAGTATCTGTCTTCATTTGATGAAATAAAAGTAGATTCCCAGATAGGAGTACAAAAGCCCTTTAAGGAGCCAAGGGACCTGGTTAAGGAATATCCAATCATGGAAGATGACTCTGTTAAGGAAAGCACCTATCTGACTTACAATATTTCTATGGGAAACTGTCTTGACAAAAAGCTTTATATTGCAATGGATGTGCTGGACTATGCGCTTTGTTCCGCGCCTGGAGCGCCCATAAAACAGGCTCTGATTGATAAGGGAATTGGAAAAGATGTATATAGTACGGTAGAGAATGATATCTACCAGCCTTATTTTTCCATAACAGCAAAGGATGCGGAAGGGGACCAGAAAGAAGAATTCATTGCAACCATTGAACAGGAGCTTTCCGTTGCGGCAGAAAAGGGACTGGACCAAAAGGCTCTTGCGGCAGCGATTAATATTTTTGAATTTAAATACAGAGAGGCAGACTTTGGATCGTTCCCAAGAGGTTTGATGCTGGGACTGCAGGCATTGGACAGCTGGCTGTATGACAAGAATGCACCCTTTATGCACATTGAAGCAAATGACACGTTTGCAGAGCTTAAGGCGTTAATTGACAAAGGGTATTTTGAGGGACTTATCAGGGATTATATGCTAAGTAACCCTCATAAGACCATTGTGACGGTAAAGCCTGTACCAGGTCTTACCACCCGGAAGGATGCAGCTCTCTCTCAAAAGCTGCAGGAATATAAAAAGACTCTTACTGCGGAAGAAATACAGAAAATCGTTGATGATACCCATGCTTTAAGAGCCTGGCAGGAAGAGCCTGATAAAGAAGAGGATTTGAGAAAAATTCCTCTTCTTGACAGAAAGGACATCAAAAAAGAGGCAACGGGCTATATTAATGAAGTGAAAAAGGCGGGGGATACCACCGTTCTTTTCCATGATATTTTTACCAATGGCATCGGCTATTTAAGTCTGGTTTTTGATTTGGGAAAAGTACCTGCAGAACTGTTCCCTTATGTGGGAATCTTAAAATCTATGCTGATGATGGTTGATACAGAAAATTACCGTTATGGAGAGCTATTTAATGAAGTGAATATTCATACAGGCGGTCTTAAGGCAGTGGTAAACACTTATGTCAGCGCTGCGGATATGAAGAAGTATAAAGTGACCATGGAAATCTGTACCAAGGCCCTTTATGAGAAAAGGGACAAGGCGCTGGAACTGATGAAAGAAATTATACTCACCTCCCGCTTTGACGATACCAAACGATTGTATGAAGTAATTGCAGAAACCAAATCCAGAATGCAGGCGGTGATGACAAGTGCGGGACATTCCCTTTCCTCTTTGCGAGCGCTGGCATATTTTTCGCCTACAGCAGCTGTTTCAGAGCAGATAAGCGGTATACCCCAGTACAGACTTTTGGAAGATTTGACAACCAATTTTGACCAAAAGAAGGAGGAACTGTCAGCAATATTAAACAAACTGGTTAAATGTATTTTCCGGCCGGAAAATCTGATGGTGGATTTCACTGCCAGCAAAGAGGCATATGCGGGACTGGAGCAGGCAGTTGAAAGCTTTAAGGCTGATTTATTTAACGGACAGATAGAAGGAGAAGGCTTTTTACCAGAACCGGTTAAGAAAAACGAAGGATTTATGACAGCAGGTCAGGTGCAGTTTGTGTGCCGGGCAGGAAGCTTTATTGATAAAGGACTGCCATATACGGGAGCGTTAAGGGTTCTCAAGGTAATGATGGGATATGATTATCTCTGGAACCAGCTTCGGGTAAAAGGCGGCGCTTATGGCTGCATGTGCGGCTTCTTCAGAAATGGAGATGGGTATTTTGTATCTTACAGAGACCCGCATCTTACCAGAACCATTGATGTCTATGAACAGGCGGCGGACTATATTAAAAATATTTCTCTGGATGAACGTACAGTGACACAGTTTATTATTGGCGCGGTCAGTGACCTTGATATTCCAAAGACACCTGCCATGAAAGGGGTCTTTTCTCTGGGGGGATACCTTACAGGGCTGTCTGAAGAAAAACTGCAGAAAGAAAGGGATGAACTGCTTGCCACTACGTCAGACACCATAAGAGGGCTTTCGGAATATGTGCGGGCGCTTATGGACAATGAATGCTTATGTGTAGTTGGAAATGGAGAAAAAATTAAAGAAAACAGTGAAGTTTTTATGAAAGTGGAGCAGCTTTTCCATTAACCTTCAATAGGCGGGGCCGGGCGGATATGCCAATATCCGCAGGCTCCTGCCATAAAGGAGGATGACTTTAGGAATTTTTGGTTTAAAATAAGATAATTTCCATAAAAGATGGCGGATTTATCCGTATCTGTATTATAAAGAAAACATTCCCGTAAAGATGCCGGGAATGGAGACTTGTGGCCGGATGAGAAAAACAGGGCCGGAAAGTACAGGGAGGAAATGCCATGAAAAAGAGAAAAGAGAAATTAAAAACAGTATCAGTTCTGGTTTTGTGTGGGTTGTTGCTTTCAGGCTGCGGCGCTTCGGGAAATGCGGCGAAAAGCAGCCCAAAGGAAGAATTTGCCGTGTCAGAAGAAAAAGCCAGTGACACGGCCGCAGCAGGCGGCGCTTTTTTGTCTGACGGGATGAGTGATGACGTTATTGCTGACTCCAGCAGTCAGGAGATGGACGGCGGGGAAAGTGGCGCCGCAAAGGCGCCGGAAATGCAGAACGTTGAGCGTAAGCTGATTAAAAATGTAAACATGGAAGTAGAAACGGAAACCTTTGACAGTCTTTTGGCAGCTATTTTGGAAAAGACCAAAACTTCTGGCGGATACATAGAGGAAAGCTATACCTATAATGGAAGCAGCTACTATGGAAACAGCAGGAGAAATGCAAGTCTTTCGATTCGGATTCCGGCAGAGAGGCTGGAGGAGTTTTTAACAGCAGTATCGGATGTTTCCAATGTAATCAGCCGCAATGACAGTGTGACGGATGTGACTTTACAGTATGTGGACCTGGATAGTCATAAAAAGGTACTGCAGGCAGAACAGGAACGTCTCATTGCGCTTTTAAATGAGGCGGAAACCATAGAAGACATTATCAGCCTGGAAAGCCGGCTTTCAGAGGTCCGGTACCAGATAGAAAGTATGGAATCCCAGCTGCGCACCATGGATAATCAGGTTTCCTACAGCACTGTTTATCTGAATATCAATGAAGTGGCAAAACTAACGCCAGTCAAAGAACAGAGTGTAGGAGAAAAAATTGCCACAGGCTTTAAGAGGAGCCTTTCTGATATCGGAACGGGGCTTGCGGACTTTGG
>CAMUHA010000077.1 GCA_947088515.1 uncultured bacterium
ATTCCCTTTGATGGTCCTTGCGCCATGACCCAGATTGGTATGCTTGATGGCGAATTTATTGTTAATCCGTCCCAGGAGCAGTGGAAAAATGGCGACTTAAACCTGACAGTTGCTTCTACTAAGGAAAAAGTAATTATGATTGAGGCAGGCGCCAATGAGGTGCCGGAAGAGAAAATGATTGAGGCAATCTATAAGGCGCATGAAATCAATCAGACAATTATTGCTTTTATTAACCAGATTGTGGCGGAGGCAGGTAAAGAAAAGCATGAATATACAAGCTGCGCAGTGCCGGAAGAGCTGTTTGCTGCCATAAAGGAAATTGTGCCTCCTGACAAAATGGAAGAGGCAGTATTTACTGATGAAAAGCAGGTCCGTGAAGAGAACATTAAAAATATAACTGAAAAATTAGAAGAGGCATTTGCGGAAAATGAAGATTGGCTTCTGCTTTTGGGAGAAGCAATTTACCAGTATGAAAAGAAAACGGTACGCAAAATGATTTTAAAAGACCATAAGCGTCCTGATGGCCGTGAAATCACACAGATACGGCCGCTTGCTGCAGAAGTGGATATTATTCCGAGAGTACATGGCTCTGCTATGTTTACCAGAGGACAGACCCAGATTTGTAATGTCTGTACACTGGCGCCTTTATCTGACCAGCAGAAAATTGATGGATTGGATGAAAATGAAGTAAGTAAGCGGTACATGCACCATTATAATTTCCCTTCCTATTCTGTAGGAGAGACAAAACCTTCAAGAGGACCGGGAAGAAGGGAAATTGGACATGGAGCATTGGCAGAGCGGGCATTGATTCCTGTGCTTCCTTCAGAAGAAGAATTCCCATATGCTATCCGCACAGTTTCCGAAACTTTTGAATCTAATGGTTCCACCTCTATGGCGTCTACCTGTGCTTCCTGTATGTCTCTGATGGCGGCAGGTGTGCCTATAAAGAAGATGGTAGCAGGGATTTCCTGTGGCCTGGTTACAGGGGAAACAGATGATGACTTTGTTCTGCTTACTGATATCCAGGGACTGGAAGACTTCTTCGGTGATATGGATTTTAAAGTAACTGGCACCACAGAGGGGATTACAGCTATCCAGATGGATATCAAAATCCATGGTCTTACAAGAGCTATTGTGGAAGGCGCTATTGAAAGATGCCGGCAGGCACGGCTGTTTATCATGGATAATTGTATGAAGAAGGCAATTGCGGCTCCCAGACCGGAAGTAGGGCCTTATGCGCCTAAAATTATTTCTATTCAGATTGACCCTGAAAAGATTGGAGATGTGGTTGGTCAGAGAGGAAAGACGATTAATGAGATAATTGCCCGTACAGGTGTCAAGATTGATATTACAGATGATGGCAATGTATCAGTATGTGGCACTGATGCGGCGATGATGGACAAGGCTGTAGAATATATTAAGACCATTGTGACAGATTATCAGGAAGGACAGATTTTCCAGGGGATCGTGGTCAGCATTAAGGAATTTGGCGCATTTATTGAATTTGCACCCGGCAAGGAAGGAATGGTTCATATTTCCAAAATTGCCAGGGAGAGAATAAATCGTGTGGAAGATGTGCTTACTCTTGGCGATAAGGTAACTGTTGTCTGCCTTGGAAAAGATAAGATGGGAAGAATGAGCTTTTCCATGAAAGATGTAGCGCAAAAATAAATATAAAGAAGAAAAAGCAGGCGATGCGCCTGCTTTTTTTGTGTAAATAAGCGCTGGCTGGAAGAAAAGAGGCTGTAAGAAGATTTAAAAATAAAACAAACTTGTTGGAATAACTTGGACAAAACATCATATATTGGGATAAGAGGTGAAGGTGATGACAAAGAGAGAAGAAATATTACGGATGTTTCCAGACAATATGAAAAGCCGTTGGGACCAGGCATTTTTACGGGCAGACAAACTGCAGGAAATCCGCCTGGGTGTAGGACAGCCAGTACGTCTTATTTATTCCGGGGAAGAAAAATTCTTGTCTGGAAGAGGAAATTTATGTACAGATATATGTGATTCCTGGTATCTGACAGAAATGGAAATGGATGAAATTATAAGAAATATATGCCGGTATTCTATGTATGCTTTTGAAAATGAAATTCGTCAGGGGTTTCTTACAGTTCCGGGAGGACATCGAGTGGGAATGGCCGGACAGGTGGTTTTAAATGAAGATGGAGCGATCAGGAATATTACACATATCCGCTTTTTGAATATTAGAATTTCCCATGAAATTATTGGGGCAGCAACAGAGGCCATGCCTTATTTATACGAAAACGACCGTTTTTTAAATACCCTTCTGGTATCTCCTCCTGGGTGTGGAAAAACAACATTGCTCAGGGACATTGTAAGACAAGTGTCAGAGGGAAATCCTTTTGGGACGGGCAGGCAGGTTGGGGTAGTGGACGAGCGGTCAGAAATTGCAGGAAGTTATATGGGGATTCCGCAAAATCGAGTGGGAATCCGTACAGATGTACTGGATGGTTGTCCCAAAGTGCAGGGAATGATGCTTCTTATGCGCTCTATGGCGCCAGCGGTTGTGGCAGTGGATGAAATTGGCGGATATGAGGATATGAAGGCCATCTTTGGTGTACTGCAGTGCGGCAGCAGTGTAGCGGCTACGATACATGGCAATTCCATGGAGGATGTAGCAAGGCGCATAAGGGCAGGTCAAAAAACAGGGGAAGAAGATTTTTTTGTTTATACACCGGAAATGCTTTTTGAAAGATACCTTTTTCTGGAAAAGGAGCAGGGGGTCTGCCAGATTAGAGAAATTCTGGATAAAAATGGAAAACGGGTACATAAGGGAAGATTATGGAAAAACTAATGGGATGTTTACTTGTGATAATTGGATGTGCAGGATTTGCAGGGAGCTATTGCAGGGAGGCAGCGGTTCGGTTACATATGCTAAAGCAGATAAGAAGTATTTATGAGGACATGAAATATTATATTACATACCAAAAGGCTGCTATTCCGGAAGCCCTGTGGAGAATATCCCAAAAGGCGGAAGAACCTTTTGCAGGCGCTTTTCTGGATATTTACCAGAGGACTTATGAGTATGGAGAGGATTTAATTCTCATATGGCGGCAGCAGATGGAAAAAGCGCTGATATGTTCACCTCTCACAAAAAAAGAAAAAAGGCTGGTTTATGATTTTGCCGCCTGTTTTGGATATATGGAGGAGGCTGCCCAGGCAGGGGCGATTGGTGAACTCCAAAGAGAGGTAAATTTGCAGATTGAGGAGCTGGAAAGGGATAAAAAGAGTAAGAATAAAATAATCATGAGCTTTGGGGTGGCGGCGGGCATACTGATATCCATTCTGCTCCTGTAGCTTTAGAAGTATCACAGGAAGGGATAACAATGGAAATCAATCTGATTTTTAAGATAGCG
Organism: uncultured bacterium; assembly: GCA_947088515.1. Classification (GTDB taxonomy): domain Bacteria; phylum Bacillota; class Clostridia; order Lachnospirales; family Lachnospiraceae; genus Suilimivivens. The sequence continues at coordinate 3,384 of CAMUHA010000077.1, forward strand.
GCAGTAGGAATATTGATAACGATATTAGGGCAGATATTAAAACACAGTGGAAGAGAAGAACATGCGTTTCTTATCAGTCTGGCGGGATTAATTCTGGTACTTACATGGATACTTCCCTATATATATGATTTATTTATCATGATTCAGGATTTGTTCAGTATTTGAGAGCTGTGCCATATATGGATAGATTAAAACTGCCAGTTAGTGTCATACCATAGTTTTAAGTCCTTTGTATGTGGAGGTTTGAAATGGAGATTATAAAAATAGGGCTTCTGGGGGTGGCAGGAGCAATGCTTGCTTTGCAGTTTAGGAGTAATCGGCCAGAGTATGGCTTATACTTGGGAGCAGCTATTTGCCTGATAATTTTTACCTTTTCAATAAATGGGCTGAAGATGCTTCTTGAGAGGATGGAGGGACTTTTTTCTTATTTAAATGGAAGTAATGAGTACCTAGGACTGTTGCTTAAAGCAGTAGGGATTACATACGTCTGTGAATTTTGTGCATCAATCTGCCGGGATGCAGGCTATGGGGCAGTGGCAGGACAGATAGAAATATTTGGTAAACTGTCAGTGTTGCTTATGGGACTTCCTGTCCTTGCAGCTGTGATTGAGAATATTAATGTTATAGCAGGCTGATAGTAAAGCGAATGGTATGCGGGGGAATGGAAATGAAAGAAAAGTGGAAAGGAACGCTTTTCCTGATAGGAATGACTATATGCTTTTTCCTGCCTGCTATGAAAGCACAGGCAGGGGAGGAAATGCCAGGAAATGATTTTGAGTATATTGATAAGTGGCTTTCCTCTTATGACATGAGTTCTGTCAATGAAGGAATGGAAGAGCTTTTTCCGGCGATAAATATTGATGCTGACGGTTTTTTAAAAATGATATTGAAAGGAAAAGCCACAGAGGCCTTCCAGGTTTTTTCCGGACAGATAAAAAGCGCATTGGCAGAGGAACTTTCAGGGATAAGGCATATTCTTGTTTATATTTTGGTACTTGGAATAGCATCAGCGCTTTTTGCGGAGTTTTCAGACCTTTTTTCAGGACAACAGATTGCTCAGGCAGGATTTTATTTTTTATATCTGTTTTTGATGGTGGTGATGACAAAGGTATTTGTTTTTGTAGCAGGTGTTGCACATACGTGTGTAGAAAATATTGTTTTATTTATAAAACTGTTTATACCTACATATTTTGTTGTAGTAGGGGCGGCTCAAGGGGCCGGAGCTGCAGTGTATTACTATCAGTTGATGTTAGTGATTGCATATCTGGTAGAAAGCTTTTTAAATACAGTGTTGCTTCCTTTTATTTACAGCTATGTACTTATTGCTCTGTTAAACGGGCTTTGGGCGGAAGAAAAGCTGTCTCTTTTATTGGAATTTATTGAAAAAGGAATTGGGTTTGCCCTAAAAGCCTCTATGGGCGCTGTTACTGGTTTAAGTCTTGTACAGGCTGTTATTGTTCCGGCGGCGTCCCGCCTAAAAGTCTCCGCCATGCGGAAGGCAGTTTCAGCTATACCAGGTATAGGCGGTGTTGCTGAAGGAGTAACGGAATTAATGTTAGGTTCTGCTGTTCTGATTAAAAACAGCATGGGAGTTTTGCTTTTGCTGATATTGCTTGGTGTCTGTCTTGTTCCGGTTTTAAAAATACTTATTATTGCGGGAACTGTGAAATTAGGAGCTGCAGTCAGCGGAATTGTAAGTGATAAAAGAATTTCCAGCTGTGCGGACCAGGTAGGAAAAGGATGCTTTCTTCTTTTGCGTTGTGTGTTTACATCAGCTGCTTTGTTTATTATTGTAGTTGCGGTGATATCTTATACAGTTTCAGCCTAAACTTTTGGAGGGCGGCCAAATGATTTCTGTTATCAGGGAAGTATGTATATTCATGATTATTGCCCAGGCAGTTCTTTATTTTGTGCCGGGCAGCTCCTATATGAAATATGTAAGAATACTGGCAGGTATTATGGTTATTCTTAAAATTATGGAACCTGTTTTCGGACTGCTTATGGATGAAGGGAAGGCACAGGAAATTCAAAACCGGGTGGAGATGCTGGAAAAGGTAATTGATGAAAGCAGAGGAGAACTAAGGATTGAAGAGAATTACATAAACATATACGAGGAAATTGAGGAAGAGCTGAAAGTACAGCTGGAAAAATGTGATGACAGATATGATATTGTCAGTGTTGACATTGTCAGCGCCGACATAAAAGAATGGACAAAACAGGAGGAAGAAGGTCTGCAGTTCGGGGTGGGGAGAGAAAGGATAATCATAACACTTAAGGAAAAGGATGCAAATGGGAAGGAACTTATCCGGATAGCTCCTATAAATCTGGAGGATAAGAAAAGTGATAAACAAAAAGAGGATGCTGAATTAAAGGAACTTTATAGGAAATGTATTGGAGTGGACGCTGAACGGATTGAAATCAGAATGAAATAAGATTTTTGCGTTTCCTTTTTGGAAAAAGCAAAATGGAGGCTGTATATGCAGGAAAAGGAGTTAACAAAAAAATTAAAAGGAAAGTTTACAAAGGACAATTTTTTAATATTGGTCCTTGTAGGTGTTCTGCTTCTGGTGATAGCATGGCCTGTGGAAAAAAAGGAGGAAAGCAGAGTTAAGTCCGTTCAATTGGACAATGAAAGTGATATGATGAATATATGTTCGGTAAACACTCAAAATACAGGAAATGTACAAAGCGCTGGAATGAATGAGTATGTTCTTCTTGCCTATGCTTCTGCTCTTGAATATTCTTTAGAGGAACTGCTCGGCACAATGGCAGGGGTTGGAGAAGTTAAGGTGATGGTTACATTGGAAAGTTCAGGGGAGGCTCTGGTAGAAAAAGATATAAATACAATAAGAAATGGGTCCACAGAAGTAGATTCTGCCGGCGGAAGCAGAAATACCACAGATATCAGTGAAAACATGGAAACTGTACGGATGGGAGGACAGGGGAATGATGATATGCCTTATGTAAAAAAGGTTATTGCTCCCCGTATACAGGGGGTAGTGGTTTCCGCGCAGGGCGGTGGAAATGCGAAAACTGTTAAAAATATAACTGAAGCAATTCAGGCATTATTTGGTATAGATGCACATAAAATTAAAATAGTTAAAATGATATCACAGTAAGAAGGAGAAACGGATTTGAAAAATATGGTAAAGAAGAATCAGATTATGATTACGGCGCTGGCAATTATGATTGCGGTTGCAGGATACCTGAACTTTGCCGGCAGCAAAATTACAGAAGAAGAAATTATGACAGCAGGTTCCGATACGGTAGTTGCAGGCGGACAACAGACCGTTACGGACGCAGATACAGCTGCATTGTTTGAAATATCGGATGAAGATATGGAACAGGCTGGTTTTGGAGAAATTGAAAGTCTGGATTCCGATGTGGTGATGCAGCAGGACAATTATATGGATGAAACTATGGATGAGGTTCTGGCAGAAAATAATACCCAGGATATCACAAACCAGCTTTCAGGAGGAGAGACGCCAGGGGAGGCGGTATTTACTTCATCTTCCAGTCTTGATACACTTTCCGGCGCCAGGCTTTTGAAGGAACAGACAAGGGCGAGAAATAAAGAAACATTGCTTGAGATTATCAATAATGTCAATATCAGTGAGGAGCAAAAGCAGGAGGCAGTGGATAACATGATTGCAATTACAGATGTGGCAGAAAAAGAAACGGCAGCAGAAATACTTTTGGAGAGCAAGGGATTTGAGGATGTGGTGGTAAGCATAACAGATGAAACCGTTGATGTGGTGGTAAATGCGGCAGAGCTTACTGAAGCGCAGCGGGCACAAATTGAAGATATTATTATCCGCAAAACAGGAGTCTCTCCTGACGCCATTGTAATCAGCACCTTGCCCACCGAATAATATAGATGCTATATTTAAAAAAATGTGGTATCCTATTACAGGAAAATAAAAACAAACCCTGTTAAGGAATTTTTAAAAAGAGGAAAGGGATACCCTGATGAAGAGAGTTTTTTTAATCGTTTTGGACAGTGTGGGAATAGGCGCGATGGATGATGCAGCTGAATTTGGTGATGCAGGAACCAATACTTTGCGCTCAGCATCAAAAGGCGCCTGTTTCCATCTGCCAAATATGGAACAGCTTGGATTATTTAATATTGATGGAATTGACTGGAAGGAAGGCGTTGCCCAGCCGATGGCTGGGTATGGCAGAATGAGGGAAGCTTCCAAGGGAAAAGATACAACAATCGGCCATTGGGAAATTGCGGGGGTGATATCGCCTAATCCGCTTCCTGTTTATCCGGAAGGATTCCCGGCAGAAATTATAGATGCTTTCTGTGAGAAGACTGGAAGGGGAATTTTATGTAACAAGCCCTATTCTGGAACAGAAGTAATTAAAGATTACGGAGATGAACATGTAAGAACAGGAGACTTAATTGTATATACATCAGCGGACAGCGTATTTCAAATTGCAGCGCATGAAGAAGTGGTACCTGTGGAAACCTTATATGAGTACTGCAAGATAGCCAGAGAACTGCTTTGTGGGAAACATAGTGTAGGCCGCGTAATTGCAAGACCTTTTTCGGGAAAAGAGGGGAATTATGTTAGAACGGCTGGAAGACATGATTATTCACTGACTCCGCCAGGGGAGACAATGCTGGATGTAATTAAAAAAGCAGGACAGGAAGTGATTGGCGTTGGAAAAATCAAAGATATTTTTGCGGGACAGGGAATCACGTCTTATGTGTATACAAAAGGAAATACAGAAGGAATAGCAAAGATTATGGAGTACCTTGACAAGGATTTTGAGGGCTTGTGCTTTATTAATCTTGTGGACTATGATATGCTCTATGGGCACAGAAATGATATTGAGGGCTATGCACGTGCACTGACAGAGTTTGACGAATCTCTTCCAAGGATTATGGCAAAGATGCGAAAGGATGATGTACTGATGATTACAGCGGATCATGGCTGTGACCCTGGTTACACAATTTCTACTGACCATTCCAGAGAATATACTCCGTTACTTATCTGGGGGAAGGGGATTGAACCTGTGAATCTGGGAACCAGAAATACTTTTGCGGATATTGGAGCTACTGTGCTTAAAATTCTGGGAATCAAAGGAAATATAGCCGGAGAACCGGTACTTTAAAATACACTTGGAACAGATGGAGGAGAAACAGGTGAGTAATTATGAAAAGGAAATAAACAGAAGAAGAACCTTTGCAATTATTTCCCATCCAGATGCTGGTAAAACAACACTGACAGAGAAGTTTCTATTATATGGAGGTGCGATTAATCTGGCAGGAAGCGTTAAGGGGAAAGCGACTGCCAGACATGCGGTTTCAGACTGGATGGAAATAGAAAAAGAAAGAGGAATTTCAGTGACATCTTCTGTACTGCAGTTTGAATATGATGGTTTCTGTATTAATATTCTGGACACGCCGGGGCATCAGGATTTCTCGGAAGATACTTACCGCACATTGATGGCGGCAGATTCAGCGGTTATGGTGATTGATGCGTCCAAAGGAGTGGAAGCCCAGACGCGTAAACTGTTTAAAGTATGTGTTATGCGTAAAATACCTATTTTTACATTTATAAACAAACTTGACAGAGATGCAAACGACACATTTGAGCTCCTGGACGAAATTGAAAAAGAACTTGGAATTGCAACCTGTCCGGTTAACTGGCCGATTGGTTCCGGAAAGCGCTTTCAGGGAGTTTATGATAGGGACAGGCAGTGTATAATCACGTATTCAGATACAGAAAAGGGAACCAAAGAAGGAGAGACAGTTGAAATATCTGTTACAGATGCCAAGGCGCTGGAGATGGCGATAGGGGAAGAGGCAGCAGGAACTCTTAGGGATGAAGTGGAACTTTTGGATGGAGCAAGTGCAGAGTTTGACCTGGAAAAGGTTCAGGCAGGAGTTCTTACTCCCGTATTTTTTGGGTCAGCGCTAACCAATTTTGGGGTAGAATTTTTCTTACAGCATTTTCTTGCAATGACAACAACACCGTTGCCAAGAAGAGCAGATGCTGGGTTGATTTCTCCAATTGACAATGATTTCTCCGCTTTTGTATTTAAAATACAGGCAAATATGAATAAAGCGCACAGAGACAGAATTGCTTTCATGAGAATTTGTTCTGGAAAATATGAGGCGAGCATGGAAGTTAAACATGTACAGGGCGGGAAGATTATGCGGCTCTCCCAGCCTCAGCAGATTATGGCAAGTGAAAGGAAAATCCTTGACGAGGCATATGCTGGAGACATTATCGGTGTGTTTGATCCGGGCATCTTTGCAATAGGAGATACACTGTGTATGCCGAAGGAACAGTTTTGCTATGAAGGAATTCCCACCTTTGCCCCAGAGCATTTTGCAAGAGTAAGGCAGCTTGATACCATGAAAAGAAAACAATTTGTAAAGGGAATTACCCAGATTGCCCAGGAAGGCGCAATTCAAATTTTTCAGGAGTTTAATACTGGAATGGAGGAAATCATAGTTGGTGTAGTGGGAGAGCTTCAATTTGATGTATTAAAATACCGTTTGGAGAATGAATATAATGTAGAAATCAGACTGGAACCTCTTCCTTATGAGCATATCAGATGGATTGAAAATAAAGATGTGAACCTGGACAAGCTGGTAGGTACTTCTGATATGAAAAAGATCAGGGATTTAAAGGGTAATCCATTGCTTCTTTTTATTAACGCATGGAGTGTGGGAATGACAATTGACAGAAATGAAGGGTTGATACTTTCAGAGTTTGGACGTGATTAAATGAAAATAAAAAAAATCATATGGCTAATTTCCTTCTGTTTTTTAATACTTTCCGGCTGCGGTGATAAACCAAAAACGGAAAGCATTAGAAGCAGTGAAACACAAGCGGATATTTGGGGGGCCAATAAGGGAGTTTCCGCGCAGGATACTTTGACCGCAGGTGGAAAGCAGGCGGTTGATGCAGGGGAACTGGAGAGCATTGCCGGTATCTTTACAGGCGATACTGCACTAATCAGAAAACAGCAGATGGGGCTTTTCCATTATGACAGACTGAATGAGAAAGAACAAATAACATATGCAGAAATTTTAAAAATTCTTCAGGACTTTGAAGAAGGAATTGCCTTATCCTGCACAGAAACGGATTTAATTGAAAAAGTTTTCCAGTGTGTGCTTAATGACCATCCTGAAATATTTTATGTGGATGGATACACTTTTACCAGATATACATTTGGGGATGAAGTGAAGAAGATTACTTTCTCAGGCACTTATAATGTGACAGAAGAAGAAGCGGCTCTTAAGAAAGACCAGATAGAGCTATATATAAAAGAGTGCCTGTCTGGCATAGAAGAAGGAATGGACCAATATGAAAAAGTAAAGTATATTTATGAATATATTATCAACCAGACAGAATATGATGCTGCTGCTCCGGACAATCAGAATATTTGCTCTGTTTTTATCCATCAAAAAAGTGTCTGTCAAGGGTATGCAAAGGCTACACAATATCTTCTGGAGCGGGCAGGTATTCATGCTGCCTTAGTCATGGGAAAAGTTTCAGGAGGGGAAGGACACGCATGGAATTTGGTAAAACTGGATGGAAATTATTATTATGTAGATACTACATGGGGAGATGCATCTTATCAAATAGTAGAAGGAAGCAATGAACAGACACAAGGCAGCATTCCGCCTATTAACTATGACTATCTTTGCGTGACAACCAATCAATTGGAAAAGACGCATACAATAGATTCTCTTGTTGAGATTCCGGTGTGCAATTCCATAGAGGACAATTATTATGTCAGGGAAGGACGATATTTTACTGAAGTGGATGATGGGAAACTGAAAGAAGTTTTTGCATCATCCTATGAGCAGGGAAATACCTATGTAACTTTGAAATGTGCTGACAACCAGGTATATAAAGAAATGGTAACACATTTGATAGAAGAACAGGGGATTTTTAAATATTTAAGCGCAAATGAGGGGACAGTTTCTTATGCGGAGAACGAGGAGCAGCAAAGCTTAAGCTTCTGGCTATAGTTTTGTGCGGCAATTTAAGTCAAGCGCTATGCAAAATGCTGAATTTTTGATATGATTAAAAATATTGAGACTTGCAATGTAAAAGAAAGGAACATTGTTTTATGGAAAAAACTTTTGAACAAAACACAAGTATATTACAAGAAAATGAGGAACTTGGTACAGTAAAAATTGCAGATGATGTGGTAGCAATGATTGCAGGTCTGGCAGCAACAGAGGTGCAGGGAGTTGCCGCCATGGCGGGTAATATCAGTAATGAGCTGATGAGTAAAATGGGTGTGAAAAATCTGGCTAAGGGAGTAAAAGTAGAAGTGATGGGCAAAAGGGTAAAAACGGAACTGGCGCTTATCATTGAATATGGCCATAATATTCCTGCTGTTTCACAAAGTGTTCAGGAAAAAGTGAAATCAACCATAGAAAATATGACCGGCTTGGAAGTGTCTGATATTGATATCCGCATTGCAGGTGTGTGCATGCAGAAAGATAAATAAGTATAAGGTGGATACTTATGAGCAGAAGAGGAATGAGGGAGCAGGTTTTCAAGCTGTTGTTTCGGGTTGAATTTAATGCCAGAGAAGAAATGTCTGAGCAGGAGGTTTTGTTTTTTGAAGATGAGGAAAACAGCGGCGAGGAGACAGAAAATACCCAGATAAGCGTAAAATTCAATAAAATCCTTGAAAAGCTGGAAGATATTGACAAGGTGTTGAATGATAAAGTGCAGGGATGGAATACAAGCCGGATGGGAAAAGTTGACCTTACGATATTGCGGCTTGCGGTTTATGAAATGATATATGATGAAGAAATCCCTACCGGGGTTGCAATCAATGAAGCAGTGGAATTGGCTAAAAAATTTGGACAGGATTCTTCACCTTCTTTTATTAATGGAGTGCTGGCGAAATTTGCGTAAGGAAAACTGCCACTATGCCGGATGGTGGTATGCAGGATAATAAAATGCAGAATATTTATACAGTTGGACAAGTAAATTCATATATTAGAAATATGTTTGCGCAGGATTTTCTGCTTCAGGAGTTGTCTGTCAAAGGAGAGGTCAGCAACTGTAAGTATCATTCTTCTGGACATATCTATTTTACGTTAAAGGATGGAAAAGGAACAATTTCCTGTGTAATGTTTGCCGGGAACCGTTCTGGTCTTGCGTTTCGGATGATGGAAGGAATGCAGGTGGTGGTAAGAGGTACCATTGACGTTTATGAACGGGATGGCAAATACCAAATGTATGCCAAAAGTATCCAACAAGATGGTGCGGGAGCCCTTTATGAGCGGTTTGAAAAATTAAAGCAGGAATTGCTTGAAAGAGGAATGTTTGCACCAGAATATAAAAAGCAGATTCCGGCATTTATTAGAACGCTTGGTGTGGTGACAGCGCCTACAGGAGCTGCTGTCAGGGATATCATTAACATTGCTTCAAGAAGAAATCCTTATGTACAGGTCATTCTGTATCCAGCTACTGTACAGGGTGAAGGAGCGCCTGCAAGTATCGTCAAGGGAATTCATGCACTGGAACGCCTGCAGGTGGATGTGATGATTGTGGGACGTGGAGGAGGTTCTATTGAAGATTTATGGGCGTTTAATGAAGAGGTTGTTGCGCAGGCTGTATTTGACTGCCATGTGCCTGTTATATCGGCAGTTGGACATGAGACGGACACAACAATTATTGATTATGTAGCGGATCTGCGTGCGCCGACACCTTCTGCTGCCGCAGAGCTGGCTGTCTATGATGTGGCGCTTTTACTTGGACAGTTGGAAGGAATGAGGATTACACTTAACCGACAGATGCAGGGACGTTTGAAAATTGACCGTGCCAGGCTTATGGCTTTGGAGGCAAAGCTCAAAATAAATAGTCCTATGGGGAAAATCAGAGAGAGGCGGACTTTCATGCTTGGACTGGAAGAGAGAATGACGCAGGCAATGAGAAATCATCTTACAGGCAGCAGGCATAGAATGGCGATTTATATAGAAAAGCTAAAAGGTCTTTCTCCTCTTGATAAGCTGAACCAGGGATATTCCTATGTGTCGGATAAAGATGGAAAAACAGTAACAGATGTAAACAGGCTTTCTATAGGGGATAGTCTGCATATTTATGTAAAAAATGGCAGAATACAGGCGGAAGTTATCAGGACATATCCTACAGAGAAATGGTATGATAAATAGGGAATGGACTGGTATATATTATTGAGGTATATTGATGCAGGAAAAGGAAATGAAGCTGGAAGAAGCTTTTGACAGGCTGGAAGAGACAGTTGCGGCATTGGAACAGGAGGATATTTCTCTGGAAGAGTCATTCCAAATTTATAAAAACGGCATGGAACTCTTAAGAAAATGCAGTCAGGCAATTGACCAGGTGGAAAAAAAGGTATTGGTGCTGAACGATAATGGAGAAACACATGAATTTTAACGAAACACTTAAAGCCAAAAGAAAAAGAGCAGAGTCTATATTATTGGAATACCTGCCAAAGGAGGAAGGATTTCAGGCAAAGGTGATAGAAGCCATGAATTATAGTGTGTCTGCAGGCGGCAAGCGGCTGCGTCCGATACTTATGGAAGAAACCTTTCTTTTGTTTGGCGGATATGGAAAGCTGGTAGAACCATATATGGCAGCGCTTGAAATGATTCATAATTATTCACTTGTGCATGATGACCTTCCGGCTATGGACAATGATGAGTTCCGCAGAGGGCAAAAGACCACATGGAATGTTTACGGGGATGGTATGGCTGTGCTTGCAGGGGATGGTCTTTTGAATTTTGCATATGAAACGGCAGTCAGGGCATTTGATATGGCCAAAACGCTGGAAGAAATAAGAAGAATAACGAAAGCCGTTCAGATTTTAAGTCATAAAGCGGGTATTTATGGAATGATAGGAGGGCAGACAGCGGATATAGAGGCGGAAATGTGCAAAAATGTAAGCGGAGACCAGCTGTTGTTTATTCATGAAAATAAGACAG
>CAMUHA010000078.1 GCA_947088515.1 uncultured bacterium
GACGGTCCATAAATAAATTATTTATTTCAGCCAATTTTTCTCCCTCCTGTATATACATCATCAAATCCATGTATAATTGTATACAACATATCTGTTTCTGTCAATGTTTAATTTCAATACCTGAAAAATGCACTGCTGTTTGATTCCTGCCAAAACAAAGAGTAAATAATTTTATAGAAGAAAAAAGGTGTAATATCCTGATTGTTCTTCGGATATTACACCTGATTTTTATTATTAATATTTTTAAACTATTACAGTTCAGCAAACAAATCCCGATACCATCTAAGAGAATGAATATAGGCATCATGTACCTCATTTAAGTCCATATTACCCAATATCATTAATCTGGAAACCTCCTGCCAGTCAGCTGTCTCATAATGAAGAACAAACTTTAACACTGGAGCTAGAACACCATTTCGCTCAACCAGCGCATCCCTGATTTCTTTTGAAACCTTAATCATTTGAAGAGCTTCCTCCATTGTCTGGTCCAAAATTAAATCAAGTACAGAGAACAATCCCATAAGAAACAGCTCTGAAGACTGTGCACGCAAATCAAAGAACGGCGCCAGATTCTCTGCAAATTTCGCACGAAGCAGAGAGAGTCTGGTAATTTCATTCGGCTTATCTGCATAAAGTTCATTGGCTACAGCCGTATTTATCCATTTCTTTAACTCTTTTTGCCCTAACATAGCTGCCGCATGTCTAATAGACGAAATTTCAGAATTCACCGTCATACGGTTTACCATTTTAAGGAGTGAAATAACAAGCGCCGTATCACGCCCTATAATGTCCGCTGCCTTTGTTAATTCAAAATCATCTGCATTTACAATATTGAGGAGCTCAATATAATTTACTTTTAAAGGAGAAACTTCTGTCTGCCCCTTTGTCACAGGAACACGGTAAAACTCACCTTCATAAAGCTGATAACCGCCATCCTCTTTCAACTGTTCAAATATCTCCTGATTTTGTATATTGCCTGCACACAGTTTAATATTAGGGTACAAATTAGAAAAATAGATTCTTGCTTTACTGATATCAATTTTCTTATGGTCAAGCAACATATAATCCATTAAGGAAAGAACTTCTTTATACTCCTCAAACTGCGCCACAGCAAGCTTACGCATGGCAAGCTTATAGCCTGACTCCTTTAATTCTTTCAGTCTGTTAATATAAATCTCCTTTGGCTGGATGGTATTATCCAAAAGAAGCACCAGACGTTCATGGGCGGCGTCACACTGCGCCTCAATATCTGAGAATACAGAAATATTATTTACGGATATAAAAATTTCCTCGCCTGCCGAAAAAGTTTCCATTCCAACGTTCTGAATAACCTCAAGGCCCACAATTTGTACTGCTCCATCATTATATCCCGTCCCCTGTAAAATAGGATTAAGTAAAATATTATTTTTCTGCGTAAATATGGAATACGCCCGCACTCTCATTTCTTCATCAAATAATGGTACTAATGTAACAAGCATTTCTTTCTCCTTCATATGTAAATTCATTCTATTTCTATAATATAGATTTTACACCATTTATTTATTATACACAATATTTGAGTGAAATTTCTATAATTTTTTTATATTTTATGGAATTTTTTGTTTGTTTCTTACAGAAAATAAACTTATACTTCATCCTGTAAAGGCAGGGGGACGCGGATTACCGCGTCCAGACCATAGTAAGCTAAGCTGGCTGCTGCTCAAAAGAATGCGTCTTCATATACTCTAAAATTATGTCGGAAGCCTCATCCAAATTCAGTCCGGACTCTTCAAGAAGCTGGCTTAATCCTTCCAAATCCTTTTCCCTTTTTTCTTTGTAAAGGGCATCCAGCTCTCCCTGCTCTGACTTAAGCCTTGTCCTTAAAGCCTGCACCAGTTGTTCTTTTTCCATAATTTTATCTTCTATTGATTTTCTCTGCCCTCTTGCCATAATCTGCCTCCTAAAAATTATAATTATTACAGTATATGGACAAACCGCAGAAAATATTCATTTTAAAATAACTTTTTTAAATTTTTATTTCTGTCCATTTTCCTGCTTTAAACCGGATAGAAGCAAAAATAAATCTGGATATCTGGTCCCCCAAAACTCCCAGCCATATTCCTATAATCCCCCAGCCAAAAACATATCCACACATATAAGAAACCACTGTTCGGACAAAGGTAACGCTGAATGTTGATACTGCAGCCGTATAAAGTGTATCACCAGCCCCACGCAGGCACCCCATATAAATTACCTGGCTTATCTGGAGCGCCACAACAAATATGATAACACGCATAATTGCAACGCCAATTGATATAATGCGCTCTTCCTCAAAGTACAGACTAAACAACGCCCTTGCCCCCACAAAATATATAACCGTAAGGATTATGGCAATGAACCCTCCAAGCATCCTGCATATACGGCCATATTCTTTTGCCAGCTCTTTATCTCCAGCCCCAAGACTCCGCCCTATCAAAGCCACCGCAGCAGCCTGCAGTCCATCGCCAAAAGAAAAAGACAACCCCATAACATTCATTCCTACCTGATGGGCTGCCATTGCATCTGTTCCCTGGTGTGCTGCCATCACTGCTGTCATCATAAATCCTATACGCATTAATATCTGTTCAAAAAACACACTGTATCCAACCTTTACAAGATTCACAAAAGTAGATGCCGCAGGCCGGATTTTATTTTTTATAATATAGGGAATACTGATAAATCCTTCCGGGCTGCTTATAGATGAAATACTCATCATACAGGCAACCACTGTCCCCAAAACAGTTGCAAGCGCCGCCCCTCTTATGCCAAGAGCCGGAAAGCCAAAATTTCCATTAATTAACAGATAATTAGATATGATATTAATGGTATTCGATGTTATGTTGGTACGCATAGTAATCCTGGTATTTCCAGCTCCCCGCTGGGCAGAATTAATTCCCATCTGCATACAATTAAAAATCATTCCTCCCATTATTATCTGAAAGTAAATCACTGCACTGTCATGGGTTTCCGGCGTAGAACCGCAAAGCCGGATAATTGGACTGGCAAATGCTACAAATAAAATGCTTAAGATAACCGCTGCCATTACAAGAAAGATAACTGCCGTATACAAAATCCGATTGGCCTCCTCCTGCTTTCCTTCCCCCCGGCGTCTTGCAACCAATGCGGAAACAGAAACGTTGAGTGCAAAAAACAGCGCCAGTCCTATAAACTTTGGCTGAGTGGTCAGACCTACCGCCGCCACTGCATAAGAGCCAAGGGAACTGACCATCAATGAGTCCACAAGTCCCGCAAAAGCCACGAAAAAGGATTCAATGATTGCCGGCCATGCCATCCCAACAGCAGTATAAATGTTTTCTTTTTTATATTTGGATTTATTGACTGTTTCTTTTGCGTTTTTCATTCTTTGCATACCTGGTTCCATCAATTGTACCGTTACCTGGCTGGTATTTTCTTGTCCAGCTTCAGTATATGGGCTGTCAGCCATTCTATAAGGAAATTAATAAGTTCATCCAGATATTCCTTTTGGTTATCATCCACTTCTTCCAGATTAATTTCATTCAGCCTTTCCACAAAGGCGGCATGTGCCATACGCTGGATATAAATTCCTTCATAATTAATGCTTTCCATATATTCCTCTTCATCACGGAAGTGCATCACTGTATAGTCTCTTAGCTCATTAAGAATATGTACAATCTGGTCATATTTATCAGGAATAAATTCTTCCTCAATTACCTCATGGGTTTCTCTTATTATTTCAAACAACTTCCGGTGCTGTCCATCTACAAAAGCAATTCCAGTCTTATATCTGGCAGTAAATGCGAAAACACTTTCCTTTTTGGGCGTATTATGAAATTTTCCAATCATAATATCGCTGCCTAAAATGTGTCGATACAGCCACTTTGCCATATAGGAAAGCAATTCCTGAGCAATTTGGCCGCTCATCTCTTCTGTCATGGTAGTCACCGCATAACCGGATATTTTTTCTTTAAACTGCGCATGTTCCACCCTCTGGCGTGAAAGCTCTATGTCCCCTATCTTTTCCATATAAGCTTCTTCATGCGCAAAATGATTTTCAGCATACACCTTCAGTTCCATAAGAAGATTCAAAACAATATTTTGTGAGTCCCCTGTTTTTAGCATATCCATTGTTTCATTAATCAGCTGGAATAACTTTTTGTGCTCCTCGTCAATCTCGTTAATTCCAGTAAGACAATCATCTGTAAACTGATACATAATATCCTCCTATTTCTATAGCTCGCCTTCTTCTTCCCAAACGCCGGCAGCTTATGGCAGGCATCATGAGAATTGCTACTATTTTTATTATTATAATATAATAAACAAAAAAAAACAACCAAAGCAACCATTTGAATTTTACATGTAAATTGGGGCATAATATATCCTTATCATAAAATTCATATGAAAGAAAGGAAGTAGCAATGTCAAAAGATTATTTAAAAGAATTTCTGCCAGACCTTAAGGAATTTGAGGAAAAAACAATTAAATTTCATAAGGGAGAGCTTTCCGTTGCGGAATACAAAAAATTTTCCGGCGGGTTCGGCAGTTATGCCCAGCGGGGTGGTGAAAAACATATGCTTCGCCTGCGCATGGCAGGCGGACGTCTTACCAAAGAACGTCTGTCCTTTCTTCTCCATGCCTGTAAAAAATATCAGATAACATTCTTAAAACTTACTACCTGCCAGTCCTTGCAGCTCCATAATCTGGACCCATCCATCCTATGCCCGCTAATGAAAGAATCCTGGATGGCTGGAATGATTTCCAGAGGCGGAGGGGGAGATTTTCCGCGTAATGTTATGGCCTCCCCCTTATCTGGCGTACAAAAGAATGAATATTTTGATGTAATGCCCTACGCAGAAGCAGCAGGGGAATATCTTATGAATTTTATTAAAACCGTAAAGTTTCCAAGAAAACTAAAGGTCTGCTTCTCCAATTCGATGGAAAATGAAACCCACGCCACCTTCCGTGACCTTGGCTTCGCTGCAAATCCTGACCATACATTCAATGTTTATGCTGCCGGAGGTCTTGGTATTAATCCCAGACTTGGTATCTGCATCGCCCACAATGCCGCCCCGGAAAATATCCTTTATTACATTAAAGCAATGGTAAATACTTTTGTCACCTATGGAAACTTTGAAAACAGGGCAAAGGCCAGAACCCGTTTCTTACCGGATACTATGGGACCAGATGGATTCGTTTCTGCTTACAATGAGATGTTAAAAGAAATCCACGCTTCCGAAAACCTGACTTTTCGGGTTCCTGTATATTCAATTTCAAAAAAGAAACAGGGACAGCCTCCACAAAACAAACGTATCCTGCCGCAAAAGCAAGAAGGATTATATTCTGTATTTTATCAACCTATAGGAGGAAATCTGACCTTCCAAAAAGTACAGGATTTGTATAAGCTGATAGAACCAATGAAAAACGTGGAGATCCGAATCACACCTGAAGAAGGCATCTACATCATTAACTGCAATGGAGAAGAGGCAACGATGGCTCTGGAGGCAACAAAAGATGGCGCCAGTAGTCTGTTCGAAACCTCCATCGCCTGCATCGGCGCTAAAATCTGTCAGGTTGGTATCGGAGATTCCCAGGCCCTTTTATCAAAATGTCTTGAGACTGTCCGCCGGGAAAATTTTGCAGATGGTGTTCTACCCAAAATCCATATTTCCGGTTGTCCTTCTTCCTGTGGAAGTCATCAAATTGGAACCATTGGTTTTCGAGGCGGCATCAGGCAGACGCTGGAGGGTCCCAAACCTGCTTTTGCCATTTTTGAAGGCGGCTGTCCTTATCGTGGAAGAGAGGTCCTTGCAGAAATGGGAAAAACCATTATCGCTGATGACATTCCCCAATTTCTTGTTGAACTTGGAAAAATGGTTTCCTCACAAAACATGACTTATGAAACATGGATTGCAGACAATCATGACAAACTGGAAAAGTTAATTGAAAAATATACGAGTTAAAAAATTTAACAGTAATTGACCATAACCTGTTAGTTTATGTTAATGCAAGAATATAATTGACTCTTTTGCTAAACATAGGTTATGATAGATGTACAAGCACATAAAAATGTGACAAATATTTTTAGGAGGATTTTTCCATGAATACAAAGACATCAATTAAAAAACTGTCGGCTGCTATTCTTACTGCCGGACTTTGTACCGCAGTTGGAATCCTTGCACCACTTTCATCAGGCCTAAGCCAGGTTAAGGCAGATGAACAGGTTCATAGTGTTTACACTAACGAATTAATTCCTGCCGCGCAGGCATCCTTACGCCCTATTGCTGTCATGATGCCCACCGACAAAAAGGCGCAGCCTTCCTATGGAATCGGCAATGCAAAAGTACTTTATGAAGTTATGGAAGAAGGAGAAATTTCCCGTCAGATGGCAATCATTGATGACTGGCAGGGACTTAGCCGTATCGGCAACATCAGAAGCTGCCGCGATTACTACATTTCTCTTGCCACAGAATGGGACCCTGTGTTAGTGCATTTCGGAGGTGTATTTTATATGAAAGACCGAATCACTGCACCAGATATTAATAACTTATCCGGCACCAGTGAATATGGTACAGGCGGCGACCATCCTGGTTCTTCCTACTTTTTCCGCACCAGCGACAGAAAAGCCCCTCACAATGCCTACATTAATGGTGAAGGTATCACAAATGCCTGCAACAGCCTGTGCTACTCTCTGACCACAAGGCCTGAATACTACAATGCTTCCCATTTTAAATTTGCAGATGGGATAAACACTTTAGACCAGTATGCAGGAGCCATCCCTGGTAATGTGATTGACCTGTCCAATATTTTTACTTACACCAAAAGTTATTTTACCTACAATCCAGAAACCGGCCTTTATGCAAAGAGCATCCATGGTTCACCACAGGTAGATGGTCTTACAGGCAGTCAGCTTACATTTGCCAATGTAATTATCCAGAACACCAAGTGGTCCAGACGGGATGCCAAAGGATATCTTGCTTTTCAAACTATCGATTCAACTGGTGATGGGTATTATTTTACCAGAGGAAAAGGCATTCATATTACCTGGACCAAAACCTCTGATTACGCTCCTACCAGATATTATGATGATAATGGTAATGAAATTCAGCTTAATACAGGCAAAACATATATCGGTGTTGCCCAGGCTGGAAGAAATGTATTATATTCATAAAATTAAAAAGATTTAACTTGTTTCTTAATTTTAAACCCAGAGCAGGAAAGGCCATAGATCTTCTTTGTTCTTCCTGTTCTGGGTTTATAATCTTCTTAAATCTTAAATACAGAAATTTCAGATTTTAATTCTTTCATATTTTCTCCAAGTATATCTGCTGTCATATTCAGGTTTTCAACACTGGAAAGAAGTTTATCTGCAATTTTCCTGACAGTTTGCGCTCTGTCTGCTGTATCTTCAATAATGCCCGAAATATTCTGGACTGACTGCACAGTATCGCTCCTTTCTTTGTCCGCTTTCTCTATACTTGCCATAATTTCCTTAAGTCCGCTGACAAGCTGCATCATTTGCTGATGCATAGACTCAAAAACGTTTACCACCTTTTCCACAGCATCCGCCTGCAAAGCAACCATGCTCTGGGCCTGGCTGGCGCTATCTACGCTATTGACCGTCTGTGTCATAATATGGGTCACTTTATTTCTGATTTCACCTGCAGCTTTCGCCGAGTCATCTGCCAGTTTCCGGATTTCCTCCGCTACCACTGCAAATCCTCTGCCTGCTTCCCCAGCTCTGGCAGCTTCAATAGAAGCATTTAAAGACAATAGGTTGGTCTGTTGTGAAATAGAAGTAATCGTCTCTACAAAGGTGTTAATCACTTCAGATTCTTTTTGTAAGGATTCAATGCTTTTACCTACCTTTGACGTAATTTCTGTGGTTTCTTCCGCACGCTCACCCAAAACCTGGACAATTTCCATTCCTTTACCAATCATTCCTTCCGTTTCGTCAACCAGTTTTTCCACCTTTTCCATAATTCTGGCAACATCCTGTATCTCATTGGAAAGGATATCTGTTCGAATTACACACTCCTGCGCATGTTCTGACTGTCTGCCTATTCCATTATTTATTTCGTCAATTGAATCCGTAATTTCCTGGGAATACGCATTAATTATTCCTGATACTTCTTCCACTTCTTTCGCAGAGCCTTCCAGCTGCCTTGTTGCATTATTTACTTTATTTACCAGCTTCTTGGTGTTGTCCACCATATTTGCCGCAGAACCGGCCAGGCTCCTGAATTCATCATGCCCTTTCGCTGCTATCTCCACAGTCAGGTTTCCTTTAGCCACTTCCCCAAATTTACCTGATATTCTCTTCATATTGCTCTGGATACCTGTTACCACCATAATTCCAATTATCATTGCAACTGCACAGGCTAAAACAATCAACATCATTGTGAGATTTTTAATTTCTGTTGCCTGATTGGTAACTACTCCCATAGGCACCAGTGCGCATATAGTGGAATTAATCAAATCACTTCTGCTGTATATAAACAGATAGTTTTCCCCCTGAAAACTTACCTGTGTTGTCCCCATTGCATTTTCTGCGTTTACCGCCTGAAAAAATTCTTTATCCCAGAACACACTTTCTCCTTCTTTCAGGTTACTTTTCTGTCCTGTTGCAAGCTGTTCTGAAATTACCTCCCTGCCTCCTTCTGTCACAAATCCAACTATACTTCCCTCTCCAAGATTAAGGCTGCTGATAAAATCTGAAATTGCAGATGTACTGATATCAATTACCACACATCCGCTGTCAGACTGCGCCATAACCTCATAAGATAAAATATAATAGTCATCTGTAAGTCCAAGAGCCTCATCCAAAAGCGGATGAGAATCTATCCAGTTAATAATACCATATGCAGGAGACGCTACTGACTCCTTATATTCCTCAAAAATCCCCCTGACAGTGTTCCGTGACCCTGTTGTAAGTATATGTGTTTTTTCTTTAGGCACAATATGTATATTGCTAATAAATGGATTAGCTGTTTGTGAAGAAATCATACCAGACTTAATATTATTTGATACCTTAAGTTTTTGCCCCGGATCTTTTTCAAGGCTTCCTCTCACATAGCTTACCACCTCTGTATCAAACGCATATTTTGTGCCTTCCGCCTTAATAAAATTACAACTCATTTCTATGTATTCCTTAGCCATTCCAATGGTTTGAACAGTGGCTTCCTGAAATTTTTCGCTTAACCCTTCGGCCGCCATCTGATAAGCAGACACTCCAATTATCACCATAAAAATAATGGGCACAAGAAAGCAGACAATAATTTTATTGCGTATTCCCAATATCATAAAAGCTGATGATTTCCCCCTTTTACTCTCACTCATTCCAATTCCTCCTTAAAGTCCAAATTGTAGTTTTATTATACAATACTATTTATCATTTTTAAACATATTTATATAAAGAAACAGGAAAATTTTGTTAATTTATTACAATTTCATAATTATGCTGCCACAATAAATCACTTAAACAAATACGCACCCATTCATAAAAAACTTACAATTCCAGCGACATCCCTGCAAATATTTTAAATTTTATCATGCATCTAAAAAAGTCCCGATAGCAAAATAGCCATCGGGAACTTAAGCTTTATGATTTAAGCAAAACTATATATTTTTTCGTCTGAATTGGATTTAGCGGACAATTCTTACTGTACAATTTGATTCCGTCCACTATTTTTTCCATAATATAACCGTGTGTCAGCATTTTTAATAATATGATTAATTTTCTCTTCATTACCCTCAACTATGCCGAAAGTCATTGTTATCCTGATATCGTCCTCTTTCTGGTAGGTAATCCTCTTATTTCTTATACATTCCATTAATTCTTCCAAATACTGCACTGCTTTATTTAAACGGCAACATTCATAAACCAAAAGAAATTCTTCACCACCCCATCTGGCAGCAAATCCCTTTCCTTCCATATGTTCCTTTAATTGCTGCGCTACCTCCCGAAGCACCACATCTCCACATTCATGGCCATAGGTATCGTTCACACGTTTAAAATAGTCAATATCACCGATCACAACACAATAAGGAACCTGTGACTTCACAAAATTATATTGTGTCTTTAGCAACAGCATTTCCCCATTTCGCCTATTGTTAAGTCCTGTCAAAAGGTCCTGTTCGATCAGCCCCCGGAGAGATTTCTGCATTCTTATTACATGTCTGCCCATTTCTCCAATTTCATCATTCCGCTCCAGAACAGAAGACTCAAGCTTGGCATGTAGCTCTCCACCAGAAATTTTACTTAGAAACGTTTCTATCTTCCGGATTGCACCAACCATTTTTTTGGATATGCTAATCGTAAACCAACCAGACAGAATTATCGCAAAAAAGGCCAGCCATAAAATAGGCTTTACCACATCCCGTACAAGTCCTTCTACATCAGACGAAGATTTTCCTGCAAAAATCATTCCTACACAGACACCATCTGAATTTCTTAAAGGAGCATAATATGCAAAGTAATAATCTGATTCATTAATAGATACCCGCGAATAAAATGCTTCTTTTTTACCTTCCAGCACTTCCTTTGTTACCTCATCACTTGCCACAGTGCCAGTCATCCGTTGCCCTCGGTTATCCTTAATGGTGGTTGCTGCCCGGATATTCTGGCAGAAGAAAGTTACATCCACACCTGTTTTCTGCTTCACTTCATCAATAATCCCACAATGACCATCTACCTGATATTCGCCTTTAAACAAATACTCCTTACCGTCTTTTTGTATAATATGGTAATCGCCCTCATACATATTGTCATATACCAACAGTACAATACTGCATAGGTCTTTTAGCCCCTGCTTTACTTCCTCATTCATGGAATCTGCAAATCTCTTTGTACTGAATATTGTTATCAGTAATGCAAGCAGCAAAATTGGCAAAATCGCAATTTTAAGCAGTGACCAGTACAAGCTTTTGCGCTTAATGTGATCCATCATGTACGCCTCCTGCAAATAGGGTTATCTTACACCTTACCTATTTTCATTCACATAAATCTGTACTCTGCTCTGAATAATGCCTGCTACATCTTTTGCACTCTTTTGTCCGGCAAAATAGGGAGCTGCCTCTTCATTAATAATATTAAATAAAGCCTCGTCAAATTTATATATCTGTGTAAAACTGTAAAGCTGTTCCTTTAGTTCCTCTGTCTCCTGAGCTGTCATGGGAGGAATAATAATCTCCACACCACTTATATAATAAGTGTCATCATACTCTACCTTTTCATTGTTCTCATCCATATAATATGGCTTTTCCATTGCTTTTGTTGCCAGTTTATCCAGACATTTAATGCTTACCGGAAGTCCATAAATCTTTTCCTGATACTCATCTTGCAGGAACACTTTTAAAAACTCCCATGCCCCTTCCCTGCATTTTGATTTAGATGAAAGAGCAAGCTGTTGTCTTGGCTGGATTACTGAGCCTTCCCCATTAGAGGAGGGAAAACCTATCATAGTGACTTTTTCCCCAAACGTTCCCTTTTCCGTATAGCTGTATCCTCTGAAATCACCTATACTTGTAGCAAGGGCAAGAACTTTTCCTTCCCGCCACATACTTTCATAATTCTCCCAATATTCTTCTGTCCATAGGTTACGGTCAATCTCTTCCGGGAAAGTACTGATAAACTCTAGCATCTGGATAAATTCATCAGAATTAAAATTACAGTTTCCATTTTCCCAGTCAACAAACTGATTACCTGACATAGAGATACATCGTTCCATCATTTCACTTTGTGTAACATCTGCCAGAAACTGTGTACCTTCCGGCTTGGATGCCAGCAAATCCTTAACTTCCTGCACTGTCCATCCCCGCTCATTCCCCACATCAGCTGCTTTGGCCATAAGAGTCAGAACCGTATAAGACGGTACAAGGGTATATAACTTTCCATCCACAGAAAAGGCTTCTATAATATTAGGCATAAACTCATTGATGTCCAGTTCACTGTCTTTATCTATATAGGGTTTTAAATCTTCAAACAGACCCTTACTAATATAGCTGTCAACAGGCATTGTCTCATCCAGAAGGATAATATCCGGTACCTTGCCTGAAGCAATATCTGCATTTAGTTGTTTAATGCCAGCTTTGTAATCATCATCTGTGCCATACAGAGAAGCATAGTCTAAAATTGAGATTCTGTATGCTTCATTTGATTTATTAAATCTCACCACTTCCTGACGCACATTCCAGTCGGTATATGCCATAGCAAGGGTAATCTCTTGTCTTTCTTTTACCTCCTCTGGAGGAACCTTAGTGAACTTTGCAAGTACCCTGTCTCCATCTTCCGGGTCATCATACATTGCATATAATTCTTTGTCATTAATTCCCATTACCTGATAAAGATTATAAAAGTCAAAGTCCGAATCAATATAACTCATTAACTGAGTTTTATCTGCATCCCCCAAGTTATAACCATACAGTCCATACGTATTAACCAGATATAGATCGTACCCTACGCCGGGATAAAAAGAATACTCATAAGAGACGCCGGAAATTGCATACTTTTCCCCAAAGGTACCCTTCTCTAAGTCCACTGTAGCCGTAGAAATTCCTGTGTCACCATAAATGACTGCTATTGTTTTTCCATCAGCAGTGGTAATATAATCTGCATTTTCAAGCTCTTCCCGTTCAGAAAATATATCCACTAAGTTTCCGTCCATATCAAACTTTAACAAATTACCATAAATAATTAAATATATTGCTTTTCCCCGGTCAAAGATAAAATTATTAACATAAAAATACCCGTTCTCTTCCTGCAGCTTTTTAATTTCCGGTATTTCATTCAGGTAAACAGAATAAACTTCCTCCCCTTGTATATCCATCTTTGTAAGGTAATAATCCTCTACATATTCTTCTGTACCTTCCCCATCAACTGACGCATCAGTTTCCGAACCTGTACCGCTTACCTGACGGGATATACCTTTTATAGCATACAGATTTCCCTCACTATCCATATTAATCCAGTTAAGGTTAGCGTCTGGTTCAAGGGTAATATTATATTTTTTTTCTCCGCCTCCCTCTTCATTTATTTTATAAAAAAGAATTGTATTTTGTCCTTCTTCATTCCAGTTGTAACTATAACCATAAATATCACTTCCTACCTGAAACAGACGATTTATCTCTTCGTCCATCCCAAGACCCAGGTCAATCTCTGATGCTTTGTATACATAATCCTTTGACGCAGTACCTCCTGCGTTTGTGCTTTTTCCCTCTTTTTTGTCTCCACATCCTGACAGACACAGGAATGTAAGCAAAAAAACCATCAAAACTACTTGAATCCTTTTCATACAACCCCCCTCATTCCAGCTTACACCATCTTTAAAAGTGTTCCCACTTATCTTTCTCCCCTTGTATTTTCCGCACTGCTTTATCTTTACTGTCTATAATAAAATTACCTACATCTTTCCACGTAAAACTTCTGTTTCTCCATTTTGATACCAGAAAAACAGTGATAATTATTACAGGAACCATTAAAAACAAGAACTGGAATAATAAAACCATTGCTTTCATATCTTCCCATCCCCGTGCTATGTTTTCCCAGTAAGGAAATTTCACAGCTGCATTCTGCATGGACCTGGTTCCATAATTAAGAATAACAGGAATTAAGGATTCCGGCAAGTAACGGGAGGAATTTTCTACAACAATCATATCATTTTCTTCTACTCCCAGCTTTTCCTTTACGCAGTTATAGACAAAACCTTTAACTGGATTAGGCGCTGTTACTTCATAAACACTGATACCATCACTTTCCCCATAAGCAGATAGGCTTTCATGGGAGACATATACGATTGTCTTGTCAAGCCCAGCATTTTCTGCAAACCTGCCCTCCTGTTTTTTTACAACACCTGACACATAATGAGGAATTCCCCCTATCATCAGGCTCATCCCTGCAATATCGCTGGAGCCAAACAGCTGCCATGCGGCATCTTCATCCAAAACAACAAAATCTTTCATCAGGTCATTCCCTGAAAAATATCCACCTGATACCAGCTGCAAGGGATGAAACAGAAAAAAATCACCACCAACGCCAACTGCTGATGCCTCAAGTTTTCCTTTCTCACTCACCAAAGTAACTGTGCCAAGAG
>CAMUHA010000079.1 GCA_947088515.1 uncultured bacterium
ACAGCAGCGTTGTCCCAAGAACAAACCCGTTCACTCCCTTAGGCGCGTATTCCAGTATCTTATCTGCACTGCATGCCCCGTCCCAATATATCTTTATATTCATCTCGTCCTTTAATGCCAGAAGCTTTGTGATTTTTCTGCCCACATAGGGCAGATACATCTGTCCTGCATTCCCAGGATTCACTGACATGACAAGCACCTTTTTTACAATTCGCAGCATTTCCATAATCGTCTCTATACTTGTCCCAGGATTGATGGCAATTCCAGGAATCATTCCTGCGTTAATAATACTTTGCAAAGTCGTGGACGGATGATATTCCGCCTCCGGATGGATATATACAGTATCACCTTTACGGAGATTCTTCAAAAACAATCCTATATGGTTATTGGGATGTTCGATCATCAGATGGATATCTAACGGCTTCGCGGCCGCCCTTGCTATATAAGCCATATCGTTTAGAGACATTGCAAAATTAGGAACATATCTTCCATCCATAATATCAATATGTAACGAATCAATCCCTCCCTGTTCCAGGTCATGCACTTCTTTTTCCAGGTTTCCATAATTTGCGCACATCATTGAAGCCATTAATTCAAACTGCATAATCATCCCCCTGCTGTTCATCACTTTCTTCGAGCCTGGACCTTAACACCGTCATTATACATTGAGAGATTGCACAATATTCTTTATTATTTAAATGCCAGGGATAACATCCGTGCTTAAAAAACTTATCTGTATAGTAAAACGCATTATCTTTTGTCTCCCAGACAAGCGCTCCCTGCATATGTTCAGCAAAATAATTATATTTTTTTTCAAGTATCTGATTCTGCCTTCTTATTTCATCAATATTTTCAAATGGCGTCAGCTTTCCGTTCTCGTCCAGAATGTTCTCACACAGATAATTTTTAACCAGAATAATACTCTCCGCATGGACATAAACTTCCAGCAATTTTATGAGTTTATCACATGATTCCTTCCACAGCTCCCATGTTTTGCTGCTGTCCATATCCAGAACTTCATAGGAAATTCCCAGCTGGTCTGATATTTCAAGAAAAGCATCGCTTATTGTAAAATAACTATCCTCAATTTTCCCTGTGTCAAACCTTTCCTCCAAAAAATCTATCATCAAATAGTCAATGTCATGAAATTCGCATTTATTTTTGTTCTTCAGACACTTAGTAAAATCCTGTATTAGATGTTTTTGTCTGTATTCACTTTTATGGGACAAATCCAGCCCGAATACTTCTTTATATCCATCTGACATCATACTGATAACATTGGAAAAGCTATAATGATTATCCAGAAATTCCGGTGTTCCCACCTGCATCATCATTTTAGCCACAATCATCAGATTGTAACTGCCAATCACACATATATTATATCTTCCAAAAATATTCGTATCTATTCTTCCTGTCCTGCAGTAAGAAGAAAAATGAGGATTGACCGTAAGCAAATTAATGTCAAAGTTTTTTTGCAAAATATCCTCATATCTTTCATAGCAGACTTTATAATACTTGGTTAATATCGGATAGATTTGGCGCATAATAACAACTGCTCTTTCTGTAATGATGCGCTGTAATATTTCCTTCCATTTTTCAAATATTCCCCGCTCTTTAAAACTGGTAAGTAAATAATCTATGGCTTTAAATCTGTCATCAATAAAATTTATATTATGAATCGTACTGGATTGTCTGTAACGGTAAAAATATAACCTTTCATTTACACAGGCAACCTTATCTGAAAGAGCAAATATAATAGGAATTATTGCAAAATCTTCAAACTTTATATCTGGCTGCTCTATTTTGTTGTGCAGCAAAAAATCCTTGCGGTAGAGCTTTCCCCACATTGTATATTTCACTGAAACAATAAATTCCGGTTCCTGCATAACTCTGACACATTTTTTTCCTAAATCCTGTAACGAAAAATCTGATATTTTACCTCCGGGCAATTCTACATCCGCATCACAGACGGCAATATCCGCCTCCATATCAAGAATTGCATTTAGCAGAAGTTCCACCATGTTCTCATAAATCCAGTCATCTGAATCCACGAAAGTTACATATTCTCCCTTTGCCTCTTTTAAGCCCATATTGCGGCACAGCGCCTGCCCCTCATTCTTTTTAGTGATTACACGTACTCGTTTATCCTTCTCTGCCCACAAATAACAAATTTCGCCGGAACGGTCTGTTGACCCATCATTAATCAGCAGTATCTCCAAATCCTTGTAGGTCTGATTTACTATAGAGCCTATGCACTCATCCAGATATGCTTCCACATTATAAACAGGAACTATTATACTTACCATTTATCCAACTCCTTTTAAAGTCTGACCATTTCCTGAAAAGTCTGAACAGCAGTTGACGCCTGTCCATAATTTCTCACCTGTTTATCAACCTCAATAGACAGCATGGGAATATTGTTTTCTTCCATTTTTTTCTGTATCAGCGGATAATCATATTCTTCCGGGTCACAAAACTTTGTCATTAGCATAATTACCCCGTCTGCATTATTTTCCTTTACCAAATTTAAAATATACTCGTCTCTTTTAACCATCCCGCCTATTACCGTGGAGCATCCATACATATTTAAGTACTGATGTACCAAAGAACCAACCAAATCCTCCTCTTCCATTACATCAACTCTGAATTGTCTGGACTCGTGCGCAACATCGTCCGCCACAACAGCAATCTTATTATTTTGGAAAATTTCTAATAAATCCTTACTGTCAGCAATAATTCCTGTTGTCACTACCCGGATTCCCCTAAAAATTTTGGGGGTACACTCTTCTATTTCATTTATTAGTTTTTTTACCAATTCGGTGTGTTCCTTTTTGTCCATAAAGTAAGCACTTTTAATAACATAACTGCGATGCAGTGGGGAAACTTCTCCCGGATGTGCCGCTGCTGCACAAATAAATTTTCTCATTACAGCATTATGTTCATTATATACAGCTATTGCCTGTCTTAGCTTGTCATCCTTAAGCTCCTGTCCACTTATTTTTTCCAGTTTTCCAATTATATTTTGATATTGCGCATATAAAAATGGATAGGCCCCTTTACTCTCTCTGTTTTGGGGATAGTTTACAGGAATAATATCAATATCAGGAACCGCATATTTCCAATTCTGCGTTGCACATTTTAGCGAATCGCACAAAGTTGTAATCATGACAGCTGATACCCCATTGTAAACGCCGTTTAACGCCAGTTCAAAATTTGTCTGTAAAATCCCGCATACATATGCCGGGAAAAAATTTTTAGACAATTTAACTTCCATCTCGCTTCCCCACATGCCAAAAGGAATCATATCTAATGCGTATATAATTTGTTCCGGAATATATAAAGGAAAACAGCCAATTATTTTTTTATTTTTCTCAATATACTCACTCATTTTTCTTCCGGGTGAGTTAACCACATCCTCAAAAGGTTTAAAATTTATCATTTATATTCCTCTATTCTGCAAAATATCTTCTAATGACAACGCTTGCGCTGACGGCTCAATATTGCCTATTATTCTTTGTACCTTTTGTACATCATGAGCAGTCGTAATGATAACCTGTTTGTCCCTTAAATCTGCATCATCAATTTTGAGTACTGGTATATCATCCACATATGTTCCTGCCTTAAAAACATCCACAAAAGCAGTTACTTCACAGTTTCCCTTTAATTTTTCGTATAAAAATATTCCCAGGTCCCCTGCTCCGTAAATTACAACAGGCCCTTTACCAATCCGCAATTCTCCTTTAAGCCTGATTAAATCACACAGTGTTTGAAACCTTAGGCTTGCAGCCCTATAAATATCTTCCTCTTTTTTGGCGTCAAAAGCTACATTTCTTAAAAGTTTTCGTGAATCATAATGACTTGCGCAGAAATCCAGAAATTCTTCCGCTCCATCAAAGTAGCTTCTTAGAGCCTCTCTGTTTCCTCCCGTCTTATATGGGTTAAAAATAAACGACCGGAACTTCAAAGGCAGCCTGCCTATTTCATTTTTCACCAAAAAGACAATCTCATTTTCATTGCAGTTCTTTTTTATGACTGACTGTATATATTCGCTGTGCCTGTCTATATATTCAATTTCATTTTCTGACACAACAATACGGATAAAACAAGTAGCTTTTTGTGTTCTTTCCAGAAATCTGATAATTTTTTTCTGATATTTTTCCTGCAGTTTATCATATGCAGTTTCAAACGGAAATTCTTTATCGTGCATAAAAATAAACTTGCTGCTAATATCATAAAACATTTTGGGACTGTTTTCATAACGGGCCAAATTGTCCTTTAGCATAAAGCCGCAAAAATCATTTTCCATGTAGTGGAGCACATATTTAAAATCATATGTAATCAGCCAGTCAAACACCCCTGAATAACTTCGCAGTCCATATTTCGACATGGAAGATGCTGTAGGACATAATGTTCCCAATGAACAAAAATCTTCAAATATCATTTACTTCGACTCCATCAATTCATAAAAACCCTGTAATCTGGTATCATACTGCGCCTCCGAAAAGCACTGCTTATCTGCCTGATCCCCATCAAAAGTAATAATTGGAATCTGCTCCTTGTCCTTTATCTGACGGATCATCTCATACATAATTCCGCTCCATATTTTACAGCTTCTGCTCATATGCACCAGCATCCCATCACATTTTTTCTTTCGGATTTCCTCAAGCCTCATATCTCTGGCCCGTTCCAGGCTCACTGCATTTGGAACATATGTATAAGCTTTAAGCATTTCGTCAAAGGTGTTATATTCTATCCCATAAGCGTTTGTGTATATGGCTCCCACCATATTAATCCCATATCCTGCAAAACTGACAGACAGCTTTGCCAGCCCCGACCAGCAGCAAATCCCTTCATACAATACCCTGTATTTATAATCAATTTTGTTTTTAATTTTATACTTTTCGTTTTTTTCTTTTATTTCATCATACAAAAGCTGTAATGCTTCAACTGTCTCTTTTCTCCCACGCTGACACACAACAAGTCCCATATAATTAAACAAATCTGTTCCCCGCAAAGCAGTAGTATCCTCTATCAGTAAATCTGAAATCTGATTCCACAGCTTTCCGGCCTGATTGGAAATTGACATAACATCATTAAATTTTTGTCTGTTAAACTTATGTCCCGTAATATTTTCCAGCTCCTTAATCGCTTCATAAAACTGCTCTTTTATATATGTCAGTCTGATATCATCTGTTTCATATTCTGTATTGTACGGCACATCTATCAGTATCAATGGAATTTCAAATCTTTGTTCCAGATATTTATACCATTTCATTAACTGATGACAGATATTACTGCAGCAAAGTAAATAATCCGGTTCAGGAATTTTCTCACTTATCATCTCATTATCAAAAGAATAGCCTATATTGACCTTTGCATAAGAACAAATATCATTTGAAAATCCACAGGCTTCCGCTTTTTTGCAGCAGGCCATATCTTCCCCTTTTACAGCCGCTGTTGCCGAATGATTTTCCGGATATATCACACATAAGTCCATTGCCTGGACAATTTCCTGCGGAAAGTTGGATGTTACCCACCCCACCTTTTCTCCATTGTTCTTTGCAGTTATGGCCTCCTCATAATACTTTTTCACCAAAAAGTTTATCTGCTCTTTTGCTTTCATAGTCATGCCCCTTTTCTTCCTTATATATCTGATATCCAAAAAGAGCTGCACCTATAGCTCCGTTCAGCTGACAATATTCATTCGCATAGACCTTTGTATGCAGTGTTTCTTCCATTGCCTTTATAATCCCCAGGTCATGGGCGACTCCTCCTGTCAGAACCACGTCATCTTCCACGCCAACTCTTTGCGCTAAAGTTCCTACCCGGCTTGCTATGGAGCGGTGTACACCTGCAAGAATATCTTCCCTTTCCACAGCGTTTGCCAGATACGAAATTACTTCCGTTTCTGCAAAAACCGTACATGTGGAGCTAATGTCTATTTTTTGTCTGGACATAGCGCTTTTTTGGGAAAACTCTGATATTGAAATATTAAGCACTCTGGACATAACTTCCAAAAAACGCCCTGTGCCTGCTGCACACTTATCATTCATTAAAAAATTTTTCATCTTCCCATTTTCATCAATTTTAAGTACTTTTGCATCCTGTCCTCCTATATCTATGACAGTTTTAACATTGGGGTACAAAAAGACAGCTCCTTTTGCATGACAGCTTAACTCACTAATCTGGTCGTCCGCCCTTTGATATGTATTTCTCCCATAACCTGTTGCCACAACAAAGGCTATATTGTCCCAATTTATGTCTGACTTCTTAAATAACTTGTCTATTACCGTATCCGGCCCCTCTGTCCCTGCTCCTAAAAATACAACATCATGCGCTACAATA
Source organism: uncultured bacterium (assembly GCA_947088515.1). Lineage (GTDB taxonomy): Bacteria > Bacillota > Clostridia > Lachnospirales > Lachnospiraceae > Suilimivivens. The sequence continues at coordinate 6,346 of CAMUHA010000079.1, forward strand.
TCATCTCCATTTTTCATGATTACAGCTTTGGATGCTGTGGACCCAATATCAATTCCTAAAGTAAAAATATCCATTTTGCAGTCTCCATATCATTTTAGTTTACATATTTTTCTATAAGATGAATCATTGCCCCTACATTTTTTAAGGAAGTATATTCTTCCATTTTAAATTTGACTCCAAAACATTTTTCAATTGCAATAACAAGATTAACATGCACCAGAGAATCCCATCCTTCTACATCCGCCGCTGTTGTTTCATCTGAAACAGTAAGCTCCTCATCATCAAATATATCCCTGAAAATTTCATTGACTTTTTTATAAATTATCTCTTTTTCCATATACTCTTTTCTCCACTTCAATTACTTGATTCATTAATCTGCAGCTTCCATCCAGACACAATTTCCATTTTGTGTTTCCCGCTTCATCTTCTGCTATTTTACTAAAACCACACGCTTCATAAAATTTCTCAACCATATGGTTCTTTTCTGTTGGGTAATAGTATCCTCTTATTTCATTTATGTTGTTTTCAGTACTGCTGGCAATTACGGCATCCAGCATCGCCTTCTCCATATCACGCTTAAGAACCCTGCAGCTCATCAGCCACAATTCTATATGCAAAACACTGTCATCCATTCTTCCAATCACTAACGAAACAATTCCATTATCCCCAAATTTATCTTTTAGTCTTCCATACAATGTTATATAATTGGGATTGTCGATTATTTCTTCTATTTCTTTTTGTGTATATCTCCTTGTTGTAAGATTAAACTGATTGCTTTTATTTGCCAGCTGGACGATTCGTGAAATCTCAGCTTTGGAAAATGGCAGAATTGTCGCCACCATCTTAAGTGATTTTAAATAATCCTGATACTCTTTATACTTTGAAACAGCTTGTTTCCTTTTCTCATTGGCCTGATACATTGCCGTTCTTTTTTGGTCATCATCAGAAAATCTTGTTACCTCAAAATAGCCGTTTTCGCTTATCTCTTTTATATAATTTTCGACCCTTGATAATTCAGGTACACAAACCTGTGGAATCTGGCCCGCCACCAATTCTCTTTCAGCCGGATTATCATCTATAAATACTACGCTATCCGGCATAATTCCCAGTTCCCTTATAATTTCTGTAATATTTATACTTTTAGGCTCCCAGTTGGTTTTGACTATAATAAAATCTTCTTTTGTCAGTACGCTATCCTTTAACTTAAGTCCTTCCATGGCGATATTTTCATCATTCTTTGATGAAATATTCAAAAGGATTCCCAAATCCTTATGTTTTTTTATAAACGTCTGAAACTCACAATACGCCTGCCCCACTGACGTTTCCTGCCCAATCTCTATATTATCTTTCCCCTCTTCCGCTATAACACCTCCCCACAAGGTATTGTCTAAATCCAGCACCATTGCCTTTTTATTTTTGCCATACAAAGATTTAATAATAAGTGAAATATTTCTGCTTAATACAGGGATAGCCTCAACACTTAAACAATATTTAAACATGTACCATGCAAACGGGTCTTCCCATTTTTCCAGTCCATAATAAGCCGATATATAGTTAATATCATTGATATAAAAGTTTTCATGCCGATTTGCATAATCATTAAATCTCATGTTGACTTTAGTGATAAAGTTTATTTTTCCCCGATAATCGCTTGCCTCTATGTTACCCATCAATCTGTAAAATGGCATCTCCATATTGTTTTGGATAATAATGCAATTATATTTTAAAAAAATGCTATCCCAAATCTGCTCAAACTTATCGTATGTTTCCTGAAGCTTCAATTCCACATCTTCAATACTATCGCTTATCTTTGGCCATTCACATATATTCCTGTTGCTGGTATGAATATACACTATATCCGGATTAAACGTATCCAGTGCATGATTATCAAACAATGCTTCTTCATAAAATCTTCCATATGCCGACTCATAAAAATCAGGCTTTATTCCTTCGTTTAACAAAAAAAGCTCCAGACAATCTTTAATTTCACTGGTAGTAGACCCCCCTAATAACGCTACTTTTATATGAATTGCCTTTTCTTCTATTTCCTGCAATAGCCTTCTTCTAATACTTTTCTTTTTTGAGAGTATGTAAGCAGAATCTATTGGATACTCTAATTCCTTCATTCCATCTCCTGACTGCTACTTTCGCTTTCCCCATTCTACCAGGCCAAAGCTCTGACCAGGCAGTGTTCCATACATAGAGTTTGCTTTTACAATTCCACCAGTTAATGTATTTGCTGATATAACCGCCCCATCTTTAATTTTAGTTCCCTTCAAAATAGTGGATTTTATTCCAATCCACACATGATTTCCAATCTCCACTTTTCTTGGGGGATTGGAGCGGACGCCATTTTCATTATAAACAGGATGAAAATCACTATCAAAAATCGTTACCATTCTTCCCATCAGAACGTCATTCCCAATTGAAATTTCTTTTTGTGCAATTATTACACTATCGGTATTAATTATGCAGCTTCCAATCGTAAGCCGGGCGCCTGGATGTACCTGCATAAACGCTCCATAGTTAATCCTGGCCGTACCATTTACAACAAAAACCGCATCTTTCATCAACATAAAATAAGTTTCTCTTTTAGAACCTTTAAATAAATTATTTCCAAGATATATATCCCCATGCAGCTCTATTTGCGCACTGTCATCAATATCTGTTTTTGCCCCCTTCATAGGATAAAAAAATACATCTTTATCCCTATGTACATTTGGTGAAAAATAATTTAGCCGGAAATATTTAAACAGGTCTACATTTTTTAAATACCAGTTTATTTTATACTTCATAGTCTTCCACAACATTCTGCTACTGCATCAGTAAATTTGTTGCTTTCTAAAAGTGTAAAGAACTTTTCTCTCATTTCTCCTTCTTTGGGGGAGGTCAGTATACAGGGATTTCCTTTAATTGCTTCCTCCAGCGAATGTTCCTCATAATGCAAATCATCTTGTATCTCCTTAAGCATTTCCCCTGCTTTCCCTGAATTAATAAACAATACAGAAATGCCGTTAAATAGCTCCTCTTCCTTTGCGTTTTTAATTCCCCAAAAATCGCCTACCGTAAAGTCAGAATTACGTGGAATCGTCCTAAACTGGCATTCATGGCAGACAGGACGCATATATAAGTTATTTTTTATATATCCCAAAGTCCAATAACTGTTTTTTCTTGTGTCATAATATTCCTGTCCATTTTCAAATTTTATCAGCACACCAAGGCTGTTCCATCCGTTCCTTTTATTTTTAAACTGGACGCTTTTTACAGGAGATTCGTATTTTTCTTCCAGCTCCTCAATAAACGCCTGATATGCCTTCTGGCTGTTATTTCCGCGACAGATAAAATCCATTGTAATCAGATTTTCCGGGATTTTTCCCAGGTATTGTTGCAGCGCAGCGCTTTGACAGGGCGTCCCGCAAAATAAAAGCTGTTTCCCTGTATCAAGTATTTTTTTTGCTTTACTGTAAATACCTGCCGTTTCACTTTGAAAATATTTTGACCTTACAGTTGGAATCAAATCCTCCATACTCTCTGCTATTACATGCTCCGCGTGTTTCCAATCCGAAGAGAACTGGCAGGCAATCACTGCGCCGCCGCTTTTTAGGACACTTTTGGCCAAAGCAAAATAAATACCGCCAGAAGTACTATATAATCTCATATCTGTATCCTTTAGCCAGGCGGCATAAATCTTTGGTTTTGTGTAGTTCTCATTTTTATATTTATTTAATCCCGGACACTTTTCCACACACTTATTACAGGAAATACATTTTTTATGGTCAACCACAGGATACTCAAATCCATATTTATCTGCTTGAAATGAAATTGCACCCAAAGGACACAAGTCTCCACACATCTTACAGCCAGTGCATTGCCTTTTTTGAACAATATCAATCATTCTTATTCTCCTCCTTTACCCTAGCCTGGTAAAATCACAGGTATCCGGGTTATACCTTAACCGGATATTTTCATTCAGACTGCTAATCCATGCAATTTCCTTTTCTGTCAGGCTAAATGTTTCTATTTCGTATATCTCATCAAAATGAGGCTTACTTAAGGTACAGGGAATCGCCACCCTGCCTAACTGATAATGCCACCGCAAAATTATCTGTACAGGTGTTTTTCCATATTTTTTTGATAGGTCAAATACAGGCTTTGATTTCATAAGAACATCGTGCATTCTTCCAACCGGAGAATACGCAATTACCCTAATGTCCTTTGCAATACAATAATTTATGAGACTTTCCTGGGTAAATAAGGGATGGATTTCAAATTCATTTACCATTGGCGTTATTGTTGCCTTTCCCATCAGCTCTTCAATATGATGTTTATGAAAGTTACAGACGCCTATTGCTTTCACCAGCCCCTCCTTATATATCTTTTCCATCTCCAGATAGGTATCAATAAAAGTCCCCGTCTGTGGCCAGTGAATTAAATAAATATCAATATAGTCAGTCTGAAGCTTTTTAAGACTGTCTTCTAATGCTTTCCTTACATTTCCTTCTCTTTGCGCCTGATTACCAATTTTGGTCATTAGTACAACATTTTCACGCTGTTTTGTATCATGCAGTGCATTTCCCAGTATTTCTTCGTTCAATCCATATGAACCGGAAGTGTCAAACAATTCACATTTTTTTGTTTCCAAAGCATAAGCATATATCTCATACTGATTCTTTGCCAACTCCGATGTTCTGGCTTTTTCACCGCCCCATACCCCTTTTGCTCCTAATCCGATACATGGCATCTCTACACCGTTTATTAAAGTAATTTTTTTCAATCTTATACCTCCACATATCCCAAACAATGTCTGCGATAATGAATCATATCGTGCGTTTGGAAGTTTTCTTCCAGGCTTTTCACTCTAAATCTAACGCTGATTTCAAATAGGCTATTGAATCCAGTCTTTTCTTTTCTAAAATCCTGTCTGCTTCTGTAAAGTCCACATCCAGCATATCATCTGATATTTTTTTGTATCCATTTACAATCCGGTCTTCCATTTTCACGCTTTTTAATAGGTCTGTTACTCTGGATGACATACTCTTTACTATGTAGGTAAAAAATGGAATATGGTATTTCAGGGAAAAAATTGTTCCGTGAAACGAATTGGTTATTACTGCTTTTGCATGCCGGATTAGCTGGACAAATTCTTTTGGGTCAGAATAGTAAAATGTTTCCGAATGATTTTTAAATAATATATTTGGCGCTTCGGCAAAGGAATACAGCGCCTGCAGATTAAACTTTCTTGATACCATATTGGCAAATTCAATTAATAATGCCGCTGAATTATCATGTTTTAAAAAGTATAGTACCAAATACTCTTTTTCAGGATAGCTTTCGTCTCTGCACAGTTCATCATAGTCTTTGCTTGTTAACAGTAATGTAGGGTCAACCACAGAGTGAATTTTTTTATCAGTAAATTCCTTCAGCAGACTCTCATGCGTCATTTCTCTTAACGAAAGAAAATCAAACAGCGGAATGTTCCTTTGAAACCATTCTCTTTTTATCCTTGGTGAACTGACCGGTATTCCTATACTGGGTGCATAAGCAATTTTTTTGGCTCCTTCTGGTACAAAATTTAAAAAGTATGCTTCATTTGCAAATACAAAAGAAGTATTCCACACCTGGTCGCTCCCCGTAATATAATAGTCATACCCCATTGCCTCTTTTGAATGGATATCCCTAAAGGCTTCTCCGGACACACCATTATATTTTCTGTTAAACTCATGAAATTTTTCTAGTTTCCATTTATATTTTTCCTGTATCTCTTTCACATCGTATACAGGAAATTCTCTTCCTGGGTCAAAATTAATTATTTCTGCTTTTACATTCTGGAAATTATTTAATGTATGACGCAGCGCATAGCATTGTAAAAGAGCGCCGTAATTATCTCCAATATGTAACGTCATTATTCCCACTTTTTTCATTTTACTGCATTCTCTCCATTCCATAGAGTATAGTGTTTATACCAATTATTTTTTCTATGGGAACCTTATTTTCTAATAATGTATCTATAATTGCGTTTCCATGATAATTACTTGTTATTACAACCGCATCCACTTCATTTGCCGCAAGATTTTCATAGCCAGTTACAGGTAAACCTCCATAACTTCCATATTTAAAATATAATTTATCCATAAAACATTTTATCTCTATATCCTGGTCTTTTAGCATTCTTGCCACACACTGACCAAAATGATTATATGGTGCAAGCGCAATGCTTTTGATTCCTGCCTGCTTAAAAAAATCTATGATGTTTTTCCCGGAAACTGATATTTCAAGAAACTTCTGCGCAGTTGCAAAATCCAAAATTTTAAATTCTCTTAAATCTTTCCCTCTGGGTGTAAAATACATATTGTTCCTCTCTTATAAACCTTCAATTTTTTCTGCTCTTTTAAATGATATACTATAGTAATCATATTCCTTGGGATTTCCTCCCCGCATAACATCATTAGCCCAGCTCCAGTCAAAATAGTGTATTCCAAAAGTGTTAGCTGAGATTTGCTTTTTTCCTGTTATGTAGTCTATTGGATGAAAATAATCATAGGGCAGGCAAATAAAGCCGTCTATGTTTTGCAGCTTTCCATCAGCCCTCATTCCTCTTTTCAGCAATGGTAAAGTATCAAAATAACCGCTTGCATCTGGAATTACTTCCTCATATTGGTTCAGGAATAAATTATCTTTCAAATCCATTATCTCCTTCCAAAGCCAGAACCCGGAAACAGACCCACACCCTCCTCCTGTATTAATCACAGGCCATTTTTCAAAGCACCCAAAGCCCTCAGCGCCAGACAGGTCATCTAATCCTCTTAGCAGCTCCACATCAACATCAAAATAATAACCACCAAATGTATATAATACCCATGCCCGGACATAATCGCTCACATATGCCCATTGCTTTCTTTGATATGCTATCTCCATCCATGGCGATATATGTATGTCTATATTGGATTCATTCCAGCAAAATATTTCATAATCCGGACAGTTTCTCTTCCATGAGTCAATACATTCAGCGCTTTTTTCAGGGATTTTGTTTTTTCCAAACCAGCAATAATGTATTTTTTTAGGGATTTTTCTCTCTCCATGACAATACCGGCTTTCCAGTCTGCCGGAAGATAAGTTTTCCAAATACACCATTGGAAGGCATAGACAATCAACCTTATCCAGCATCGCTTCATTATCCAGTGTTTGCAATATTTGATAAAAGTAAGAACAAGCTATTATAATAATCACATTTTTTTTATTGCTTATGCCTTTTAACATATTGGAATAATTTACTATTGGAACTTTCTTGTTATATAATATTAGATTTTTTCCGACCTTGCTGCTGTCACTTTCTGTACAGCTTACCACCTGTCCAATCAGACGCTCTCTTTTAAGCCAGTCAGACAAACATATCTGCATCATTACCCCGGAACCCCATACATATATTTCCGCTCCAGTGGACCTGATATAATTGGCTATCTGATTTTCTGTCCCCCAAATTATATTTACCATAACATTCTTCTTTTATCTTATTTCCCTTAGCGCAGCATATATCTGATATCCGGCATCACTTTCCTGTTTATCCATTTCTTTATTATCCCTAAGCCTGCCCTCTGAAGCAGAAACAATCTTTAT